>NZ_JAOCQE010000141.1 GCF_025290915.1 Streptomyces sp. 15-116A | reverse complement strand
CACGGGGCTCGCCCGCCTGGCGCAGGTGACCGGCGCGCCCGTCGTACCGGTGGGGCACGCGGGTGCCCGGCGCCTGTCCTCCGGATCGACCGCGAAGCAGTTCGCCGGCGCCCTGACGGCTCCGCTCCGGCGGCCACGGCTGCACGTCCACGTCGGCACGCCCCTGTACCTGCCGACCGACGTCGCGGGCGGCACGGCCGTCGCACATCGTGCGGTCAGCCTCGCCTGGGAAGAGGCCGCCCGTGCCGTGGGCGAGCTCGGCCGCGCGGCGTGAACTCGCAGAACGTCGACTTCTCAGCCGCGAGTGAGGGTGCGAGGTCGCCGCGTTCGTGGCATGAAGTTGCGCGGGGCCCTACCGCGGCCGCACCGACCTCCCGGCCACGGGCGTCGTCGCCGGCCGTGGTCCCCACAGGCCGAACCGCATCGGGGTGACGTCCTGCGCCATCGAATCCGTCCAGGGTCGCGAATTGACGGTGGTGGGCCTCGACGCGGTCTCCGGCACCCCGGTCATCGACCTGGCACCGGTGATGAAGGAATTCCTCCCGACCGGCGTCAAGCAGCCGAACTGGGTCAGCCACCCGATGTCCGCGTACTTCCAGCCGTGAGACGTGGCTGCACAAGGGCCTTGGGTCCATCGAATGGACTACTCGGATCGCGTCCCCCGGTCCGGCGGCAAAGGCTGAGAGACGTTGACAGGAAGCCGCCTGGAGCAACAAAGGACACCCGCGCAGCACCATGATGGAGATCCGCCCGGAGAAGGTGTCGTCATGACCGGACAGGTCAGGTATCGCAGGATCTACGAGGACCCCTCACCGGAGGACGGCAAGCGGGTGCTCGTCGACCGGTTATGGCCGCGTGGCGTGAGCAAGGAGGAAGCCGGCCTCGACGAGTGGCTGAAGGACGTCGCTCCGTCCACCGATCTGCGCCGCTGGTATCACCACGACCCGGAACGCTTCGCCGAGTTCCGCGAACGGTACGTCGACGAGCTGCACGACCCCGAACACCAGGAAGCAGTGCAGCATCTGCGCGGCATTGCGGCCCACGACGACGTCACGCTTCTCACCGCTACCAAGGACGCGGACCACAGCGAAGCTGCCGTACTTGCCCAGTGGTTGAACGACACGCCGGAGTAGCGACGGTTTCCCCGTCCGGCCGGTGACATCGGTCCGCACTCCGTCGCGTCGGCACGAATCCTCTGCGGCACTGCGCGGATCACCGCACCCGAGGCTTCTACTCCGCTGAAGCCGGACGTCCGTTATGCCTGGATATGATGCGTTTGTGATCAAGTCCAGAACGATGCGGCGCCGTTACCCGCCCGAGGGCGGACGGTGGAGGGCTGGCCTGCTGTCACCGGTGATCCTTTCGGTGCTCATCGCCGGCCTGGCGTTCTCCACCCCCAGGGAGATCGCGTTCAGCCGGCTCCTGCCCGCCGCGCCCGCACTCGCCGCCGCGATGTGGCCGGTGCTGCCCACGGTCCTGCTGGGCACCTTCTGTCTGCTGGTCATGATCTGCCTCGGGTTCTTCTACACCGACCTCGGCATCCCCTACACGGCGGCTGCGATCGTCGCGGTCACCTTGGCCGCCGCGTATGCGAGCAGTGTCCGGCTCCAGCGGGAGGAGACGCTCCTGCGGGTCAGGCTCGTCGCCGACGCGGCCCAGAAGGTGCTCATGCGGCCGCTGCCGCGCCTCGTCGGGGACCTCGAGATCGAATCGCTGTACCGGGCGGCCCAGGTGGAGGCCCGGATCGGCGGGGACTTCTACGAAGTGGCCGCCACACCGCACGGGGTCCGGCTGCTCATCGGCGATGTGCGCGGCAAGGGTCTGTCGGCCGTGGGAGCGGCGTCGGCGGTGATCAGCTGCTTCAGGGACGCCGCGTACGACGAGCCCGACCTGAGGAGCATCGTCCGTCGTCTGGAGATCAGCACGACCCGCCACAGTGCCAGGTTCCCCGCTCCCGACCTGCCGGAGCGCTTCGCCACCGCCCTGATCGCCGAGATTCCGCCCGGCGGGGGCCAGGTCAGGCTTCTCAACTGCGGGCACCCGCCACCGCTGCTCGTGCACCGCGATGAGGTCCGCGTTCTCGAACCCAGCGCCGCCTCACCGCCGCTCAACCTCGCGACGCTGATCGGCGACGACTACTACGTCGACACCTTCGCCTTCGCCCCGGGCGACCAGTTGCTGGTCTACACCGACGGCGTGACGGAGACACGGGACCGCACCGGCGAGTTCTTCCCCCTGCCGGACTGGATGCGGCGGCAGGTCCCGGCGCCGCCCCGTGAGCTGCTCGACCGGCTCCACCGGGACCTGCTCCACTACAGCGGTGGGAGGCTCGACGACGACATCGCGGCCCTTGCCGTGCGGTGTCCGGACGCCCGGGGGCCGGGGGACGGCGTCTGAGGGCGGCTTGCACGCCGGGTCCCCCAGCCCGTGCCGGGCAGTCGGGCCCGGCTTACTTCAGGTGCCGGTCGATGAAGCGGGCCCCGTCCTCCACCTCGAACCAGGGGGTGCCGGTGTGCCCGCCCGGGTTCGCGTGCAGCGTCTTCTCCTTGCTGCCGAAAGTGTCGAACAGGTCCAGGGCCCGCTGCCGGGGGTTGCCTTCGTCGTCCCACTGCAGCAGGAGCAGCAGCGGAACGCTGACCTGCCGGGCCTCCTCGCGCTGGACGCGGGGCACGTAGCCTCCGGCGAAGAAGCCGGCGGCCGCGATGCGCGGCTCCAGCATCGCGAGGCGGATGCCGAGGGCGGTCCACCCCGAGTACCCGACCGGGCCGCTGATCCCGGGCAGGGCGAGGAGGGCGTCCAGGGTGGTCCGCCACTCCGGGGCCGCCTTCTCGACGAGGGGGCCCGACCACGGACTCGAAGATCTCGTCGTCCGGCTCACCGGTTTGCACGGCCTCGCGGAGCTCGGCGCGTGCCCGCTCCTCGGCGGCGGAGCGGGGCCGGTCACCGCACCCGGCGGCGTCGATCGTCGCCACCGCGTAGCCGTACGCCGCGGTCGCCCTGGCTCGGGCCACCAGCCGGGGCTCCCGCTGGGGCAGGCCGTTGTTGTGGGCCATGAGGATCAGCGGGGCCGGTGCGGTGGCTACGGGCGTCCAGAGGGTGCCGGGGATCGCGCCGAGGCTGAACTCGCGTTCGAAGATGCCGTCGCCAACGTGCTGTTCGGAAGTGAAGCGCATGGTCGTGCCTTTCGGAAGCGCTGTTGGACGGCGCTCCCGGACGTCCTATCGCCCGGCCGTGACCCCTGAGGGGAGCACCCATGTCGATACGTTCACGGGTACCACCTCCTCGTTCTCTCGCACGGCCTCGGGGAACATAGCAGTGGCCGCCGTAATCGTCCCACCGGTTTTCGGGTGGGTCACAGGATGTCGGCGAGGCGGTCCACTTGGTCGGGGTCGAGGCCGTAGCAGTAGAGCATGACCTCGTCGGCGCCGAGGTCCGTGAAGGCGGAGATCGCTTCGCGGATCGCGCCGGGAGTGGTGAGGGTGCTCGCGGCCATCCGGTCCGCCATGCCCGTGAAGGCGTAGTAGGCGTGCAGGGCGGTGCGGGCGTCGTCGATCACGTGCTGCGGGCCGAGGGCGACGTTGACCTGCGCGACCAGGCGCGGTGCGCCGTCGCGGCCGTACTCCTTCCAGTACGTGCGGACCGTGTCGAACAGGCCCTCTGCCCAGGACGGCGGCGCCGCGGCCAGGAAGCCGTCACCCCAGCGCGCGACGCGTTCGAGTGCGACGGGTTTGAAGCCGCCGAAGAGCACCTTTGGACCGCCGGGCCGCGCCGGCGCGGGGCCGACCGGGCCGACACCGGCACGGTAGGGTTCACCGGCCCACAGGCGGCGCAGTACCGGCATCTGTTCGTCCAGGCGGCGTCCGCGCGTGCGCTTGTCGGTGCCCGCGGCCTGGTGGTCGTCGTCCCGGCCGCCGATGCCGAGACCGAGCACGAGCCGGCCGCCGGTCATGCGGTCCACGGTGGCGGTCTGTTTGGCGAGGAGGACGGTGTCACGGAGCGGGGCGAGCAGCACCTCGGTCTGGACGCGGATGCGGGAGGTGGCGCCGGCGAGGAGGGCCAGGGCGACGAGGGGTTCGGGGTTGTCGTAGACGAGCCGGTCCAGCAGGCCCAGCGTGCTGAACGGACCGGCGTCCGCGCGCCGGGCCCAGGTGAGCAGGGTGGCAGGGTCGCCGATGGGCAGACCGATACCGACGTTCATGCGGGAACCTCCGAAAGGAAGGGTCGGCAAAGAAGCGGCTGCCGCCCCTCCGGCACCTCAGCGAGGTGGAACGCTCCCGCTCTGCGGCGTACTTCTGGGGGAGCGTGTGATCGAAGTGGGATCACTGTAGAGCGAACCGGCTTACGGGACAACCGAGTTCGTCGGGACGACCCTACGCCCACGCGACGATCTCCGGCGTGTTCCAGAAGACGCCGTCTCCGGGCTCGGGCCGTGGCGACGGCCAGGCGATGACGGTCCGATCGGGCAGTCCCAGGGCTCCGGGGCGACGTAGGCTTGTTCGGCAGCCCCCATTCGGAAAGTCGTTGGACATCGCCCAAGTCGGCGGCGACCGTGGAGGGAATGCAGCAGGAGACGATCTGGAACTCCGAGGCCGCCCGGCGTTATGACACGCCCGGGGCCGGTATGTTCGCGCCCGAGCTGCTGGAGCCCACCGTGG
This sequence comes from Streptomyces sp. 15-116A, assembly GCF_025290915.1. GTDB lineage: Bacteria > Actinomycetota > Actinomycetes > Streptomycetales > Streptomycetaceae > Streptomyces. Next base: position 12,000 of record NZ_JAOCQE010000141.1, on the reverse strand, counting down.
AACGGCTCGCTCGGCTGGCGGGAGGCGGAGCAGCGCTGGAGTTCGCCATCGGGACCGGGCGGGTGGCCGTCCCGCTCTCGGAGCGAGGGGTGTCGGTCGCCGGTGTCGAGCTGTCCCTTCCGATGGTGGAGCAGCTGCGCACCAAGGCGGACGAGGCGACGATCCCCGTGGTCATCGGCGACATGGCGACCGCGGACGTTCCTGGGGAGTACGCCCTCGTCTATCTCGTCTACAACACGATCTCCAACCTCCTCACCCAGGACGAGCAGGTCCAGTGCTTCCGCAACGCCGCCCGTCATCTGACGCCCGGTGGCCGGTTCGTGATCGAGCTCTGGGTGCCCGAGCTGCGCAAACTCCCGCCGGGTCAGACGGCGACCGTGTGGCAGGCGGAACCCGGCTACATCGGTCTGGACACCTACGACGTCCTGCGCCAGCACGTGGTGTCGCACCACTTCCACTTCGACGAGACCGAGCAGGCACGGTTGTTCCGGAGCCCTCATCGCTACATCTGGCCGGCCGAACTGGACCTGATGGCCCAGCTGGCCGGCTTCGAGCTGGAGAGCCGGCACGCGGACTGGGTCGGCACCGAGTTCACCGCCGAGTCGCGTTCTCACGTCTCCGTCTATCGGATCCCGCCGGTGTCGTAAGGGCTCCTGCACGGCTTCGCTCCGGTCGACTCCCCCTCATCGGCCCCGCGAGCGGTCAGTGGGTCTCGCCGGTCGCTACCACGGGTTCCGGTTCCTGCGGTGGGTCGCTGAGTTGCTCGCGGAGGTAGTTCCACACCACGGCGATCAGTGCGGCTACCGGTACGGCGAGGAGGCTGCCGACGATGCCGGCCAGGCTGCCGCCCAGGGTCACCGCCAGCAGGACGACCGCGGCGTGCAGGCCGAGGCCGCGGCTCTGGATCATCGGCTGGAAGACGTTGCCCTCCAGCTGCTGCACCACGACGATGATCGCGAGGACGAGCAGGGCGTCGGTGAGGCCGTTCGACACCAGCGCGATGAGGACCGCGACCAGACCGGCGAACAGGGCACCGACGATCGGCACGAACGCCGAGACGAAGGTCAGCACGGCGAGGGGCAGGACCAGGGGTACGCCCAGGATCCACAGGCCCAGTCCGATGAAGGCGGCGTCGAGCAGGCCGACCAGGGCCTGGGAGCGTACGAACGCGCCCAGGGTGTTCCAGCAGCGTGCGGCGACGACCGGTACGTCGGTGGCGAGCCGGCCGGGCAACTGGCGCTCCAGCCAGGGCAGGAAGCGCGGGCCGTCCTTGAGGAAGAAGAACATCAGGAACAGGGCGAGGATGGCGGTGATCACACCGTTGAACACGGTACTCACGCCCGTGACGGCGGTGGTGACGATGCTTCCGGCGCTGTCCTGGACGCGGGCCGCCGCCGAGTCGAGGGCGCCGGCGATGCGGTCCTCGCCGATGTTCAGCGGGGGCCCGGCGGCCCATTCGCGCAGCCTGTCGATGCCCGCGACCACCCCGTCTGCCAGTTCCCCCGACTGGGACGCCACCGGCACGGCGATCAGCGCGACGGTGCCGGCGGCCACGAGCAGGAACAGTACGGTCACCAGCGAGGCGGCCAGGGCCGGGGGCAGGCCGCGCCGGCGGAGGAGGCGGGCCAGGGGCCAGGTGAGCGTGGTGAGGAGCAGGCCGACTATGAGCGGCCAGACGACGGACCACATCCGGCCCACGAGCCAGAGGACCGCTGCGGACATCACGGCGACGAGCAGCAGTTCCCCGGACACACGCGCCGAGGTGTGCAGGGCGGCGCGGGTTCTCGTCGAATTCAGGCGGGCAGACATGAAGGCACCCTATGGGTCCCCGCGTTGTGTCCGTCACCGCAGGTCCGGTCCGCGGCGCACGACAAACCCGCACGTGCGAGCCACGGACCGGCCGCGCCCCTCCGGGGACGCCGGGATCACTCCAGTTCGAGGACGAGCTTGCCGACGTTCTCGCCGCAGAAGAGCATCTGCAGCGTCTCGGGGAAGTCGTCCACGGTTCCGCTCACCACGTGTTCCTTCACCTTGATGCGGCCGTCCCGGATCCAGGAGGCGATCTCGCGCGCGGCATTGGCGTACTGCTTGGCGTAGTCGAAGACGACGAAGCCCTCCATGCGGGCCCGGCGCACCAGCAGCGTCAGGTAGTTGGAGGGGCCCTTGACGCCGGTCGCGCTGTTGTACTGGCTGATCGCTCCGCAGATCACCACGCGCGCGTGCATCGCCAGCCGGGTCAGGGCGGCGTCGAGGATGTCCCCGCCGACGTTGTCGAAGTAGACGTCGATGCCGTCGGGGGCCTCGCGGCGCAGCGCCTTGCGCACGTCCTCGGCGCGGTAGTCGATCGCCGCGTCGAAGCCCAGTTCGCCGGTGAGCAGGGCGCACTTCTCCGGTCCCCCGGCGATGCCCACGACCCGGCAGCCCTTGGCCTTGGCGATCTGGCCCACCATGGTGCCGACCGCACCGGCCGCCCCCGACACCACGACGGTCTCGCCGTCCTTGAGTGCTCCGACGTCGAGGAGGCCGAAGTAGGCGGTCATGCCGGGCATGCCGAGCGCGCCGAGATAGGTGGAGGGCGGGGCGAGGGAGGTGTCGATCTTCATCGCGCCCTTGCCGTCGGAGACCACGTACTCCTGGACGCCGAAGGTGCCGACCACGTGGTCGCCCGGCCGGTAGTCGGGGTGGTTCGAGGCGGTGACCTCGATGACCGATCCGGCGCGCATGACCTCGCCGATGCCGACCGGCGGCAGGTAGGAGGGACGGTCGTCGAGCCAGCCGCGCATGGCCGGGTCCAGGGAGATGAAGCGCGTCCGTCCCGCGAACAGGCCCGGGCCCGGTTCCTCGACGGGGACGGAACGGTGCTCCCAGTCCTCGGGTTTCACGTCGCCGACGGGGCGGGCGGCCAGACGGATCTGGCGGTTGGTCGCAGACATCGCGTCTCCTGTCGTTCGCAGTCTACGAGGAGGGTACCGACCGGTAGGTACGGCGCGTACGGTGACGTGCGTCACGATGCAGCCATCTTCCCGAGTTGCAGCCGCGGCTTCGCACCGGCGGCGTTCGGAGGCAGTGCCGTGCTGAGACCGGCGGACGTGTGCCGGTCCCCTCCCCCTGTTGGCGATCATGGTGATCAGGAGTGGCGGTGGTAGGCCTTGTTGGCGATGCGCCAGCTGTCGTCGACGCGGACCAGCAGGAAGACGTCGGTAAAGGTGTCCGCGCCGTGCACGAGTGTCATGGTGGCGGTCGCGACGGTGCCGTGGACATCGACGGTGTCGATACGGCGGGACCGGGTCGGTTCGTCCGGGGCAGGGCGGCCGGGGAAGAGAGCGCAGTACTCGTCCAGGGGCCAGGAGACGAAGGCGCCGTCCCGGATGCCCTCGATATGGGCGCTGGGCAGGAACGCGTCGCGGAAGTGGGTGGGGTCGCCGGTGGCGTGGCCGCGGATGTAGGCGCGCAGCGGTGCGAGCACGGCGATATCGACGGCGGGTGCCGTGGCGGCGGCAACGTCCGGTGTCCGGGGGCGGTTTGGGCCGTTCACGGCGGTGGTGTGCGGTGTGGTCATGGGCGTCAGCGTGGTGGATCCGGGAGGGTTGCGACAAGCGAAGATCTGGCAGGGCTGCCCTGCGGGACGCGCATACCGGCTGGGCATACTGGCGCCATGGATCTGACGGTGTGGCGCGCCTTCGTGACCGTGTGCCGGCTCGGTTCGCTGTCGGCGGCGGCCGCCGAGCTCCAGCACACGCAGTCGGCCGTGTCGCGGCAGATCGCCGGGCTGGAGCGGCAGCTGGGGGTGGCCCTGCTGGAGCGCCATGCACGTGGTGTGCGACCGACTCCGGCCGGCGAGGTGTTCCGGCGTCATGCCGTGGCCACGCTCAACGAGGCCGACCGTGCGGTGCGTGCCGTGCGGGACGTTCGCGACGGCGTGTCCGAACGGCCGCTGGCCGTAGGTGCCACGCCCTCACTGGCCGCGGGTATCGTCCCCTCGGCCGTCCGGGATCTGCTGGCGAAGAACGGGCCCATGCGCTGGAGCCTGCTGCCCGGCCTGAGCCGGGATCTTCACGGCCGCGTGGTCGCCGGGGATCTCGACCTCGCTGTCGTCACCGACGCACCGCCGGGACTGTCCGAAGACTCGCGGGTCGAGCGGCGGTTCCTCGGGATGGACGACATGGTCGTCGTCCTGCCTCTCGGCCATCCGCACGGCGGGCAGGCTCTCGTGGCGGTTCAGGCTCTGGCCGACGAGATCTGGGTCGAGGACAACGACGGCTCGGCGGCGCTGCTGCGCCGGCATGCCGCCCGCGCCGGGGTCAGCCCGCGTATCGACCTCACCGCGGCCGACCTGCACGGCAAGCTGGCACTGGTCGCGGCCGGCCACGCCATCGCGCTGATACCCGGAGTGCTGACGTGCGCGCTGCGGCCCGACGTCATGACGGTGCCCCTCGTGGATCCGCCGTCGCGCGGCATCTACACGATCACGCCACGTCGTGACCCTCATCCCTCGGCGGCGGCGCTGATCGGTCAACTCGCCGCAGCCTTCGCCTCGTGACGTCGGGTCGTGGGCGCTGGCCCGGTCAGGCCGGCTCGGTGCGTCCGAACAGGCCGGCGTGGCCCGGGGGCAGCTGGGTGAGGATGCGGCGCAGCAGGGCGTCGTCAGCCAGCTCGGCCAGGACCGGGAGCACGGCGGTGACCGCGCGTCTGGCCTCGGCGACACTGTCGTCGCCTCGCTCGGCCACGGCTGCGACGAAACTCTCCGGTGGCAGCGGCTCGGTGGCCGGTTCCGTCGCGCTCAGCAGCGGGCCGCAGTGGCGGGGCAGCAGGCGGGCCAGATCGGTGCGGTCGTCGCCCACCAGGTGAGCGCCGAGGACCTCGAGCACGTGCTGGGTGGCTCGCGCCGCCTGCTGGGGGCAGGTGTAGCCTCCGCCGTCGGCCACCCGGTCGAGGAAGGTGTCCAAGGTTTCCGGTGCGCTGTTCATGGCGACTCCTGTCGTCCGCGGCCTGCTGGTTGCACCGCTGCTACCCGCCCCGTCGACCGGCCAACGCCCTTGTCCCCCGGATGCGTCGAGTCAGCAGGTCGGAGACGGCTGCCGGTCTTTCGGCGGGACGGATCCGGTTCACCCTGCCGGCATGTTCGAGGGCGTCCTGCTCGTCGTCGGGCCGGCTTCGAACATGCCGAGGAGGGTTGGGCCTCACGGAACGGGGCATCACCGGAAGGCAGGAGCAGCCGCGGCTGAGATTCCGCGGCTCCGGCCTCGGCCGTGTGACTCGCGAGGCCGGTTCGTCCTAGGAGGGGAAGTGATCCGCCATGCGTGCGCCCACCGGCGCCCATCGGCGTTCCGCCCGAGTGGAGTACCTGTTTCCCCAGGACATGGCCGCCGCCCGACAGGCTCGCAGACTGGCGCGTGCGTTCCTCGCCGGCCGTGGCCACCCCTGGGCACCGCCATCGGCGTCGCAGGTTGCGGATGCCGAGCTGGTGGTCTCCGAGCTGGTCACCAACGCCGTACGGCACGGTGACGGTGACTGCCGTCTGCGTGTGGCGGTCTCGGACAGACAGGTCTGCATCGAGGTGTCCGACGGCAGTTCGGCACTGCCACGCGTCCGTCCGCTGACCGCACACGGTGAGAGCGGGCGAGGGCTGGCCATGGTGCGGCACGCGGCCCAACGGGTCGACGTGATGCCGACCGTGGGCGGCGGCAAGACGGTGCGGGCCGTTCTTGCCGACTGAGAGGCCCTCGTAGCCGGAGCCGATCAACTCGTGCCTGTTCGAGCAGGAGCGCAGGCGCCGCCTCGCGTCTCAGCGCCGCCCGTGTGACGGAACCGATGTTCCCCGCCGCGCCCGTGACGGCGACCGTCTTCCCGTGCACTACGCCTCCCCCGGTTCGGCCAAAGTCGCATGCTCTCGCTCGATCAGCCATGGCTCAAGGCGGGCTGTCGGGCCTCCCCTTCAGCACCTGCTCTGCGGCGCAGCAGACGGTCGCGGCGGACCTGCTGGGGTAGCCGGACGGTGGTCAGGAGGCCGCCGGGGTCGCGGGGGGTGAGGGTGAGGGTGCCGTCGTGGGCGCGGGCGATGCTGTGCACGATGGCCAGGCCCAGGCCGACGCCGGCGTGTTCGTCGGTGCGGGCGCGGTCCGTGCCGCGTTGGAAGGGTTCGGTGAGGGTGGGGACCAGTTCCGGGGGAAGTCGGCGTCCGGTGTTCTCGACGCGCAGCACGCTGGTGTCGCCCTGTGTCTCGGTGTGGACCGTCACGGTGCCGCCGGTGGGGAGGTTGTGGACGATGGCGTTCTGGACGAGGTTCGTGACCATCCGCAGCAGGAGTTCGGCGGAGCCGCTGGTTCTGGCCGGCCCGCCGGTGACGTCGAGCGTGATGCCGCGCTGTTCGGCGAGGGGAAGCAGGGTTTCGGTGGCCTCTTCGGCGACGAGGGAGAGGTCGATGCTCTCGCGCGTGAAGGTGCCGCGGTCGCTGCGGCTCAGCAGCAGGAGTGCCTCGGTGAGGCCGATCGCCCGGGTGTTGACCGCGTGCAGGCGTTCGATCAGTGCGTCCCGGTCCTGCGTGGGGTCCTTGCGGGCGACGTCGAGGAGGGTCCGCGAGATGGCGAGCGGGGTGCGCAGTTCGTGGGAGGCGTTCGCGGCGAACCGCTGTTGTTCGGCGACGTGCGACTCAAGTTGTTCGAGCATCGAGTCGAACGCGTCGGAGAGTTCCCGGAATTCGTCCTGGCGGCCCTGCATACGGATCCGGTGGGACAGCGACCCGTTCCCGGCCGTTCGTGCCGCCTCGGTGATCCGGGTGAGCGGGGCGAGCATCCGGCCGGCGAGAAGCCATCCCCCGACGAGGCCGAACAGGAGCAGGAAGCCCATCGCCAGGGCCGCGGCCGGGACGAAGGTGCGCACCAGGAGGTAGCGGTTGGGGGCGATCCCCAGGAGGCCCTTGGGGCTGTCGGGCACGTAGCGCAGGATGAACACCCACACCACGGCCAGCAGGAGAGTGCCCGCGACGGCGAGGAATCCCGCGTAGCTGAGGGTGAGTTTCAGTCGGGCGCTGAGCCCTGGGCGCCGCCTATCCATGCGTCCCGCCGAGGCCGGTGGTGGTGCTGGGGGTGCTGCTTCCCTCGTCGGTGTCGATCCGGTAGCCGACGCCGGGCACCGTGGCGATGATCCATGGTTCGCCGAGGCGTTTGCGCAGCGCGGAGACCGTGATGCGGACGGCGTTGGTGAGAGGGTCGGCGTTCTCGTCCCAGGCCCGTTCCAGCAGCTCTTCGGCGCTGACGACGCCGCCCTCGGCGGAGAGCAGGACCTCCAGGACGGCGAACTGTTTGCGAGTGAGCGCGACATAGCGTCCGTCGCGGAAGACCTCCCGGCGGAAGGGGTCGAGCCGCAGGCCCGCGAGTTCGCGGACCGGGGGCCGGGCGTGGGCACGTCGGCGGTCGAGCGCCCTCAGGCGCAGGACGAGCTCCCTCAGTTCGAACGGCTTGGTCAGGTAGTCGTCGGCGCCGAGCTCGAACCCCGAGGCCTTGTCGTCGATCCGGTCGGCGGCGGTGAGCATGAGGATCGGCATGCCGCTGCCGGAGGCCACGATGTGCCGGGCGACCTCGTCGCCGGAGGGGCCCGGGATGTCTCGGTCGAGGATCGCCAGGTCGTAGGAGTGGACGGCGAGCAGTTCCAGGGCGGAGTGGCCGTCGCCCGCGATGTCCGCGGCGATCGCCTCCAGCCGCAGGCCGTCACGGACGGCTTCGGCCAGGTAGGGCTCGTCCTCCACGATCAGTACGCGCATGTCGGAAGCCTAAGCAGGTCGGTGTATCGGCAATGTATGGGAACGGGCGGGTGGTCCTTGCCGTGGCCCTGGCTCAGCCTGCCGGTACCGGCGCGGGGCGAGGCCGGTCGGACGGCGCCTGGGCGCTGGTGTGCCACCAGCGGCGTGACGCCAGCGCGGCCAGCACGGCACCGGTGGCGTTGACCAGGACGTCGTCCACGGAGGACACCCGGTCGAGGCGCAGAACGTACTGCGCGGTCTCGACCAGGACCGAGCAGCCCGCACCGAGTGCCAGGATCCGCGGCACGGACGCGAGGGCCGCGAAGCGTATCGGGGCGAAGAACCCCAGGGCCGCGAAGACCAGCAGGTTGCCGGTGATCCCGAGCGGGCCCATCGTGAGCAGGTCGCGTATCGGTATCAGGCTCACCCGGGCGGGGGCGGTGCCCGCAGCCGCGCCCGGCATCATGGTCAGCCACAGGAACGGCACCGTGCCGTGGACCATGCCCACCTCGGCCACGGACGTCCGCCACGCCGACGTCACCCCGGCGGCGCGCCGGTGTCGCGCCAGAGCCCACGCCACCAGTACGGCCAACGGCAGCGTGACCAAGGTCATCAAGACCACGCCGTTGAACGTGTCGAAGCAGCCGTGCCACCGACCGGCCATGCATCGGGGTGCGGCCATCAGCAGCGGCCTACGCAGGACGAACGCGACGCTCGCCGAGCCGAGGATCGCCAGGCCGAGAAGGGCGATCCTGCGGAGGGCGGGGCGGGGCAGGGCTGACCGGGATGCGTCGTGGTTCATGCCCCCATTGGAGATGAAGGGCCGTTGCGGTGGCGTATGCGATTTTCGATATGCCCGCGATATGCGAGGTCCGAGGCGTGGGGCAACCGATCCGTGGCGTGGGGCAACCGGTCCGAGGGAAGCGGCAACCGCCGTTTCGCGGCCGTCGGCCCGGGCGGATCAGCGGCCCGACGACTCACGCGGGCTGTCGGCCGGGAGACGCCCGGCACCCCTCTTCGCCCGCCACCGGGAACCCGCCCAGCCGAGGCCCACCAACGCGGTGGTGACCGCGAGAACGGCGTACGAGGCGGTGTAGGACGTCGACGTCGCGACCGCGCCGGCGGCGAGCGCGCCGAGGCCCGTGCCCGCGTCGAAGCCGACGTTCCACGCCGTGCTCACGGTCGATCGCGCATGTTCGCCCGCGGCGGCGAAGGACTGCACGAGCGTCAGGTTCTGCAGGCCGCCGTACGCCACGCCCACCGCGAGCATGCCGGCGACCAGGAGGAACCGCCCGGCCGGGCGGTGGCCGCTGACCGTGGCGACGGCGATGGCGGCAAGTCCGGCGGCGCCGACGAAGAGGAGCGGTGCGATGGCGGGGGCGGCGCCCCTGCGGTCCGCGTAGCCTCCGATGCCCCAACGGCACAGGGCGGCGGTCCCGGTGAACACCACAAGTGCCACGTACACCGTGGTCGGATCGGGGTCCAGGCTCGGAGTGAAGGTGAGCACGGCCCCACCGGCGGAGGTGATCGCGAGCAGGGCGACGATCGGCCCCGCCAGGGCACGGCGGAGTGCGGCGGCATCACGCCGCTCGACGGGCCGGCCTGGCTCGGTGGGCCGGGCAGGCCCGGGTGACTCGGCGGACGCCTCGCCCACAGTACGGTCGCCGGACTCCCCTGACTCCCCTGACTCCCCGGACTCGGCGGACTCGGCCGACACCCGGCCCGAGCCGCGCAGCTCAGGTCCGGCCGACGGCCGCTCCGCCCGCAGCGCGTGAGCCACCGGTACGGCCAGCGGGGCCGCGAGCAGCGGGACGGCGGCGAGCGCGAAGACCAGCCAGAAACCGATGCGCTCGGCGAACCACGGCGCCACGGGAACCAGCAGGAACTGCGGGGCCGCCACCGCCAGTCCGTACGCCCCCACCGCCCGCCCACGACGCGCGGGTTCGACGAGCGCGGCGACCCCCGTCGCACCGCACACGGTGATGATGCCGAAGCCGAGTCCCCGCACCGCCGCGAGCAGGGTCACCGCCCACACCTCGTCCGTGAGGAGGTGCACCGGTGTGGGAGCTCCGAGCAGGCAGGCCCCGAGCGTGAGGGTCCAGCGCCAGCCGAGGCGTCGGAGCGCCCTTCCCACGAACAGCTGGGCGAGCACCGTGCAGAGCATCAGGACGCCGTTGACCACACCGGCGCCCAGTTCGTCGGCCCCGCCGTCCAGGACCCACAGCGGTGCGACCGGCATCAGCAGCGCGAACCCGGCGAATCCGAGCGCGGTCGAGCCCAGCAGCGCCGGCATTCCCGGAGCCCGCCAGACCGACGGGGCGCCCTCGGTGTCGCCGGTCACTTCGTTGATCCGTCCTCCCAGCATCCGGCAGATGCTATGCCACAGCCTCGTCATGCGGAGCGCCCCGTTCCTCCCGCTGCCGCGCTAGGCCCTGTCGTCAAATACCCGTCGTCCGCCCGAAGGGCGGGCCTGCTGGCGTCAGGTGCGAGTGGGGGCACCTCCCACGCCCTTGAGGCAGTGGGGGAGCGTGCATGGCGTCGCCAGGCAGACGGGGATTTGACGACAGGGCCTAGAGAACCGCGATACCCAACGGCCGTTCTCCGGCGGCCAGTCGGCGGGTGTCACCGCTGTCGAGGTCGACGACGGTGATGCCGTTCCAGTAGCCGTCGCGGGTGAAACCCCCGGTGACGTAGGCGGTGCGCTCGTCGGCGGAGACGGCGACGTCCTCGTGCGGCCCCTCCAGCGGGATCACCTTCTCCTCGCCGTCTGGCGTGCGGACGGTCAGTGACGGTCCCTCGTCCCGTGACGGATCGATGGGGCCCGTGCCGACCGCCAGGAGGGTGCCGCCCGGGGTGATGGTGACGCCGTGCTGGTGGGTGTCGGCCGTCATCCGCTCAATGGCCGACCGGCCGGTCTTCGGGTCCAGTACGACGAGCCGCTCCCCCTCGAAGGGCAGCAGCAGTGTGCCGTCCGACGGGCGTACGGCCGCGTAGTGCGGCTTGAGCCAGGAGCCGAGCCCGCCCTCGGTGCCGTACGGGGCGACCTCGATGCGGCGTGTTTTCCGCGTGCGTGTGTCGACGATGGTGACGTCGAAGGAGTCGTGGTCGGTCGCGTAGACCTCGCGGCCGTCCCGGGAGACGTCCACGTCGAACGGGCGCCTGCCCACCGGGGCCGTGTCGGTGACCTCCCGGGTCCTGGTGTCGATGGTCTCCAAGGAGCCGTTCCCGGACGGCACGTTGACGCCGACGTGGACGTGCCTGCCGTCGGGGGCGAGGGCGATGCCCATGCCGCCGCCGCGGTACTCGCCGTCGGTGACCGGGCCGAGGTTCTTCGTCCTGTACGGGATCAGGTCCAGGCGCTCGCGGTGGTGGGTGTCGACGACGGCGACGCCCTCGGCGGTGGCGACCCAGGCGCGGCCGTCCTCGCCGACGACGAGACCGTAGGGTGCCTCGCCGACCTTCACCGAGTCGACCGGCCCCTTGTCCGGGTCGACGAACGTGACGGTGTCGGCACCGAAGTCGGCGACCAGCAGGGTGCCTTCGGGTGTCCGGCCGGTCATCTCGGGGGCGACCGTCGCGGGAGCCGACGCGGAACTCTTCGGCGTCGACGGTTCGTCCCGGGTGTCGGGTGCGGAGGCGCAGCCGGCGAGCAGGGCGGCGCAGACGAGCCCCATGGCAGCGCCGCGGACCGCGCGTCCCGTGCCACGGGGGCCGGTGACCGTGCGGCGCCTCACCGCACGGCCCTCAGCAGACCCGCGATCTCCTCGAAGCCACGGCGCTCGGCGTGCTCCAGAGCGGTGCGGCCGTCGCCGTCGGGCAGGTCGGGGGTGGCGCCCGCCGTGATGAGCAGCTCCACGATCTCCTGGTGGGCGCGGCCGCCGTCGCCGAGGATCACCGCTTCGAGCAGGGCGGTCCAGCCGAGCCGGTTGACGTGGTCGACGTCGATGTCGGTCTCGCGCAGCACGGCCCGTACGTAGTCGACGTGGCCGCGCTCGGCGGCGGGGATGAGGGAGATGCCGCCGAAGCGGTTGGTGACCTTCAGATCCGGGCGGGCGGGGAGCAGCGCCCTCATCATGGCGACACTGCCGGTGGCGCCGGTGACGAGCCATGGGCTGTCGTCCTGGTCGTCGCGGGCGTCCGGGTCGGCGCCCGCGGCGACGAGTGTCCGCGCGGCGGCGACGTGGTCGTGCAGGGCGGCGAGGAGCAGCGGCGTGCGCCGGTGCGGGTCACGGGCCTCGGTGTCGGCGCCCGCGGCGAGTGCG
>NZ_JAOCQE010000140.1 GCF_025290915.1 Streptomyces sp. 15-116A | reverse complement strand
CGGGGCCCGGGACGGCGAGGGCGGCGGTGAGGGCGCCGGAGGCGAACCGGGGCAGCAGCCGCTCGCGCTGGGCGTCGGTACCGAGGGCGAGCAGCAGGGGGGCGGTCAGGACGGTGGTCGCGAGGAGCGGGGACGGGGCGAGCGTGCGGCCGGTCTCCTCGCAGGCGAGGGCGAGTTCGGTCGCCGAGCAGCCGATGCCGCCGTAGGCCTCCGGGAGGGCGAGGGCGGGCAGGCCGAGCGTGTCGGCGAGGGCGGTCCACAGGGCGGGGTCGTGCCCGGCCGGGGTGTCGACGGCGGCTCGCAGCCCGTCCGGTCCGCAGCGCTTGGCAAGCAGGTCGCGCAGGGCACGGCGGATCTCGTCCTGCTCGGCGGTGAAGCGGACGTCCATGTCCCTGGCCCCCTCGCTGAAAACTGACGGTGCGTCATATTAGGACGGGCGCGCACCGATGCCCAGAGGGCTGACGCGACGGCCTTACCTGACGTACCGTCAGCTTCATGACTCCTCCCCGGAGATCCGCCGTCGTAGGCGCCGCCCTCTCCGACTGCGGGCGCCTGGACGGCGGCACGACCGCCTACGCCCTGCACGCCCAGGCCGCCCGCCGCGCCCTCGCCGACGCGGGACTGGACCGGACGGCGGTGGACGGCTTCGCCTCCGCCGGACTGGGCACCCTGGCCCCGGTCGAGGTGGCGGAGTACCTGGGCCTGCGCCCCACCTGGGTCGACTCGACCTCCGTGGGCGGCGCCACCTGGGAGGTCATGGCCGCCCACGCGGCGGACGCCATCGCCGCCGGGCACGCGCGCGTGGTGCTGCTCGTCTACGGCTCCACGGCCCGCGCCGACATCCGCGCCGGCCGCCGCACCGGCACCCTCTCCTTCGGCGCGCGCGGCCCGCTCCAGTTCGAGGCGCCCTACGGCCACACGCTCATCGCCAAGTACGCGATGGCCGCCCGCCGCCACATGATCGAGTACGGCACGACGATCGAGCAGCTCGCCGAGGTCGCCGTCCAGGCGCGGGCCAACGCGGCCCTCAACCCCGAGGCGCTGCACCGCACCCCGATCACGGTGGACGACGTCCTGTCCGGCCCGCTGATCGCCGACCCGTTCACCAAGCTGCACTGCTGCCTGCGCTCCGACGGCGGCGCGGCGGTGCTGCTCGCGGCGGAGGACGTCGTACGGGACTGCCGTACCGCACCGGTATGGGTGCTCGGGACCGGCGAGTACGTCTCCCACTCCGCGATGTCCGAGTGGCCCGACTTCACCGTGTCCCCGGCGGCGGTCAGCGGGCGGACGGCGTTCGGGCGGGCCGGGGTGCGGCCGGAGGAGATGGACCTGGCCGAGCTGTACGACGCCTTCACGTACATGACCCTCGTGACCCTGGAGGACCTGGGCTTCTGCGGGAAGGGCGAGGGCGGGGCGTTCGTGGAGAAGGGGCGGCTGCGGGTCGAGGGGGGCGCGCTGCCGGTGAACACCGACGGGGGCGGGCTGTCGGCCCAGCATCCCGGGATGCGCGGGCTGTTCCTGCTCGTGGAGGCGGTACGGCAGCTGCGGGGCGAGGGCGGCGCACGGCAGGTCCGCCGGTCCGACGGCTCCCTGCCCGCGCTGGCGGTGGCCTCCGGGACGGGCGGCTGGTTCTGCTCGTCGGGGACGGTGGTGCTGGGGAGGGAATGAGGGGAACACCTCGTCGGCCGAACGGCGTTGTGAAGTACGTAAGCCTGTGACGTCGTACACCGCGAGCCGCTGGAGGAGACCCGCATGGCCCTGACCCGTGAAGAGCGCGAGAAGTTCCTGGCCGAACCGCACATCGCCGCGTTGTCGGTCGACGCGGGGCCGGGGAGAGCGCCGCTGACGGTGCCCATCTGGTACCAGTACGAACCCGGCGGCGACATCTGGATCATGACCGGGCTCGACTCCCGCAAGAACCAGCTGATCAGCGCGGCCGGCCGGTTCACACTCATGGTCGACCGGCTCGAACCCACCATCCGGTACGTGTCCGTCGAGGGCCCGGTCGTCGAGACGACCCCCGCCACGCTGGAGCAGCTGCGGGAGCTCTCGGCGCGCTATCTGCCGGCCGAGAAGGTCGACGCGTACGTGGACTTCGCCTGGAAGAACCACGGCGAGCAGGTCGTCCTGCGGATGCGCCCGGAACACTGGGTGTCGTCGGACCTCGGACAGGTGTAGGCCCGCGCAGGCGACGCGGCACATGAGAATCGGGGACATGGAACCCGATCTTCACGATTTGCTGAGGTCACTGCGGGTGTGGGACCCGGAGGTGACCGAGCTGCCGCCGCTCGACCCGGCCGCCGCGCCCGGGGAGCCGCTGGCGCTGTTCACCCGGTGGTTCGCCGAGGTGGTGGCGGCCGGGCAGACCGAGCCGCACACCATGTCGCTGGCCACGGCGGACGCGGAGGGCCTGCCGGACGTGCGCGTCGTGATGCTGCACGGCGCCGACGCGGACGGCTGGTCCTTCGCGACCCACGCCCACAGCCGCAAGGGCACCCACCTCGCCGCCCGCCCGTACGCGGCCCTCGCCTTCTACTGGCCGGTGCTGGGCCGCCAGGTCCGCGTCCGCGGTCCTGTTGAGCAGGCGCCCGCCCACGAGTCCCAGGCCGACCTCCACGCCCGCTCCACAGGCGCCCTCGCCGCGGCCCTGACCGGCAGACAGAGCGAGCTCCTCGGCTCCCTCGAGGACCTGACCCATGCCTCGGAAGCGGCCTGGGAGCAGGCCCAACGCGCCCCGGACACGAAGGCCGGCTCCTGGACCCTGTACCGGCTGCGCCCGGATGAGGTGGAGTTCTTCCAGGGCGAGGCACGCCGGAGGCATGTCCGGCTGCGGTACCGGTGGACGGACGGGGAGGGGTGGACGCGGGAGCTGCTGTGGCCGTGAGAGGCCAGTCCTTACTCGAAGTCGTACACCGCGAAGTCGGCCACCGGCCGGTACCCGATCCGCTGGTACAGGGCATTGCTCGTGGGATTGGCCAGGTCCGTGAAGAGCAGCACCTCCTGTGCACCGCCCTCCCGTGCGGCCCGGGTCGCCTCGGCTGTGGCCACGCCCGCGTAGCCGCGTCCACGTAGTGCGGTCGGGGTGTAGACGTGGGTGACCCGGATCTGCCCGGCGACCCGCGGGCTCAGCGCGGCCATGGAGACGGGTTCGCCGTCCGGTGTCTCCCAGAAGGTGACGTCACCGCGGGCGACGCGGTCGTCCGCCCACACGGCGGGGTCCTGGAAGACCGGTTCGCCCACGGCCTCGCTGAACTCGCGGTACCAGTCGGCCAGTCGCGCACGGTCCGTCTTCTCCGCGATCCTCGCCCGCCCCGGCGGGACGGGCTGCGGTACGGTCAGCGTGCCCAAGCGGTAGAGCCGCTGCCGTCGGCGGAGTGTGACCGTGGCGCCCGTACGGCGGTGCCAGGCGTCGGCGAAGGCCCTGGCCGTGTCCTGGTCGCCCTGGACGTTCGGATCGCAGGAAGGCGCCCGCGCGGGCGAGGAAGTCGTCGACATCGCGGGTCAGGAACCAGTCGTCGGTGGGCATGCCTCATGATGCCGCCGGGGTGAGGACGCGCACCTCCGGTTTACGTCCGGGGGTCCGGCGAGGACGCCGGTGGTTCCGGGTCCGTGGCGAGGCGGGCGTGGAGGTGGGCGTCGCGGAAGGCGTCGTGGCGGCCGGCGGCGAAGATCGCGCCGCGCATGGTGCCCTCGAGGCGGAAACCGCACCGTTCGGCGATGCGGCAGGACGCGTCGTGGCCCACGGCATGGTCCAGTTCCAGCCGGTGCAGGCCGAGTTCGGCCAGCGCCCAGTGCGCGGTGAGCAGCAGCGCGCGCGTGGCGACGCCCTGTCCGCGTGCCTCGGGGAACACCCAGTAACCGACCCGGGCCACGCCCAGCACCGGGCGGATGTCGTTGACGGCGATGTGCCCCAGCGTCGTACCGGTGCCGGCGTCGGCGATGCGGAACGGTGCCGTCGCCCCCTCCGCGGCCCGCTCCGCCCGCCCCCGCAGCACCTCCCGCGCGCCGTCGAGGTCCGTGACCGGGCGGATCGGGGTGTTCCAGCGCTGGAACTCCGGGTCCGTGGTCCCGCGCAGCCACGCCTCCACGTCGGAGTGGGACGCCGGGTCCCAGGGGAGCAGGTGCAGGCCGTGACCGTGGAGCTCGGTGAGGGTCGGGGACTGGGAGCGGGGACGGGTGCGGGTCCGGGGCCGGGTGGGCTTGCGGGTGTGCGCCATGAAGCCATTCAAACCCGCCGCACCGGCCGGAACACCGGGATTTCCGCGCGGAAGGTCACCTCCAGCTCCATTCCGGCACGCGGTCCGCCCGCCGGCTCCGTCCCGACGAGCTCGGTCATCATCCGCGGCCCCTCCGCGAGGTCCACGACGGCGGCGATGTACGGGGTGCGGTCGGCGAAGGGCGGCAGGTCGTTGTGGTGGACGACGGACCAGGTGTAGAGGGTGGCCCGGCCGCTCGCTGTCTCCCAGGTGACGTGCTCGCTCCAGCAGTGGGGGCAGAACTCGCGCGGGTAGTGGTGGGCGCGGCCACAGCCCGCACAGCGCCGGATCAGCAGTCGGCCCTGTGCCGCCGCCTCCCAGTAGGTGCGGGTGAAGGCGTCCGCCTCGGGGAGGTCCGTGCGTCCGGCCGTCGTGTCCATCTGCTCCTGCCGAGGGGGAATATCCGGGGGGGGTGCCGCCCCTGCCGTCTGACGGTACGTCAGATGTCGCCGCCCGGACCACCCCACAGGCGCGACCGTCCGGATATCGGACACGGGATGCGGGCGCCCGCGCACAGACGTGATCAATCCGCAACCAATTCCGGTCTTGACCGAGACCCATCAAGCGGGTGCGGGATTACTCTCGCGCACATGGCCGACACCACCCCCACACCCACCTCCGACGGTTCCGACTCCGTCCAGCCCCCTGCGCCCGCCCCCGCCGACCGCCCGGTCTACGTCATTGGGGGCGGCCCGGGCGGGCTCGCGGTCGCGTACGCGCTGCGCGCCCGCGGGCTGCGGGCCGTCGTGCTGGAGCGGTCCGACCAGGTGGGAGCGTCGTGGCGGCGCCACTACGACCGGCTGCGGCTGCACACCACCCGCCGTCTGTCCGCCCTGCCGGGGCTGCCCATGCCGCGCCGGTTCGGGCGCTGGCCGGCCCGGGACAACGTGGTCCGGTACCTGGAGAAGTACGCCGAGCACCACCGCCTGGAGATCGTCACCGGGGTGGAGGTCTCCCGCGTGGAGCGCACCCCGGACGGCACCGGCTGGCTGCTGCACGCCACCGGCGGTCGCGAACTGACCGGCGCCGCGGTGGTCGTGGCCACCGGCTACAACCACACCCCGCACGTGCCGGACTGGCCCGGCCGCGACGCCTACACCGGCGAGTTCCTGCATGCCTCCGCGTACCGCAACGCGGCACCCTTCGCCGGGCGGGACGTCCTCGTCGTGGGCGTCGGCAACACCGGTGCCGAGATCGCCGTCGACCTGGTGGAGGGCGGCGCGTCCCGGGTGCGGCTCGCGGTCCGCACGACCCCGCACATCGTGCGCCGCTCCACCGCGGGCTGGCCCGCGCAGTACTCGGGCGTTCTGGTGCGGCGGCTGCCGGTCGGGCTCGTCGACCGGCTGAGCCGGGCGCAGGCGAAGGTGGCGATCCCGGATCTCTCCGCGCAGGGTCTGCCCCGCCCCGAGACCGGGCTCTACAGCCGGGTGCTCGAAGGGGCAATCCCTGTACAGGACGTCGGCCTGATCGACGCCGTGCGCAAGGGCAAGGTGGAGATCGTGGCCGCGGTGGAGGGCTTCGAGGACGGCAAGGTCGTCCTCGCCGACGGCGACCGCATCGGTCCCGACGCGGTCATCGCCGCGACCGGATACGTCCGTGCCCTGGAGGACCTCGTCGGCCACCTCGGCGTCCTCGACGACCGCGGCCGCCCGCTGACCCACGGTCCCCGCACGTCACCGTCCGCCCCCGGCCTCTACTTCACCGGCTTCACGACCCCCATCTCCGGCACCCTCCGCGAACTCGCCCTCGACGCCGAGCGCATCGCCAAGACGGTGTCCCACGCGGGAGCGCCGGGAGTGTCCCGGCTGCCCGGCTAGGGAATGTCCCGCAGGACACCCGCCTCGTCCACGCTTCGACTCGACCCGCGCACAGCCATTCCTGACATTCCGTCAGTTCAGTAACCTGACAGGGCGTCAGTTCATGCGCTGTCTCACAGGAGCGGGCGAAGCGATGCTTGGATCGACCCACGGCACCCTCACCACCGACTCCCGCCGGACCCGGGCCATCGCCTGCGGCGAGCGCTCGGGACCCGTCGTGCACGGCAGGCCGGCCGAGGCGGGCGACCTGGACGTCAGCGGGCGTCCGCTGCACGCCGAGGTGCCCGATCTGGACCGTCTCTTCCGGCCCGAGTCCGTCGCCGTGATCGGCGCCTCGGACGCCGAGGGGCGGCCGGGGACCGGTATCACGCGGCAGCTGCTCGACTGGGCCGAGCGGGTCGGCGCCCGGCTGCACCCCGTGCACCCGCGCCGCCCCACCGTCTTCGGCATCCCCTGCTCTCCTTCCGTCGCGGACCTGCCCGAGCAGGTCGATGTCGCGGTCGTGCTGGTCGGCGACCCCCTTCCGGTGGTCGAGGAACTGGCCGAGGCCAAGGCCAGGTTCGCGGTCGTGTTCGCCTCCGGCTTCGCGGAGACCGGCGAGGAGGGCGCCGCCGCCCAGGACCGGCTGGCCGCGGCCGTCGCGGGCTCCGGGATGCGGCTGCTGGGCCCCAACACCAACCTCAACGCCTTCGAACGCTTCCGGGACGATCTCGACGGCCCCGCGATCGCGCTGATCACCCAGTCCGGTCACCAGGGCCGGCCCGTGTTCGCGCTCCAGAAGAACGGCATCCGCGTCTCCCACTGGGCGCCCACCGGCAACGAGGCCGACCTGGAGACCGCCGACTTCCTCTCCTACTTCGCCGAACAGTCCGAGGTCGGCGCCATCGCCGCGTATGTCGAGGGGCTCAAGGACGGGCGGGCCTTCCTGCTCGCCGCCGACCGGGCCGCCCGGCGTGGAATCCCGGTCGTCGCGGTCAAGGTCGGCCGCACCGAGACCGGCGCCCGCACCGCCGCCTCACACACCGGCAAGCTGACCGGCGCCGACGCGGTGGTGGACGCGGCGATGCGGCAGTACGGGGTGATCCGCGTCGACGGGCTCGACGAACTGCAGGACACCGCAGCCCTGTTGGCACGGGCCCGGCCGCCGCGCGCCGACGGGGTCGTCGTCTATTCGATCTCGGGCGGCACGGGCGCGCACGTCGCCGATCTGGCGACCGCGGCCGGCCTCAGGCTGCCCGTGCTGTCCGAGGCCAGGCAGGCCGAACTGCACCAGTGGATACCGGCGTATCTCGACGTGACCAACCCCGTCGACAGCGGCGGTCACCCCGTGGGCGACTGGCGCGGGCGCAGGATCATCGACGCGCTTCTCGACGATCCCGAGGTGGGCGTGCTGATCTGCCCGATCACCGGGCCGTTCCCCCCGCTGAGCGACCGGCTGGTGCGGGACCTGGTCGACGCGGCCGAGCGGACGGACAAGCTGGTGTGCGTGGTGTGGGGGTCGCCGGTGGGCACTGAGCCGGCGTACCGGGAGGTGCTGCTGGGCTCCTCCCGGGTGGCGACCTTCCGCAGCGTCGCGAACTGCCTCACCGCGGTCCGCGCCCACCTCGGCCACCACCGCTTCGTCACCGGCTACCGCTCCCCCTTCGACGAGGCACCGCGCACTCCCTCCCCGTCGTACCGCAAGGCGCGGCTGCTGATGCGGCCCGGTGAGCAGCTCAGCGAGCACGCCGCCAAGCAGTTGCTGCGGGCGTACGGGATCCGCGTGCCGCGCGAGCAGTTGGTGACGAGCGCGGCGGCGGCCGTGCGGGCGGCGGGGACGGTCGGCTTCCCGGTGGTGATGAAGGCGTCCGGGGCGCGGATCGCGCACAAGACCGAACTGGGCCTGGTCAAGATCGGCCTGACCTCGGCCAGTCAGGTCCGCGATGCCTACCGCGAGCTCACCGACATCGCGCGCTACGAGGAGGTGGAGCTGGACGGTGTGCTGGTCTGCCAGATGGTCGAGCAGGGCGTCGAGATGGTCGTCGGGATGTCCCGGGACGAGCTGTTCGGGCCGACGGTGACGGCCGGGATCGGCGGGGTGCTGGTGGAGGTGCTGCGGGACACCGCCGTCCGCGTGCCGCCCTTCGGGGAGGAGCAGGCGCGGGACATGCTCGCCGAACTGCGCGGGCGGCCCCTGCTCGACGGGGTCCGGGGGCGTCCCCCGGCGGATGTCGACGCGCTCGTGGAGGTGATCCTCCGGGTACAGCGTATGGCGCTGGAGCTCGCGGACGACCTCGCGGAGCTGGAGCTCAACCCGCTGATGGTCTCCCCGCGCGGCCAGGGCGCGGTCGCGCTGGACGCCCTCGCGGTCTGCCGCTGAACGCGCGGGCCACGGCCGTACGGCAGGCGCAGGCCCGAGTACGGCAGGCGCAGGCCCGAGCGCGGCAGGCAGGAGCACGCGTAAGGCCGTCACAAGCCCGAGCACGGCAGGCAGAAGCCCGACCACCGCACACCCATAGGCCAAGAGGTGGATCCCCCACATGCCCGACTCCCCCCGTGAGCCCGGAATTCCCGTCGATTCATGGATACAGCACGCCACTGACAATCAGGTCGCCCACATCACCCTCAATCGCCCCGAGACCCTCAACGCCCTCACCCCTGACCTGCGTGAACGCCTCATCGCGCTGCTCGCCGACGCCTCCGCCGACCCGGACATCAGGGTGGTCGTCATCACCGGCACGGGCCGCGGCTTCTGCGCCGGAGCGGACCTGCGCGGCAGTACCGTTTCCGGCCCCCGCGCGCCCGGTGACGTGGCCCGCACCCTCCGCCTGGGAGCCCAGCGCCTCGTCGCGGCCGTACTGGACTGCGAGAAGCCGGTGATCGCCGCCGTCAACGGCACGGCGGCCGGGCTCGGCGCGCATCTGGCCTTCGCCTGCGATCTCGTGCTCGCCGCCCGTTCGGCCCGCTTCATCGAGGTCTTCGTGCGCAGGGGCCTGGTCCCGGACGCGGGCGGCGCGTATCTGCTCCCTCGTCTCATCGGCCCGCAGCGCGCGAAGGAGCTGATGTTCTTCGGCGACGCGCTCACCGCGGCCGGCGCGGAACGCCTCGGCCTGGTCAACCGGGTGGTCCCCGACGAGGACCTGGCCGGGACGGCTCACGAGTGGTCCGCGCGCCTGGCCACCGCCCCCACGCGTGCCCTCGCCCTCACCAAACAGCTCGTCAACGCCTCCCTCGACACCGACCGCGCCACGGCCTTTACCGCAGAGGCGACGGCACAGGAACTCAACATGGCGACCGAGGACGCACGCGAGGGGCTCGCGGCCTTCGGGGCCCGCAGAACCCCCGAGTTCAGGGGCCGCTGACCCTTCCTATCTGACGTACCGTCAGCTCTAATGGAAGGCGTGATGGGACATGCCGGAATGGCCGCCGCCGCGGTCCGCTACCTCCGCTCGGCCGACGGCGAGCGCGGCCCGGTGGACGCGCTGCCGCGCCCCGAGTTGCGCTGCGTACGGGAGGACGAGCGGCCTCCGGTCCCGCCGTCCGAGTTCCGCCGGGTGCTCGGCTGCTTCGCCACCGGCGTGACCGTGGTGACCGCGGTGGACGACGGCGCCCCCGTCGGCTTCGCCTGCCAGTCCTTCACGTCGCTCTCCCTGGAGCCGCCCCTCGTCGCGTTCATGGTCGGCCGTACGTCCACCACCTGGCCGCGCATCGCCCGCGCGGGCGCGTTCTGCGTGAACATCCTCGCCGCCCACCAGGCACCCCTGTGCCGGGCGTTCGCGGTCAGCGGCGCGGACAAGTTCGCCGGCGTGACGTACGACCCGTCCCCGGTCTCCGGCTCCCCCCGCCTGACGGACACCCTCGCCTGGATCGACTGCACGATCCACGCCGTCCACCCGGGCGGCGACCACCTCATCGTCGTAGGCCGCGTGACCGCCCTCGACACCCGGCACGAGACCGCACCGCTCCTCTTCCACCGGGGCCGGTTCCGCTAGACGGCCGCCGGCTGGCCCGCACCCCGCCGCCGGATCACCAGGGCCATCAGTGCCGCTGCCGCGCACAGGGCGCCCGAGGCGTACCAGACGACGTCGTAGGAGCCGAAGATGTCGCGGGCGACGCCGCCGAGGAAGGCGACGAGGGCGGCGCCGACCTGGTGGGAGGCGAGGACCCAGCCGAAGACGATGGGGCTGTCGTCGCCGTAGTGCTCGCGGCACAGGGCGAGGGTGGGCGGCACGGTGGCGACCCAGTCGAGGCCGTAGAAGACGATGAACAGGACCATCGGGGGGTGGACGCTGGGCGCGAGCAGGAGGGGCAGGAAGAGCAGGGAGATGCCGCGCAGGGCGTAGTAGACGGCGAGCAGGCGGCGGGCCTCGAAGCGGTCGGTGAACCAGCCGGAGGCGATCGTGCCGACGACGTCGAACACGCCGATGACGGCCAGCAGGGAGGCGGCGGCCTGCACGGGCATGTGCTCGTCGTGGGCCGCGGGCACGAAGTGGGTCTGGATCAGGCCGTTGGTCGAGGCGCCGCAGATCGCGAAGGTGCCGGCCAGCAGCCAGAACGGGCCGGTGCGCGCGGCCGAGGCGAGCACCTTCAGCGCGCGCCGGGCGGCGCCGGGCACGGGCGCCGGCTTGGGCACGAACTCCTTCGCGCCGTACGGCTTCTGGCCCACGTCGGCCGGGTGGTCGTGCAGCAGCAGCCAGACGAAGGGGACGACCGCGAGGGCCGCGAGCGCCACCGTGACGGCGGCCGGCCGCCAGCGGTACTCCTCCACGATCCAGGCCAGCAGCGGCAGGAAGATCAGCTGCCCGGAGGCGGACGCGGCGGTGAGGATGCCGCTGACCAGGCCCCGGCGCTCGGTGAACCAGCGGTTGGTGACGGTCGCGGCGAAGGCCAGCGCCATGGAGCCGGAGCCGAGGCCCACCAGCAGACCCCAGCACAGCAGCAGCTGCCAGGCCGCCGTCATCCACACCGTCAGGCCCGAACCGGCCGCGATCACCATGAGGGCGACGGCGACAACGCGCCGGATGCCGTAGCGGTCCATGAGCGCCGCCGCGAAGGGCGCGGTGAGTCCGTACAGCGCCAGATTGACCGACACGGCGGCGGCGATGGTGCCGCGCGACCAGCCGAACTCGGTGTGCAGGGGGTCGATGAACAGTCCCGGTACGGAGCGGAAGGCCGCCGCGCCGATGATCGTCACGAAGGTGACGGCGGCGACGAACCAGGCGCGGTGGATCCGCGGGCGGGTACGCCGGGCGCCGGTGCCGGTGTCGGCTGCGGGGGTGCCGGTCGTTGTCTGGGTCACGCCGTAGAGCGTGCCGGTTCCCGATCTCCGCGACGAGTGGCCCGAGGGACACCCTTCGCTAGGATCGGGCCATGCTGCCGCATCGTGTCGTCGTCCTGGCCCTCGACGGGCTGCTGCCCTTCGAACTGGGCATCCCGCACCGCATCTTCGGCCGCCCCAGGGATGCTCGGGGGCGGCGGCTGTACGAGGTGGTCACCTGCTCGATCCGGCCGCCGGGGCCGGTGGAGACCGACGCCGACTTCGCCCTGCAGGTCGCCCACGGCCCGGAGGCCCTCGCCACCGCCGACACGGTGATCGTCCCGGCCTCCTACGAGCTGGGCCCGGTGTACGAGCGGGGCGAGCTGACCGACGAGCTGGCCGCCGCCCTCGCGCACATCCGGCCCGGCACCCGGCTCGCCTCCATCTGCACCGGTGTCTACGTCCTCGCGGCCGCGGGCCTCCTCGACGGCCGCCCGGCGACCACGCACTGGAGCGACGCCGAGCGCTTCCAGCGGCTCTTCCCGCGCATCAGGGTCGACGCGGACGTGCTGTTCATCGACGACGGCGACATCCTGACCTCGGCGGGCGTCGCGGCCGGTATCGACCTGTGCCTGCACATGGTGCGACGCGACCACGGTGCCGCCGTGGCCAACGACGTGGCCCGGCGGACCGTCGTACCGCCGCACCGCGACGGCGGCCAGGCGCAGTACATCCAGCGCCCGGTGCCCGATCCGCAGCAGGCGTCCACGACGGGCGCACGCGCGTGGGCGCTGGGCCGGCTGCACGAGCCGATCCAGCTGCGGGACATGGCCGCGCGGGAGTCGATGTCGGTCCGCACCTTCACGCGCCGCTTCCGCGAGGAGGTCGGCGTGAGCCCGGGGCAGTGGCTCACGCAGCAGCGGGTGGAGCGGGCACGGCATCTGCTGGAGTCCACCGAGCTGTCCGTGGACCAGGTGGCGCGCGACGCCGGGTTCGGCACGGCCCAGTCGATGCGCCAGCACCTCCAGGCGGCCCTGGGCGTGACCCCGACCGCGTACCGGCGCACGTTCCGGGCGGGCGAGGCCGGGCGCCCGGGTGCCGCCCAGGACATGAGCACCGCTCAGAACGCCGGCACCGCTCAGAACGTGAGCACCGCGCGGGCCACCCGCCCCGCCTCCGCGTCCGCGCGTGCCTTCTCGAAGTCCTCCACCGGGTAGGTGCGGGTGACGAGTTCGTCGAGCAGCAGCAGCCCCTGCCGGTACAGCTCGGCGTACAGGGCGATGTCCCGCTGGGGGCGGGAGGAGCCGTAGCGGCAGCCCAGGATCGACTTGTCCAGGTACATCGAGCTCACGAGGAACGTCGCCTCGGCGCCGGCCGGCGGGACGCCGAGGAGGACCGCCCGGCCGCCCCGGTCGAGCAGGTCGACGGCCTGCCGGACCAGCTCGACGCGGCCGACACACTCGAAGGCGTGGTCGGCCCCGGTGGGCAGGACGCCCCGCACGCCCTCCGTGGAGGTGAGGAAGTGGGTCGCACCGAACCGCCGGGCGGCGTCCTCCTTCGCCGGGTTGGCGTCGACGGCGACGATCCGCAGCGCGCCCGCGAGCCGCGCCCCCTGGAGCACGTTGAGACCGACGCCGCCCGCCCCGATCACCACCACGCTGTCCCCGCGCTCCACCCGCGCCCGGTTCAGTACGGCCCCCACGCCGGTCAGCACCCCGCACCCGATGAGCGCCGCCGAGGTCAACGGCACGTCGTCGGGCACCCGCACGACCTGCACGGCCTTCACCACGGTCCGCTCGGCGAACGCGGAGGTGGCCGCGAACTGGTGCACCGGCACACCACGGTGGGCGAAGGGCCGCTCCGGGCGCCCGATCGCCCGCCGGCACATCGTCGGCCGCCCCCGCCCGCAGTCGGCGCACGTCCCGCAGTTGGCCAGCGTGGACAGCGCCACATGATCACCGGGCGCGACATGGGAGACGCCCTCCCCCACCGCGTCCACCACACCGGCGCCCTCATGCCCGAGCACCACCGGCACCGGAAAGGGAATCGTCCCGTCGATGACGGACAGATCGCTGTGACACACCCCGGCCGCCGCGACCGCCACCCGGACCTCCCCAGGACCGGGCTCCCGCACCTCGAGACCGTCCACGACCTCGACCGTACGGCCGTCGAAGAGCACGCCTCTCATCCCACGTCTCCCTTGGGCTCCCGGGGCAGACCGAGCACACGCTCGGCGATGATCGTGCGCTGGATCTCGTCCGAGCCGCCGTAGAGGGTGTCGGCCCGGGAGAACAGGAACAGATGCTGGTCCGCGTCCACCTCATAGGGCACCGACGCCGACCACTCCACCGGCCCCACACCCCCGGCGGCCCCTCGCACCCGCACGGCCAGCTCGCCCAGCCGCTGATGCCACCCGCCCCACAGCAGCTTGGCCACACTGGGCGCCCCCGCGTCGCCGGAACTCCCCAGCGTGCGCAGGGCGTTCCAGCGCATCACCCGCAGTTCGGCCCACAGCCGCACCAGCCCGTCCCGTACGACGGGATCCCCCAGGGCCCCGCTGTCCCGCGCGGTCCGCACGACCCGCGCCAGTTCCTCCGCGAACCCGATCTGCTGGGCCAGCGTGGACACCCCCCGCTCGAACCCGAGCAGACTCATCGCGACCCGCCAGCCGTTCCCCTCACCCCCCACCACATGCTCCACGCGCGCGTACGCCCCGTCGAAGAACACCTCGTTGAACTCACTGGTCCCGGTCATCTGCCGAATGGGCCGCACCTCGATCCGCCCCGGCTGATCCATGGGCACCAGCAGAAAACTCAGCCCCCGATGCCGCCGGGACCCCGCCTCACTCCGGGCCAGCACGAAACACCAGTCGGCCTCCTGGGCGAGCGAGGTCCAGATCTTCTGCCCGCTGATCCGGAAGCACGCCCCGTCGCGCACGGCCCTGGTCCGCACCCCGGCGAGATCCGACCCGGCCCCGGGCTCGCTGTACCCCTGGCACCAGAGCTCGTCACCGGCCGCGATCAACGGCAGGAAACGCGCCTTCTGCTCGTCACTGCCGTGAGCGAGAAGCGTGGGAGCGAGCAGCTTCTCCCCGATGTGCCCACACCGGGGAGGAGCCCCGGCCCGTACATACTCCTCGGCCCACACCACCTGCTGAGTGAGAGAAGCGGTCCGATTCCCGTACCCGCTCTCCCCCCACCCCAGCCCGATCCAACCGGCTCTGCCGAGGGTCCGTTCCCAGGCACGACGATCCTGGACGGAACCGGCGTGCTCGCTCAGCCACTCCCGCGCTTCCGCACGAAACGCCTCATCCTCGACACCGAACCCGAAGTCCACGCCCACTCCTCAACTCCCCCCGGGTCAACCCCCTCAGGGGCGCGGGGAACTGCGCGAGAACCCACCACACACCCGCACCCGCACCCAAACCCGCACCCCCGGGCTCTCAGGCGCCCGGCCCCTCCAGCAACGGCATCGGATCGACCCCGACCGCCCCCGGCAGAACCCGCGCGATCCGCTCCGGCGTCCAGCCCCCGCCCTCCACGTAGGCCGAACGCAGTTCCCTCGGCTGCCCCCACACCGCGATCTTCGCCCCGGCCGCCGTATACACCTGCCCGGTGATCCCTGCCTCGCGCGCCTGCTCGGACAGCAGGTACACCACCAGCGCCGCCACATCCTCCGGCTCCCCCACCCCGGAAAGCCCCGCAGGAACCCGCACGGACATGCGCGTACGCGCCACCGGCGCCACCGCGTTCGCGGTCACCCCGTACCGGTGCAGGCCCAGCGCGGCGCTCCGCACCAGCGAGACGACGCCGCCCTTCGCCGCGCTGTAGTTGGCCTGCGACACCGACCCCTGATAGGCCCCGCTGGTGAACCCGATCAGCGACCCCGACCGCTGCTTCCGCATCACCGCGGACGCCGCCCGGAACACCGTGAACGTGCCCTTCAGATGCGTGGCGACGACCGAGTCCCACTCCTCCTCGGTCATGTTGAACAGCATCCGCTCCCGCAGGATCCCGGCGACGCACACGACCCCGTCGAGCCGCCCGTACGCCGACAGCGCGGTGTCGGCCACCCGCTGCCCGCCCGCCATCGTGGAGACGTCGTCGGCGACGGCGACCGCCTGCCCGCCCGCCGCGGCGATCTCCTTGGCCACCGCCTCGGCGACCTCACTGCTCGGCGCCGATCCGTCGACGGCCACCCCGTAGTCGTTGACGACGACCCGCGCCCCTTCACCGGCCGCGGCGAGCGCGACCGCCCGCCCGATGCCCCGGCCCGCGCCCGTGACCGCGACGACCTTGCCCGACAAGAAGTTCCCCACGCCGGTCCCCTTCCCGTCCCACGGTTTCTGACGGACCGTTAGATATCGCGTACCCGACTATTACGACCCGCCGGCTCGCCGAGCACAACCCCCGGGAGGGACCGGACCCATGCCGCTGCCCGCCGCCTTCCACGACATCGCCAAGCGCGTGAACAACTGGGGCCGTTGGGGTCCGGACGACGAGATCGGCACCCTGAACCTGATCACCGACGAGGTGGTCCGCGAGGCGGCGGCGTGCGTCCGCACCGGCCACCGCGTGCCGCTCGCGCTGCCCCTCCGGCAGAACGGGGTGCAGACGGGCGCGATCGCCGGCCGGATCGACCCTCTGCACCTCATGACCCAGATCAACCAGGAACTGTTCGGCCCGGGCACGGTCGCGTGCAGCGACGACGCGGTGACCATGGGGCTGCAGGCGGGCACCCACTGGGACGCGCTCGCCCATGTCTCCCACTCCGGGCTGCTCTACAACGGCCGCCCGGCCGGCACCGTCACCGCGCACGGCGGCGCCGCGTTCGCCGGTGTCGACAAGGTGGGCCATCTCGTCTCGCGCGGGGTGCTGCTCGATGTCGCCCGTGCGCTCGGCACGGACCGCCTTGACGGCGGGCACGCGGTCACCCCGGAGGATCTGGAGGCTGCCGAGGAGCTGGCGGGGACGCGGGTGCGGGCCGGTGACGTCGTGCTGGTGCGGACCGGGCAGATACGGCTGTGTCTCGACGGGGACCGGCAGGCGTACGCGTATCCCTCGCCCGGGCTGTCGATCCGGACGCCGGAGTGGTTCCACGCGCGGGATGTGGCGGCCGTCGCGAGCGACACGCTCACCTTCGAGATCTTTCCGCCCGAGGTGCCGGGCCTGTGGCTGCCGGTGCACGCCCTGCACCTGGTGGAGATGGGGATGCCGCAGGGGCAGAACTGGAATCTCGAAAAGTTGTCCACAGCCTGTGGAGAAACAGGCCGCCCTACGTTCCTGCTGTCGGCGACACCCGAACCGTTCACCGGGGGCACGGGATCCCCCGTCGCACCGGTCGCCGTCCTCTGACCACCACCGCCCCCCGGAGGGGCTCGGCGGTACGG
>NZ_JAOCQE010000014.1 GCF_025290915.1 Streptomyces sp. 15-116A | reverse complement strand
GCGGGCCCGCCTGTCCGCGGATGGGGGGCGCGTCGGCTGGCGGTGGGATGGTCGGGTTCGGCCGATCGTGGGCGGGCGGACGTGGCTCCCCTGGCGTAGGCGGGCCTGATCGGCCGCTATTGCGGGTCGGCTGTGCCCAGTTCGCGGGTCAGGGCCTCGTCGGCCCAGGTTCTCGCCCGGGATCTGGGGATCGTGCCCGTGTAGGACGTCAGTTGGACTGCCAGGCCGTCCAGGAGGGCCGTCAGGCGGAGGGCCGTCGCCGCGGGGTCGGGGCAGGTGAACTCGCCCGCCTCCACGCCCTCCTCGATGACCTCGGTGAGCGCGGCCTTCCACTGGCGGTCCAGGTCCCTGGCCACCTCCCGCAGGGCGGGATCGCGCAGGGACACCGCCCAGCCCTCGATCCACAGGCGCCAGCCCTTCGCCTGGCCCGTGGGGGCGTACCAGCGCACGGCGGCACGCAGCCTGCGCAGGGCCGACGTGCGGCGGCCCAGCAGCTTGCGCAGATGAGCCAGGTCCGCCTCGGCGGCGTGGGCGAACGCGGCGGCGACCAGCTTCTCCTTCGTGGCGAAGTGGTACAGCACCAGCGCGTTGCTCACCCTGAGCGCCGAGGCCACGTCGGAGATCCGTACCGCGGCCACACCCCGTTCCTCGATCTGCTCGATGGCGGCCCGCAGCATCTCCTCACGCCGCTCCGCCACGCTCAACCGCACCCTCGTCACGGCCGTCACCCTAGCCCGGACATGACACGTCCGGAGACTCCCGTACCGGCCGAAGGGCACCGCGCTGCCGGACCCGCCCCACATAATGGAATGCCTGACCGACTCCAGCTGGAGGTACCGTGGCCGGTTTCCGTTCCCAGAGCTCCGGGCTCCGCGCACTGCGGCCCCCGGCCTTCGGCGCGGACCCCAGCGGTGAGCGCATGGCGCGCATCCGCAGATCCCCGCACTTCAAGGACGGTGTCTTCGTCAACCCCGGCGGTCCCGCGCGGACCCGCCCCTCGGGGTCGTCCCGGGACCTGGCGAAGGTCGTCCTCGACAAGGAGACCCGTACCCGCCGCGCCCCCCGCGGGCCGGTGCCGGTGCACCCCACCACCCTCGCCGACATCGCCCGCCCCCCGGCCACCGGGCTGCGCCTGACCTGGATGGGTCACTCCAGCGTGCTCGCGGAGATCGACGGGCAGCGGGTGCTGTTCGACCCGGTGTGGGGCGAGCGCTGCTCTCCGTTCCCCTTCGTCGGGCCCAAGCGGCTGCACCCGGCGCCGCTGCCGCTGACCGCGCTGGGCCCGGTCGACGTCGTGGTGATCTCGCACGACCACTACGACCACCTGGACCTGCCCACGATCAAGGCGCTGGCCGGCACGGACACGCTGTTCGCGGTGCCGCTGGGCGTCGGCGCGCACCTGGAGCACTGGGGCGTGTCCGAGGGCCGGCTGCGGGAGCTGGACTGGCACGAGTCGACGCGGGTCGGCGGACTCACCCTCACGGCCACCCCCGCCCGGCACTTCTGCGGCCGGGGCCTGCGCAACACCCAGCACACGCTGTGGGCGTCCTGGGTCGTCGCGGGCGAGGAGCACCGCGTGTACCACAGCGGCGACACCGGCTACTTCGACGGCTTCCAGGACATCGGCGCCGACCACGGCCGCTTCGACGCGACGATGATCCAGCTCGGCGCGTACTCGGAGTTCTGGCCCGACATCCACATGACGCCCGAGGAGGCCCTGCGCGCGCATCTCGATCTGCAGGGCGGGCAGCCGGGCGGGGTGCTGCTCCCGATCCACTGGGGCACGTTCAATCTGGCCCCGCACGCGTGGGCGGAGCCGGGGGAGTGGACCAAGGACGCGGCGCAGGCGGCCGGCCAGGCGGTGGCGTTCCCCCGGCCCGGCGAACCCTTCGAACCGGCGGGGAAGCTGCCCTCGGACCCCTGGTGGCGCGCGGTGTCCCATCCCCTCGCCCACCCGTGGCGCGGGCCCTCGTCGACGCAGATCGCCACCGAGACCGCCCCGGAGCGCGACCTCGATCTCGCGGGCGATCGGTGACGCGGGCCAAGAGCCCGGCAGTGCAAGCCACTTGCCGCCGAAGGGCAAGATCTCGAGTTGCGCGTGGTCGGCGGGGCGCGAACGATGGGAAGCGGGCGGGACAGCGCACGAACGTACCCGTGACACGGAGTCGACATGACCGAGCTTCCTCCGCCGATCACCCCTTGTCTCGAGCCTGCCGCGCAGGAGTTGTGCGAGGCGACCGCCCCGCACCCCCGGATCTACGAGGTCCCTCCGGAGAAGGGCCGGGACATTCTGCTCGGTCTGCAGAGTGATCCCGGCGTGCCCAGGCCCGATGTCGACGAGGGGTGGATCGAGGTGGACGCGGGCGAGTGGGGGACCGTCCGCACCCGTGTCATCCGGCCGCGGGGGTCCTCGGGCCCGCTGCCCGTGGTGTTCTACATCCACGGCGCCGGCTGGGTGTTCGGCGACGACAAGACGCACGACCGGCTCTTCCGCGAACTCGCCGTCGGTGCGGGCGCCGCGGGTGTCTTCCCCGTCTACGATCGTGCGCCGGAGGCGAAGTACCCCACCCAGGTCGAGCAGAACTACGCCGTGGACCGGTGGATCCTGGACAACGGAGCCGAGCACGGCCTGGACCCCTCGCGTGTCGCCGTCGCCGGCGACTCGGTCGGCGGCTGCATGTCGGCGGTCTTCGCGCTGATGAACAAGGAACGCGGCGGGATCGGCCTCAAGGGCCAGTGCCTGCTCTATCCCGTCACCGACGCCGACTTCGGCACCCCGTCCTACCTGCAGTTCGCCGAGGGCTACTACCTCACCCGCGACGGCATGCAGTGGTTCTGGGATCACTACACCACCGACCCCGCCCAGCGCGCCGAGCCGTACGCCTCCCCGCTGCGGGCGAGCCTCGACCGGCTGAGGGGCCTGCCCCCGGCCCTGGTCGTCACCGACGAGGCCGACGTGCTGCGCGACGAGGGCGAGAAGTACGCCAACAAGCTGCGCGAGGCGGGCGTGGACGTCACCTGCGTCCGGGTGACCGGCATGGTCCACGACTTCCTGCTTCTGGACAGCCTGCGCGACACCCGCGCCGCCCATGTCGCCCGCAAGCTCGCCGTCGACTTCCTCAGGACGGCGCTGCACCCCGGTTGAGCAGGGCGTTACGGCCGTGTCGCCGTGATGAGCCAGGTCGCGGACGGATAGAGCACACCCCCGGGTGTCTCGTGGTCCTCGAGGGTGCGGTACAGGTCGGTGCGGGCTCGCTCGCGGCCGGCGTCGTCGAGGTCGGTCAGCATCCAGCCGACCAGCCCGAGCAGGAAGCGGTGGGCGGTGCCGGCGTCGGGGCCGAAGTGTTCGAGCGCGGTGAGCGACTCGAAGCGCGGCTCGTCGAATCCGGCCTCGGTCAGCAGGGTGCTCACCCGGGCGGGGTCCGACAGGGAGAACGGGCCCGGGGCGTCCGGTGGGGGAGCGGGCAGGTCACGGCCCGCCGACATGGCCGTCATCAGGGCGAGGAACCACTCGTTGCGCGCGGGCGGCTGCCAGACCAGCTGCACCAGACGGCCACCGGGCCTGAGCGCTCGCGCGACATTGCCGAACGCGGTGACGGGTTCGGCGAAGAACATCGTCCCGGTGCGGCTGACCGCCAGGTCGAACTCCCCGGCCTCGAACGGATGCACCTGCACATCGCCCTGTACGAAGCGGGCGTTCGCCAGCCCCTCGGCGGCCGCCCTCTCGCTCGCCACGCGCAGCATCGCCGACGACAGATCGACCCCGAGTGCGGTGCCCTCGGGTGCGCGGCGGGCGGCCTCACGCGTGATCTCCCCGGTGCCGCAGCCGATGTCCAGCACCCGGTCCGCCCGGCCGATCGCCGCGGCGTCGAGAAGCGCCTCCCGGTAGCCGCGCAGCGCGCGGTCGAACTGGTCGGCGTGCTTCGCCCAGTAAGCGCCCTCGTCGCCGTCCCAGGCCCTGGCCTGCTCCGTGTTCGAGGGGGCGAACTGTGACGTACTGGTCATCTCCATCACCTCGGGCATATACTCCCCATGGGACTAATTCCGGACTACGCCGAAGGGGCGGCGATGTCAAGAGGCCCTGAGGGAGAAAGCGGCACGGTGCCGAGGGGGCCGGCGCTCACGACGACCTCGTACGCCGTCCTGGGGCTGCTCTCGGTGCGGTCGTGGAGCACGTACGAGCTGGCCCGGCACATGGACCGCAGCCTGGGCCGGATCTGGCCCCGGGCCCAGAGCAAGATCTACGAGGAGCCGAAGAAGCTCGTCCGGCACGGGCTCGCGCGGGCCGAGCGGGAGGCGGTGGGGCGGCGGCCGCGGACCGTCTACACCATCACCGGCCGCGGCAGGGCGGCACTGGCCGACTGGCTGCGTGAGCCGGGCGCCGGGCCCGTGCTGGAGTCCGAGCAGCTGGTCAAGGTGTTCTACGCCGAGTCCGGCACCCCTGCCGACACCCTGGCCACCCTCCGCGCGGCCCGCGCCTGGGCCGTCGAGCGCAACGAGGACAATCTCGCCGCGGCCCGCGCCTACCTCGAAGGCCGGGCCGCGTTCCAGGAGCGGGCCGCGCAGACGCTGCTCGTCGGCCGCTTCCTCACCGACTACTATCGGCTCGTCGCCGAATGGGCCGACTGGGCCGCCGGTTGCGTCGAGCAGTGGCCCGACGACCCCCACGAGGCGGTCGCCGACCCGGAGGAGCTCGCGGAAACCATCCGGCGGGCCGAGTGGAGCGAAGGGGAGCGCCGGCCTACCGACTCACGCCCCTGACGTCAGCACCTCCGGGTTCGCGCAGTGGGCCAGGGGCTCGCCGCGCAGGAAGCGGCCCACCTCCCCGGCGACGATCCGGGCCGCCTTCTCGGCCACCTCCCTGCTGGCGCCGGCGATGTGCGGGGTGAGGACGACACCCGGTGTGGACAGCAGCCGCGCGCCCGCCGGGACCGGTTCGACGGGGAACACGTCGAAGCCGGCGCCCGCCAGCCGGCCCGTGTCCAGCGCGTCGCACACCGCGTCGTAGTCGACTAGCGCGCCGCGGGCGCAGTTGACCAGCACCGAGCCCCGAGGCATGGCCGCGATCTGCTCCCTGCCGATCATGCCGCGGGTCTCCTCGGTCACCCGGGCGTGCAGCGAGACGATCCGGGAGCGGCTCAACAGCTCGTCCAGACCGACGAGTTCGGCGACACCCTCGACCGCCTCCGGGCGCACATAGGGGTCGTGGACCAAGACTGTCGCCCCCATCGCGGCCAGCACCCGCGCCACCCGCGAGCCGATCGCGCCGAAGCCGACCAGGCCCACGACCGAGCCGTCGATCTCGACCCCGCAGCGGGTGTAGTCGTAGTAGTCGCCGCGCCAGGTGCCGTGCTTGAGGTCGGTGTGCACATCGCCGATCCCGCGCGCGGCGGCGAGGATCAGGGCCAGGGTGTGCTCGGCGGTGGCCACGGCGTTGCGGCCCGGCGCGTAGCAGACGGCGACGCCGTGCCGGGTGGCCGCCTCCAGGTTGGCGTTGACCGGACCGCCCCGGCTGACGCAGAACAGCTCCAGGTCCGGGCAGGCGGCCAGGACGCGCTCGGTCAGCGGTGCCATCTGGGTGACGCAGATCCGCGCGCCGCGCAGCGCCTCGATCAGCTGCTCCTCCGTGCCGGACGCCTCGTCGACCTCGGCGACCTTGCCGAACGGCGTGTGGGGCCAGGGGAGTTGAAGTTGCCGTACGTCGACTCCGGGGGCGGCGGAGCGCAGTTCCTGTTCGAGCAGCCGGGGCAGGACGAAGTGGTCGCCGGCGGCGAGGACGGTGGTGGGCACGGTGGGTCTCCGGATGCGATCAGGAAGGGAGGACGAGATGAACGGGCGCGTTCAGCCGC
Source organism: Streptomyces sp. 15-116A (assembly GCF_025290915.1). Classification (GTDB taxonomy): domain Bacteria; phylum Actinomycetota; class Actinomycetes; order Streptomycetales; family Streptomycetaceae; genus Streptomyces. The sequence goes on along the minus strand of NZ_JAOCQE010000014.1, from coordinate 53,900 downwards.
AGCAGCGACGCCTCGCCGCCGCGCAGCCGCAGTTCGGTCAGGGCGCCGTTCTCCAGACCGGGGAAGACACGGCGGTAGTGGGCGAGCGGGATGCCGAGCAGCTTGCACAGCACCAGGCGCAGCAGCGTCGAGTGGGCCACGACGAGGACACGGCCGTCGGGGAGTTTTCGCGCGACCTCCTCCAGGCACTCGATCGCCCGGTCGGCCGCGGCCACCGGATCCTCACCGCCGGGCAGATGGTGGGTCACCGGGTCGGCGAGGAACGCGGCCAGCTCCTCGGGGAACGCCTCGGCCATCTCCGCGCGGGTCAGCCCGTCGCCGCGGCCGAAGTCCACCTCGTACAGGCGCTCGTCGACCCAGGGGGTCAGGCCCAGCGCGGTCGCCGCCGGTTCGGCGGTCAGGCGGGCCCGGGACAGCGGGGAGCAGAGCACGGCGTCCAGCCGCTGCCCGGCGGCCCAGGTGCCGAGCGCGGCGGCCTGCCGGCGGCCGAGTTCGGTGAGCGGCACATCGGTGCGGCCCGCGTAGCGGTTCTCCGCGTGCCAGGCGGTCTCGCCGTGGCGGACGAGGACGAACGTGGTCACTGTGCGGCCTTTCTGTGCGCATGGTCGGCCACGGCCGCGTCCAGCAGGCCGCGCCGGGTCAGTTCGTCGACGAACCCGGTGTAGACGGGCAGCAGGGCCGCGGTGCGGGCCGGGTCGGGGTGGAGTTCCTCGCGCAGCCGCACCATCGCCGCCGCGGCCTCCCGCAGTGTGGCGCCGGAGGCCGTGGCGGCGAGCACCGCCATGCCGAGGGCGCTCTCGGCATGCTCGGGCAGACCGACCGTACGGCCGAGCAGGTCGGCGCGCAGCTGCGACCAGTAGCGGTTGCGGGCGCCGCCGCCGGTGAAGGTGAGCGGCCCGTCGACGGGTGCGCCGAGGTGGTCGAGGTAGTCGAAGCACAGCCGTTCGACGCAGGCCACGCCCAGCAGGCAGGCGTGGAACTCCTCGGCCTCGCCCGCCGGTTCACCGAGTACGAAGGGCTCGGCGCCGGGCGCGCGGAACGGGAAGCGTTCGCCGCCCGCGCCCACCAGCGGGTAGACGACGGCGGTGGAGCCGGTCGCGGCCGCCCGCGCGGTCAGCGCGTCGAGATCGGCGCCCGGGAAGCGCCGGGCGAGGATCCCGGCGCCGCTGCTGGAGGCGCCGCCGGGCAGCCAGGTGCCGCCGGGGCCACGATGGCAGTACACCACGCCCCCGGGGTCGCGCACGAGGTGCGGGCTCGCGCCCTTGAACACCAGCGTGGTGCCCAGCACCGAGTTCCAGGCGCCCGGCGTCAGCGCTCCGGCGCCGATCTGTGCCGCGCAGCCGTCGGTCATCCCGGCCGTGATGGGCGTACCGGCGGGGATGCCGGTCGCCTCGGCGGCGTCCGCGCACACGGCGCCGACCACTGTGCCCGGCGGTACGACCTCCGGCAGCAGGCCGGCCGGGACGCCGAGCGTGCTCAGCTCCGCCTCGGGCCACCGGTCGGCGAGCAGGTCGTAGCCGCTCTTCAGCGCATGGCTGGCGTCGCTCGCCACCTGCCGTCCGGCGAGCCGCCAGGTGATGAGGTCCGCCTGATGCAGCAGCCGGATCTCCCGGCTCCGGGAAGGGAGTCGGTCCAGCAGCCACAGCAGCTTCGGCAGCGCCCAGGACGGCTGCATCGCGCGGTAGCCGAGCTTCTCCCACACCCCCGCGCCCACCGTGTTCACGCGGTCGGTGTACGCGCCGGCGCGTCCGTCGTCGTACATCAGACCCGGTGTGAGCGGCGTGCCGGAGGCGTCGGCCAGGAGCACCGTCCCGGACGTGGCGTCGACGGCCAGGCCCCGCACCCGGCGCGGGTCGATGCCGGACAGGGCGTCGCGGCAGGCAGCGGTGAGCGCCGGCCACCACTGCGCCGGGTCCTGTTCGTGCCGCACGCCGTCACGGCGGCCGGTGAGCGGGCGGGACGCGGCGCCGAGCAGACGGCCCGTGCCGTCCACGGCGACCGCGCGGGCGCTCTGGGTGCCGAGGTCGAGGCCGAGGTGGACGGCGTCGGGGGACAGGGCGTCAGACATGCGGGGCCTTCGGTGGTGCGGGTACGCGGGAGGGTGCGGGCGCCGGTGACCAGCCGAGGGAGCGGGCGGCGTCCCGCCAGGTGAGATACGCGCCGTACAATTCGTCGTAGAGGCTCGCGCGCTCGGGGTCCGGCTCCCAACTGGAGCGCATCCGCACGTACTTGGCGGCGGCACTGTGCATGCTGCTCTCCGCGCCGCTGAGCACCAGGCCGGTCAGGAACGCGCCCTTGGCGCCCAGTTCGGTGTCGGCGCTACGGGCCGTCGGCACTCCGGTGACGTCGGCGATGAGCCGGCACCAGTCGTCGCTGGCGGATCCGCCGCCGCACAGGCGCAGTTCGTGCACCTCGGTCCCGGACGCGGCCAGGCAGTCGCGGACGACGAGGGACAGGCCCTCGAACACGGCGCGGGCCAGATGCGCGGGCGTGTGATCGAGGGACAGGCCCCAGAACGCGCCCCGCGCACGCGGGTCCAGGAAGGGGGCACGTTCCCCGGCGGGCGACAGATACGGCAGGAACGCCAGCCCGCCCGCGGCCGGTTCGGCGTCGAAGGCGAGCCGGCCGAGCGCGGCGGGATCCTCCACGGACAGGGTGCGGCAGGCCCAGTCGAGCACCTCCGTGCCGGACAGGGTGGGGAAGGCGCGCAGCGTGCGTTCCCGGCCGCGGTAGGCGATGTTGATGCCGCACGGCTCGCCGCCGGTGTCCGGCGCGCGCGAGACGATCTCGGTGCACAGGGTCGTGCCGAGGATCGCGCACGCCTGGCCGGGGTTGACGGCCCCGGCACCGCGCGCGGTCGCGGCGATGTCGTACGGGGCCATCACGACCGGCAGTCCGGCGGGCAGGCCCAGTTCGGCGGCGGTCCGGTGGGTGATCTCGGCGATCCGCTCGTGCTCACCGAGGATCCTCGGCAACAGGGGCTCCGCCCAGCGCAGTTGGAACACATCGAGGATCACCGGGTCGTAGGCGCCGGTGGAGTGGTCGAGGAAGGGCGCCGAGGCGTCCGACTCGTCGATCGCGGTGACGCCGGTGAGCCTCAGGAACAGCCAGCCGGCCGCCGTCAGCGCCGTACGGGATCTCTTCAGCCGCTCCGGGTCGTGCTCGGCGAGCCAGCTGAGCACCGCGTTCGGCATGCCGCTGCAGGTGAGTGAGCCGTTGCGGCGGAACGCCTCCTCCAGCACGCCGTCCGCCTGCCAGCGGGTGAGCAGGTCACCGGCGCGCCCGTCGGACCACAGGATCGCCGGGCCGGTCGGACGGCCCTCGCCGTCCACGAGCCAGCAGCCGTCGCCCTGCGCCGTGAAACTCACCAGCCACACGGGATCCTCGTCCGGGTCCAGTTGGGCGAGGGCGCTGCGCACGGCGAACACCACGCCGTTCCACACCGCCTCCATGTCCTGTTCCGCCCAGCCGGGGCGGGGCCGCAGCACCTCGGTGCCGATGCGGGAGACCGCCAATTCCTGACCCTGGTCGTCGAACACGACGGATTTGATGACCGAGGTTCCTACGTCGATGGTGAGTACCGACATGACTGCAATACCTGCCCCTTCATGCCCCTGCGCAAAGGACGCGCCCGTGCACCGCACGAGCCCGGAGAGCGCGGCGGCTCGCGAAATCAGGGAATCGCGCGGCGGGCGCCGCGTCAATCGGCCCGGGGAGTTATCCCGTGGCGGGATCGCGCCGCTGTGTGAGATCCCGGGGGCGGCCGGGTGCCCGCACGGCGCGGGAGCCGCGCCCGCAAGGGAAGGGGCCGGGGCACGTCGTGTTACGTTCATGTGAGATTCGCATCGCCGTATCTCGTGAGTCGTGTGCTCACAGGAACCGGAGGGAGCCGCGCCATGCCCGGCATCGACGCCCGCACGGACGCCCAGGAGGAGCGCCGGCAGCGGCTGCGCGAGCTCGTCACCTCCCAGGGCTTCGTCCGCACCGCCGACCTCGCGGCCGAATTCGGCGTGAGCGTCATGACCGTCCACCGCGACCTGGACGCACTTCAGGCGCAGGGCTGGCTGCGCAAGGTGCGCGGCGGGGCGAGTTCCCTGCCCTCCACGCAGTTCCACGGCAGCGTCAGCGAACGGCTCACGACGATGGCGCCGACCAAGCAGCGGCTGGCGCGCGCCGCCGCCGAGGAACTCGCCCCGGGCCAGGTCGTGATGATCGACGACTCCACGACCTGCCTGAACCTGGTCCGGCACCTCGCCGACCACACCCCGATCACGGCGATCAGCAACGCCCTGCCCGCCATCACCGCCCTCGCCCGCGAGCCCGGCGTGGCGCTGATCGCGCTCGGCGGCACGTACTTTCCCGCGTACGACGCCTTCATGGGCGCCCATACCGCGCACAGCGTGGAGTCCTTCCGGGCCGATGTGCTGTTCATGTCCACCACGGCGGTCACCGGCGGCCGCTGCTACCACATGTCGCCCGAGACGGTGCAGGTCAAGCGGGCGATGATGGCGGCCGCCGCCCGCCGGGTGCTGCTCATCGACCACACCAAGTTCGCCAACCAGGGCCTGTACGCGCTCGCCCCGCTCACCGACTTCGACCTCGTACTCGTCGACGACGCGGCCCCGGCGGGCGAGGTACGGCGGCTGCGGGACAGCGGGGTGGACGTACGCACCGTCGCCGGGGCCTGAAGGGTTCTGCAGGCCGGTCTGAAGGAGCCCGGGGGCTCCGCGGGCCCGCACGTCACGTGAAAGTCACACGGATCTCACTCGGCGTGCCAAGCGGATGCCGAGGTCCGCAAGGGCGGCCTGCGGCGTTCGGCAGGCCGCCTGGCTGCTGGTCGCCGTCGGCCGGTCGGCGTCGTCGCGGCGGGCGGTCTCGGCTACGGCGTCGCCCGCGCGGGTCTCGCCCCGGTCACCCGCCTCACCGCCACGGCGGAACGCGGGGCCGCCACCCGCGACCCGCGCCACCGCATCACCCTGCCGGGCCCGCCCGACCCCGCCCGGCGACGCAGGGACGAACTCGCCCGGCTCACCGCCACGTGCAACACCGTGCTGGAGGAACTGGACCGTTCCGTCACCGCCCAGCGGCGCCTCGTCGCCGACGCCTCCCACGAACTGCGCCCCCCGCTCATCGCGCTGCGCACCAAGGCCGAACTCCTCGCCCTCGCCGACTGCCTCCCCCAGGAGCGGCGCGACCGTGCGGCCCGAGCCCGGGTACGCCAACTCGCGGACGTCATAGATCTGGTGAACGACCTGATCGAACCGGCCCGTGCCGAGGAACCCCCGCCCCTGCTGGAACAGGTCGACCTGACCGACCTCTCCCGGCTGACCCGCCTGCTGACCAACCTCCTCGACAACGCGGCCAAGTTCAGCCCGCAAGGGACCTCCCGCACATCTTCGACCGCTTCTACCGCGCGCCCTCGGCCCGCGCACTGCCCGGCTCCGGACTGCGCTGCATGCGGGCTGAGCGGACCTCAGGCCTGATGATTACTGAGGGTGAGGGTCGGGGGTGGTGCCGTCCCCGGGGGCCGGGGTGTTCTATGTGCCCGAGGGGCCGGTCGGGCCGGTCGGGCCGGTGAGCGGGGCGGTCGAGGTGCGGTCGGCTTCCTCGGCCGCCCCGCTCACCTCTGACCGCTTCTGAGCAGGTCGGATCGATTCGTGAACGCTGTCCGGACGCATGTCGGCGGGCTTATCGGTCTGTCGTACGAAGCCTCATACCAGAGCGGGACGTCTGCCGTAGGAGTTTGTCAACTGCCCACCGCACATGATGCGGTGACGACTACGGTGAGTGTCGGTCGACAGCGTCGCATGAGGGAGCGGGGACCGGTACGTGCAGGCACAAGGCGGACGAGGGAACCTGCCGGGAGGCGTCGGCGCCGAGGCGGAGACGGGACCGGCCGCGCGCGGGCGCGCGCCTCGGCGCGAAGGTGCGTCCCGGCGCGAGGTGACGTCCCGGCGTGAAGCTGCGCCCCGGCGTGAAGGCGGGCGGCACGGGCGACCGGCCGTCAAGTCCGCTCCGGCGCTGCCCGAGACGCACATACGGCCCCAGCTGCTGCGTCTTGCCGTGCTGCCCCCCGTCGCCGTCGCCCTCAGTGCCTGCGCCGCCGTGCTGTTCCTGGTCCGCTCCACCGGAGTGCGGCCGGGCCCCGCCCTGTGGGGCGTGCTCGGCGGCGCGGTGTGCGTGGCGCTCGCCGGCATCGTCATCGCCGCCGTGGCCGCCGACCGCGCCGCACGCACCGTGCACGACCGCATCGGCACGTTGCGCCGGAGCACCGCCCGGCGCGAGGGCGAACTGCGCGCCCTCGTCGAGACCCTGCGCCGCGGCGACGGCCCGCCCCCTCGGCCCCGGCACGCCGGACTGCCCCGGGACGCCGACGACTTCGACCTCCTCGCCACCGACCTGGCCCGTGCGCACGACGGTGCCGTGACCGCCGTGGTGCAGGCCTCCCGGCTGTCCAGCCAGGCGGGCAGCGAACAGAAGCTCGAGGTGTTCGTCAACCTGGCCCGGCGCCTTCAGTCCCTGGTGCACCGGGAGATCTCGATCCTCGACGAGCTGGAGAACGAGATCGAGGACCCCGACCTGCTCAAGGGCCTCTTCCACGTCGACCACCTCGCCACCCGCATCCGCCGCCACGCCGAGAACCTCGCGGTGCTCGGCGGGGCCGTCTCCCGGCGGCAGTGGAGCAACCCCGTCTCCATGACCGAGGTGCTGCGTTCGGCCATCGCCGAGGTCGAGCAGTACTCGCGGGTCAAGCTCGTGCCGCCCGTCGACGGGACTCTGCGCGGGCACGCCGTCGCCGACGTCATCCATCTCCTCGCCGAACTCGTCGAGAACGCCACGGTGTTCTCCGCCCCGCACACCCAGGTGCTGCTGCGGGCCAACCTCGTCACCTCGGGGCTCGCCGTCGAGGTCGAGGACCGAGGACTGGGCATGCCGGTCGGCGAACAGGACCGGATGAACGCCCTGTTGAGCGACCCCGACCAGGTCAATGTGGCCAGTCTGCTGGCCGATGGGCGCATCGGTCTGTTCGTGGTCTCCCAGCTCGCCAAGCGGCACGGCATCCATGTGCGGCTGCAGACCAACATCTACGGCGGTGTACAGGCGGTGCTCGTGGTGCCGCAGGCGTTGCTGGGCGCGGAGCCGGGGGCGCCGGCAGGGGCTGCGGTGGGCGCGGTCGGGCAGCCGCGTGAGGGTGACACCGGCGCGGGGACCGACTCGGGTACGGGCCCCCAGCGCGTGGTGACCGCGCCGGGTGCGCCGCTCTCGCCGGTGGCCGCACCTGCCGTACCGCAGTGGCAGCGGCAGCCGACCGCGCCACGGCCCTCGGTGACCAGGGAGCCCGCATCCGCACGGGTGCCTGCGCCCACGCCGGCGCACGGATCCGCAGCCTCGTCCCCGACCGCATCCGCGTCCGCCGCCGCATCGACGTCCACGTCCGCCACGGCGCCCTCCTCCGACGGAGGAGCCATCGCCCCGCCGCTGCCCGTGCGCGGTGCCCGGCAGGTGCGGCCCACCCCGGCCGAGGCCGTGCCCGGTATCAGCGCCGACGACCGGCAGCTGCTCGCCGAGAACGACACCAAGCCGCTCACCCCTCGCACCGGCACCGTGCGCGGCACCATGGGCAAACCCCAGCTGCCCCGCCGCCGCGCCCAGGAGCACATCGCACCCCAGCTGCGCGAGGGCCCCGCTCCTCGCCAGGACACCGAGCACGTCCCCGGCCACGACCCCAACCTGATGGCCGCCTTCCAACGGGGCATCAGCCTGGCCGAGTCCCAGCAGCACATGGAGTCCCACCAACTCGTCGAACGGGACCACATGCAGACCGGCCCCGTGGAGACCGGCCACATGGAGCCCCAGCCCATGGAACGCGGCAGCAACGGGACCAGGCACACGGAGCCCGGCCACACGGAGCCCCACGCCATGGAGCGCGGCCACATCGGGCCCGACCACATGGGGCGCGAGCACATGTCGCCGGTCCCCATGCCCGACCGCACACCACTCCCCGCAGGGGACACAGCGCGTACCGACCACACCGCCCGGCACGACGGGAGCGCCTCCGCCGGATGACCACCCCCACCCCCACTACACGATCCAGCGCTCCCGCAGACCTTCGTATCCCAAGGAGTCGATCCACCATGGCGAGCGATGCGCCGACCGCCCATGTATCCGATCTCGACTGGCTGATGAGCGGCCTCGTGCAACGCGTACCGCACACCACCAGCGCCGTTCTGCTGTCCTGCGACGGGCTGGTGAAATCCATGCACGGCCTCGACCCGGACAGCGCCGACCACATGGCCGCCCTGGCCTCCGGCCTGTACTCCCTCGGCCGCAGCGCGGGCATCCGCTTCGGCGACGGCGGCGACGTCCGCCAGGTGGTCGTCGAGCTGGACTCGACCCTGCTGTTCGTCACCACCGCCGGCTCCGGCACCTGCCTCGCCGTGCTGGCCGGCCGCGAGGCCGACGCCGCCGTGCTCGGCTACGAGATGGCGATGCTGGTCAAGAGCGTCCGGCCCTATCTGGTGACCGCACCCCGCCAGCACGCCGTCGAGCCCCAGGCATCCCCGGGTTCGCCGGCCTCCCCGGCGATGAGGCCTTGAGCGCGGCGACCGCCGGTGACGGACCGTGGCTCGACGACGCGGCCGGGCGGCTGGTGCGCCCCTTCACCGTCAGCAACGGCCGCACCCGACCCACCGTCGCCCTCGACCTGCTGTCGCAGGTGATGGCCACCGGAGCCACCCCCCTCGGCTACCTCGGCCCCGAACACGTACAGGCCCTCGACCTGTGCCGCGCCCCCGTCCCGGTCGCCGAGATCGCCGCCCACCTCAAGCTGCCGGTGGCCGTCACCAAGGTGCTGCTGGCGGACCTCGTCGACTGCGGGGCGCTGACCACCAAGCCCCCCGCGTTCCACCACACCCCGACGGACCGGGCCCTTCTGGAGGCAGTGCTCGATGGACTACGACGACAGCTCTGACTACGGCGACGGCGCGCACTACGGCGACCGCGCACCGTACGACGACAACTCCGAGCAGGGCGGCGACCTCTTCCCCACCGCGCTGAAGATCCTCGTCGCGGGCGGGTTCGGCGTGGGCAAGACCACCTTCGTCGGCGCGGTCAGCGAGATCGCGCCGCTCAGCACGGAGGAACTGCTCACCACGGTCAGCGCCGCCACCGACAGCCTCGACGGGATCGAGAACAAGGTCGAGACGACCGTGGCCATGGACTTCGGCCGCATCACCCTCGACGCCGAACATGTGCTGTACCTGTTCGGCACGCCGGGCCAGGAGCGGTTCTGGTTCATGTGGGACGAGCTCTGCGAGGGCGCCCTCGGAGCGGTCATCCTCGCCGACACCCGGCGCCTTCAGGAGTGCTTCGCGGCCGTGGACTTCTTCGAGCAGCGCGGACTCGGCTTCATCGTCGCCGTCAACGAGTTCGACGGCGCCTTCCGCTACGACCCGGAGGAGGTGCGCGCAGCCCTCGACCTGCCGGACGAGATCCCCGTCGTGTGCTGCGACGCCCGGATCTCCAGCTCCGGAGTCCAGACCCTGCTCACTCTCGTCCGGCATCTCATCGCCCACGCCCCGGCCGCCGCCACGGGGTACGGCGCCCACATGTGATCCCCGCACACCGTCACGGAGCCCGTATATGACCGTCGCCCATAGGACCTTCGCCCACCCTCAGGGAGCCCGCCCATGAGCTACGACCCGCCCCGCCCGGCCGGTCGTCTGCTGCTCACCCCGGAGGACAAGGAGGCACCCGCCCGAACCCGCAGGCTGCACCGGCTGGGCCTGGGGGAGCGCCCCGAGCCCTCCCTCGACGCCTTCGCCTACGGTCTCGCCGAGCTCACCGGAGCCCCGTACGCCATGGTCAACTTCCTCGGCGAGGAGGGTCAGTTCTTCGCGGGCCTGTGCACCCCGGCCGCCCCGCCCGCCGTCCGCAGTGACGGCACCGGTGCCCTGCTGGGCCGGGTGCTGCCCCGCGACCATGGCTTCTGCCCCCATGTGGTGGCCCGGCGCAAGGCGCTGGCGCTCCCGGACGTGAGCGACTATCCGCGGTTCGCGGGCAACCCGGTCGTCGACGAGTTCGGCATCCGCTCCTATCTGGGCGCCCCGCTGATCGACAGCACCGGCATGGTGCTGGGCACCGTGTCCGTCTGCGACATCCGCCCGCGGGCCTGGGGACAGGAGGGCCTGGCCGCCATCAAGGAGCGGGCCGCGGATCTCGTCGTACGCCTGGAGCGGCGGGAGGACGACGGGCTGCCGCTGTGAGACGGCCGCGGCGGTGAGCACCGCGAGGGGGTCGCACCGCCGATGAGGTGACGGCGTGAAGGAAAGCTGTGGCTGCGCTTAAGAAATCCTCGATGGACCGGTGAAGGTGTTGTACGGCAGATTGCAGTGCGATTCCACTCCTCTTCCCGGCACCCGGGCTTCCTTCGCATGCCCGGGTGCCGGGACTCACCCACAGGAGCCGTTGCGTTGAAGGCGCTGGTCAAGCAGAAGGCGGAACCCGGGCTGTGGCTCGCGGACGTCCCGGAGCCCGCCGTCGGACCGGGTGAGGTGCTGATCAAGGTGCTGCGCACCGGAATCTGCGGCACCGACCTGCACATCCGCAACTGGGACGGCTGGGCCCGGCAGACCATCAGCACCCCGCTGGTCCTCGGGCACGAGTTCGCCGGCGAAGTGGTGGAGACCGGCCGGGACGTCCCCGAGGACATCAAGGTCGGTGACCGCGTGAGCGGCGAGGGCCACCTGGTGTGCGGCAAGTGCCGCAACTGCCTGGCCGGCCGCCGCCATCTGTGCCGGGCCACCGTGGGTCTCGGTGTGGGACGCGACGGCGCCTTCGCCGAGTACGTCACGCTGCCCGCCACCAACGTCTGGGTGCACCGCGTCCCCGTCGACCTCGACATCGCCGCGATCTTCGACCCGTTCGGCAACGCCGTGCACACCGCGCTGTCCTTCCCGGTCGTCGGCGAGGACGTGCTGATCACCGGCGCCGGCCCCATCGGCCTGATGGCCGCCGCCGTGGCCCGGCACGCGGGCGCCCGGCACGTCATGATCACCGACGTCAGCGAGGAGCGCCTGGAGCTCGCCCGCAAGATCGGCGCGAGTCTGGCCCTGAACGTCGCCGAGTCGACCATCGCCGACGGGCAGCAGGCCCTCGGCCTGCGCGAGGGCTTCGACGTCGGCCTGGAGATGTCCGGCCGCCCCGAGGCCCTGCGGGACATGCTCGCCAACATGACGCACGGCGGCCGGATCGCGATGCTCGGCCTGCCCGCCGAGGAGTTCCCGGTCGACTGGGCCCGGATCGTCACCTCGATGATCACCATCAAGGGCATCTACGGCCGGGAGATGTTCGAGACCTGGTACGCCATGTCGGTGCTGCTGGAGGGCGGCCTGGACCTCGCCCCGGTCATCACCGGACGCTACGGCTACCGCGACTTCGAGGCCGCCTTCGACGACGCGGCGAGCGGCAAGGGCGGCAAGGTCATCCTCGACTGGACTGCTTGATTTTTTGCTCGGTTCGCCCGTAACGCACCCTTGGAGCTGCCATGTTCGAATCCGTCCGCGACGACCTGCGCGCCACCCTCGACGAGATCCGCGCCGCCGGTCTGCACAAGCCCGAGCGCGTCATCGGCACCCCGCAGTCGGCCACCGTGAACGTCACCGCCGGCGGCCGCCCCGGCGAGGTCCTCAACTTCTGCGCCAACAACTACCTCGGCCTCGCCGACCACCCCGAGGTGATCGCCGCCGCCCACGAGGCGCTGGACCGCTGGGGCTACGGCATGGCGTCCGTCCGCTTCATCTGCGGCACCCAGGAGGTGCACAAGGAGCTCGAGGCGCGGCTGTCGGCGTTCCTCGGCCAGGAGGACACGATCCTGTACTCCTCCTGCTTCGACGCCAACGGCGGCGTGTTCGAGACACTGCTCGGCCCGGAGGACGCGGTCATCTCCGACGCCCTGAACCACGCCTCCATCATCGACGGCATCCGCCTGTCCAAGGCCCGCCGCTTCCGGTACGCCAACCGTGACCTGGAGGACCTGGAGACGCAGCTCAAGGAGGCCTCGGACGCGCGCCGCAGGCTGATCGTCACCGACGGCGTGTTCTCCATGGACGGCTATGTGGCGCCGCTGCGGGAGATCTGCGACCTCGCCGACCGCTACGACGCGATGGTCATGGTCGACGACTCGCACGCCGTCGGCTTCGTCGGCCCCGGCGGGCGCGGCACCCCCGAACTGCACGGCGTGATGGACCGCGTCGACATCATCACCGGCACCCTCGGCAAGGCCCTCGGCGGCGCGTCCGGCGGCTATGTCGCCGCCCGCGCGGAGATCGTCGCCCTGCTGCGCCAGCGCTCGCGGCCGTACCTGTTCTCCAACACGCTCGCCCCGGTGATCGCCGCGGCCTCGCTCAAGGTCCTCGACCTGCTGGAGTCGGCGGACGACCTGCGGGTCCGGCTCGCGGAGAACACCGCCCTGTTCCGCCGCCGGATGACCGAGGAGGGCTTCGACATCCTCCCCGGCGACCACGCCATCGCCCCGGTGATGATCGGCGACGCGGCACGGGCCGGACGCATGGCCGAGCTGCTGCTGGAGCGCGGGGTGTACGTGATCGGGTTCTCCTACCCGGTGGTGCCGCAGGGCCAGGCCCGTATCCGGGTCCAGCTGTCGGCCGCGCACTCCACCGCGGACGTCGACCGCGCCGTGGACGCCTTCGTCGCGGCACGGGCGGAGCTCGACGCCTGAGCCGACGGCACCGCTGTATTTGAGACAATCGATCGCATGATCGAGGCGCGGCGGCTCCACATCCTCCGTGCGGTGGCCGACCACCGCACGGTCACGGCGGCTGCCGCCGCGCTGTACCTCACCCCGTCGGCCGTGTCCCAGCAGCTCACCGCGCTGGAACAGGAGACGGGCCACCGGCTGGTGGAGCGCAGCGCCAAGGGCGTACGGCTGACCCCGGCCGGCGAGATCCTGCTGCGTCACACCAACGCCGTCCTCGCCCAGCTGGAGCGGGCCGCCGCCGAGCTCGCCGCCTACAGCTCGGGCTCGGCCGGAACCGTGACCGTCGCCTCCTTCGCGACCGGGATCGCCGAGGTCGTCGCGCCCGCGGTGGCCCGCCTCGCCCGGTCGGCGCCCGGCATCCGCATCCGCGTCCAGGACGCCGAGGGCGACGCCAGTCTGCCGATGGTGCTGGACCGGCAGGTCGACGTCGCCGTCGCGGTCGAGTACCGGGGGGCGCCGCCCGCCGACGATCCGCGCCTCGCCCACGTACCGCTGTACGCGGAGCCCTTCGACGCGGTCGTCCCCGTCACCCACCGCCTCGCGGACACCGCCGAGGTGCCGCTGGCCGAACTGGCCAAGGACCCGTGGATCGGACCGTACCCGGGCAACCCCTGCCATGACGTGGTGGTGCTGGCCTGCGAGAACGCCGGGTTCCAGCCCCGTCTGGAGCACTCCTCCGACGACTTCCGCGCGGTCGTCGCGCTCGCCTCGGCGGACGCCGGGGTGGCGCTCGTGCCCCGCTCGGCGCTGCGCGGCATGGATCTGACCGGCGTGGTGGTGCGCCCGGTCGACGGAGTGGCGCCCACGCGCCGGGTCTTCGCCGCGGTGCGCCGGGGCGCGGAGGAGCATCCGCTGATCAAGCCCGTCCTGGACGCGCTCCGCGAGGCCGCCGGGGAGGCCTGAGCAGTCGTTTCATATCTGGGATACAGTCCCGGATATGAAACGAGATGAGGCAGGGGTGACCCCGGACCCCGTCGACGTCCGGCTGGGCGCGCGGCTGGCCGAACTGCGGGCCGAACACGGCTGGTCCCTCGGAGAGTTGGCGGATCGCAGCGGGATCAGCCGGTCCACCCTGTCCCGGGCCGAGCGGGCGGAGATCAGCCCGACCGCCTCCCTGCTCAATCGCCTCTGCGCCGTCTACGGGCGCACCATGTCCCAGCTGCTCAGCGAGGTCGAGGCGGAGCCCGCCCCGGTGGTGCGGGCCGCCGAGCAGCCGGTGTGGGAGGACACGGCCTCCGGTTTCGTCCGCCGGTCCGTGTCACCGCCGCACGGCGGGCTGCGCGGCGAACTGGTCGAGGGCAGGCTCACCGCCGGCGCCGACATCGCCTACGACCGGCCGCCCGTGCCCGGCCTCGAACAGCACATCTGGGTGCTGGAAGGAGCCCTCACCGTGACGGCCCAGGACACCGACCACCCCCTTGCCACCGGCGACTGCCTCAGGCTGCGCGTCTGGGGCCCGACACGCTTCCGCTGCCCCGGACCGGACGACGTGCGCTACGTCCTGGCGGTGGTACGGCCATGAACATCACCCCCGTGGACGCCGGTCGACTGGCCGAGGACGCCGAGACCCTGGCCGACCTGCTGACCGACACCGTGGACGGCGGGGCCTCCGTCGGCTTCCTCGCCCCGCTCGACAAGGGCGCCGCCCTCGCCTGGTGGAAGGAGCGGTCCGCTGCGGTCGCCGCCGGCGAACTCGCCGTCTGGGTCGCCTACGACGACGAGGGCCGGGCGCTCGGCACCATCAGCCTCGCCTTCCCCGACAAGCCCAACAGCGCCCACCGCGCCGAACTCGTGAAGCTCATGGTGCACCGCGCCGCCCGCGGCCGGGGACTGGGGCGCAGGCTGCTGGCCCTCGCGGAGGAGGCAGCCGCCGCGCGCGGCATCACCCTGCTGCACCTGGACACCGAGACGGACAGCCCCGCCGAACACCTCTACCGCTCCGCCGGCTGGACCCCCGTGGGCGCGATCCCCGACTACGCGGCGGACCCGGCCGGGGTGCTCCGGCCGACGACGATCTACTACAAGCGCCTCGCGGGGACCCCGCACCACGCTCCGACCAGGTGATTGTCAGTGGCAGGCGCTACGGTGCCTGCCATGCCGGATGCCGAAGACGTACGACGGATCGCCCTGTCCCTGCCGGACACGACGGAGAAGGTCGCCTGGAGCATGCCCACGTTCCGGGTCGCGGGGAAGATGTTCGCCACGCTGCCCGAGGACGAGACCTCGATCGCCGTGCGCTGCCCGAAGGAGGAACGCGACGAACTGGCCCTCGCCGAACCGCGGAAGTTCTGGATCGCCGAGCACGAGGCGCAGTTCGCCTGGGTCAGAGTCCGCCTCTCCGCCCTCGAGGACGAGGCCGAACTGCACGACATCCTGGCCGACTCCTGGCGCCAGGCGGCCCCGCCCCGGCTGCTGGAGGCCCACCCTGGGCTGGGGCTGCCGCCCGCGGACTGAAATTCCCGGGGCGTTGTCACTGCCCCGTGGCATGATCCGGGACCGTGAGCGGAAGCCGGGGCCACAGGGGGCTCCGGCCGCCGTGACGTGAGGGGCAGACGGCACGGGGCAGCGGTCGGGGAGGCAAGCAGGTGAGGGCGACGTCCGAGAAGTCGACGCGGGCCCGGGAGGTCTGGTCGCGGGACTTCGGGCTGTTCTTCGTCGCGCGGGCCGTCGCCCGGCTCGGTGACACCATGCTGCCCGTGGCGCTGGCCGCGGGGTTGCTGCAGCACGGGTACGGGGCGGGCGCCGTCGGTCTGGCCATGGCCGCGACCGCCGCCGCGTTCGCCGGGCTCGTCGTCTTCGGCGGGGTGATCGCCGACCGGTTCAGCACCCGCAAGCTGATGATCGGGGCCGATCTGGTGCGCCTGGCCGCCCAGTTGCTCGCGGCCGGGCTGTTCTTCTCCGGGCATGTCGTGCTGTGGGAGATCTGCGCCATCGGCTTCGTCAACGGCGTCGCCGGCGCGGTGTTCCAGCCCGGTGTCGCCAGCACCGTGCCCCGGCTCGCCTCCGACATCCAGGGCGCCAACGGGGCGATACGCATCGCCGAGTCCAGCGCCCAGCTCGCCGGACCCGCCCTCGCCGGACTGCTCGTCGGCTTCGCCTCACCGGGTGGCGTCTTCGTGGCGCACGCGGCGACGTACGGGGTGAGCGCCCTGTGCCTGCTGCTGCTCCGGCTCCCCCCGCTCCCGGCGGGCAGCCGGACGGCACCGCACACCGGCCGCCGCGCCTTCCGGGCCGATCTCGTGGAGGGCTGGCGGGAGTTCCGGGCCCGCACCTGGCTCTGGGGAGTCATCGCCATCTGGTGCCTGTACATGATCGCCGTGTGGGGGCCGACCGTCCCGCTGGTCGCCGCCGATGTGGTGCAGGAGCACGGCCCGCGCGCGTACGGCCTGGTCAACTCCGCTCTCGGCGCGGGCACGGTCGTCGGCGGTTTCCTCGCGCTGCGTCTGCGGCCCCGCCGTATGCTCCGCGCCGGCGCGATCGCCCTCTTCGCCTTCGCGGCGTTCCCCGCCTCCGTCGGGGCCGGGCTCGGGGTGCCGGCCATGGCGGCCGGGGCGGCCGTCGCCGGGGCCGGCCTGTCGTTCTGGGGCGTGATGTGGGCGACCAGCGTGCAGACCCAGGTCCCGCCGGACGTCCTCAACCGCATCCACGCCTACGACGTGGCCGGCTCCCTGGCGATGATGCCGGTCGGCCAGGCCCTCGCCGGCCCCGCCGCGTCGCTGCTCGGCACACAGCACGTTCTGCTGGCGGCCGGCGTGATCAGCCTCGTCGTCTCGGGCGCCCTGCTGGCGGTCCCGGCGATACGCAACCTGGTCCGTGCGGAGACATCCCCGGGCGAGGGGCCCTTGGGCCGGCCGGATCCCGGCACCTCGCCGCACCGGAAGCCGACCGCCAAGGACACCTGTTCCGAACGGGGTTGAGCCGCCGGGGGGGATGAACCCCGGGCCGCGCCCATCAAACCCCCGCCGCCACCCGCCCCGCCGACAGGAAACCCCCGATCCGCTCGCGCAGCGACCGCGCGTCGAGGCCGTGCGCCGCGACATGCTCCTCGATGTGGCCGTACCGCCGCAGCTCGGCTCGGCCCACGCCCAGCCCCAGCACCCGGTGCGGTACATCCGACAGCGCGTCGTTCGCCGCCCCCGTCGACGTGCCCGCCAGATACGGCTCGACCAGCACGACATCCGTCCCCGCCGCCTCCGTGGCCCGGCGCAGAGCGGCGCCGTCGAAGGGGCGGACGGTGGTGGCGTACAGGACCGTGACGTCCAGGCCCTCCGTCGCGGCGAGCACCGCGTCCAGCATCGGGCCGACCGCGATCACGACTCCCGACCTGCCCTCGCGCACGCTCAGGAACCGCTCGCCGTCCACGGGCCGGGCCTGCTCGTTGGCCTGCACGGACAACCGCACGTACACCTTGTCGTCCCCGGCGGCCACGGCGTGCCGCAGCAGCGTCTCGGCCTCGTCCGGGTGCCCCGGCACATGCACGGTCCAGCCGTCCAGGGTGTCCAGCAGCGCCACATCGCCCGGCGCCATGTGCGTATATCCACCGGCGGGCCAGTCGAAGGACGCGGCGGCGCTCACCAGCACCGCACCCACGCCCTGATGCCCCAGATCCAGCTTGACCTGCTCGAAGGGCCGCTCGACCAGGAAGCTGGCGAACGTGTGCACCACCGGCCGCAACCCCGTGAGCGCCATCCCGGCCGCGGCCCCCACCAGCAACTGCTCACGAATGCCGACGTTCACGACCCGGTCGGGATGCCGCCGCTGGGCCGCCTCGAATCCGTCCCTGCCGATCTCGGCGAGCACCACGGCGACCCGTGGATCCTCGTCGAGCAGCCGGGAGACGACAGGGGCCAGACGATCACGCATGGTGTCCACGGAGATCGCTCCTTTCAAGTGCTGGATGAGTAAGGGGACTTCACACGGACTTCGGCTCGACCCGGGCCACCACCACATGGGGCCGCCCCGGATGCGGCGCGGTGAACGCGGCGTACAGCGCCTCGTGATCACGGCCGTCGACGGTGCGCGTGGACCAGCCCGCCGCCTCGAACCGCGCGGCGATCCCGCCGGGCCGGGCATGACTCGCGGAGGAGTTGTCCACGACGACGACGTGCAGCCGCTCCAGACCGGCGGGCCCGGCGAAGGCGAGCGCCTCGTGATTGCTGCCCTCGTCCAGCTCGGCGTCCCCGATCAGCGTCCACACCCGCGGCTCGTCGAGCCCCTGCGCCCGCAGCCCCAGCGCCGTACCGACCGCGATCGGCAGCCCGTGCCCCAGCGAGCCGCTGCCGATCTCCGCCCCCGGCACCAGCATCCGGTCGGGATGATGGCCGAGCGGGGAGTCGTAGGAGCCGAAGTCCGGGAGCCACTCCACTGGCAGGAACCCCTTCGCGGCCAGCACGGCGTAGTACGCCATCGGCCCGTGCCCCTTCGACAGCAGGAACCGGTCCCGTCCCGGATCGTCCACCCGCTCCGGACTCACCCGCAGCACCCGGTCGTACAGCACCCACAGCACATCCAGGGTGGACGTCGCGGCCGGCCCGTGCTTCTCGTCGCCGGTCATGAGACTCATCAGCCCGGGCACGTCCGCGTACCCGTACACACGCCTGGTTTCCTCGGTCGTCGTCATGCCGACGATGCTGCAACCTCAACCAAACTTGAGGTCAAGCGCGAGAAAGGGATGCGCGATCACCGCCGCGAGTGCGGTATGGTTTCCGTGCGCGTTCGGCCGGGGGAATCCCCAGGTCAGACGGGCAACGGGACGTGGCGCAGCTTGGTAGCGCACTTGACTGGGGGTCAAGGGGTCGCAGGTTCAAATCCTGTCGTCCCGACTTTTCGATCACGCGAAAGTCGCAGGTGAGGGGCCGTTGCTGACGGCCCCTTTTCACTGTGCCGGGGCGGTGGGGCCCTCGCCGTACCGGTCCACCGGGATGTGTCCGCCCGCGCGCCCCTCGTCGTCCAGCAGCTGGCCCCTCCGCTTCGCCGTCACCAGCGTGACGTCACGACGCAGCACCCGGGCCTCCGGCACCCTGGCGCCCAGCCGGGTCTCGAACGCCGTCGCGTCGGCCGGTGACCGCGCCCACGCCGACACCATCAGATTCGCCTCGCCCGTGACCGCCATGCACAGCCGGGCCACGGCCGCCGACGCCACGGCCACCGCACGCGCCGCCCTGACCGGCGTCTACGGCGAGGCCGGCGTCCAGCACATGCCGCGTCCGCTCTCCGGCAGCGAGGACTTCGGCATCTACGGCACCACCGCGGGCTACCCGTCCGTCTTCTGGATGTGGGGCTCGGCCGCCCCGAAGCTCTACGGCGACACCCCCGCCCCGACCGAGGTCCCGCCGGGCATCCCCGGCAACCACTCCCCGCGCTTCGCCCCCCAGGTCGAGCCGGTCATCGCCTACGGCGTACGCGGACTGCGCGCGGTGGCGGCGGCGTTCCACGGGACGGAGGACAGCGAGCAGGGCTGATTCCGGCGTCGCACGCGGGCCTCCGTGGCCTGCCGGACATCCCGGGGACGCCCCCGCCGGTGTACGTCCTTGCCGGCCGACTCCGTGGCCGGCGGCCCTCCTCCCGTCGGCAGTTCACCGATGCTCGGGGCGATTCATCATCAAATGTCCTTGATGTCGCCCTATGTGCTGCCTAACGTTCGCCGGGTAAGCAGCGCCGCGGGGTCACACCCGCGCCGCCATCCCGGAAGTGAGGTGTGGAGCGCGTGCACGCCAGGTGTGGACGGCCCCGAGGGGCGGCGCGGAGGGTGCCGGTGCTGGCCGCGCTGACGCTGCTCGCCTCGGCGCTCGCCGCCTGCGGCGGGGAGGAGGACTCCGGGCGGCCCACCCTCAACTGGTACAACTTCCCCGACGATTCCGGCGCCCTGCAGAAGGCCGCCGACCGGTGCAGTCAGGCCTCCGGCGGCCGCTACCGGATCAGCTACAACAAGCTGCCCCGCGCCGCCGACGGCCAGCGCCAGCAGATGGTGCGCCGTCTCGCCGCCGAGGACGACTCCATGGACATCCTCGGCCTGGACGTCACCTGGGCCGCCGAGTTCGCCGAGGCCCGCTGGATCCGCGAGTGGACCGGCGAGATGAAACGCCGGGCCACCGAGGGCACCCTGCGCGTGCCGCTGCAGACGGCCACCTGGAAGGACAGGCTGTACGCCGTCCCGTACAACACCAACACCCAGCTGCTCTGGTACCGCAAGGACCTGGTGCCCACCCCGCCGAAGACCTGGGCCGAGATGCTGGAGATGTCCCGCGAGCTGGCCCGGCAGCGCAAGCCGCACTACGTGGAGATCCAGGGCGCCCAGTACGAGGGCCTCACCGTCTGGTTCAACACGCTCGTCAACAGCGCCGGCGGCTCCATCCTGAACGCCAGTGCCACCGAACCGTCCCTCGGGCCGCCCGCGGTACGGGCCGCCGGCATCATGCGCGACCTCGCCCGTTCCCCAGCCGCGGACCCCTCCCTGCCCAACCAGATGGAGGACCAGAACCGCCTCGCCATGGAGTCGGGGGTGGCCGCCTTCGAGCTCAACTACCCGTTCGTCTATCCGTCGATGAGGGCGAACAACCCGGAGCTGTTCAAGAACTTCCGCTGGGCACCCTACCCGCGCGTCGACGCCGATCGCCCCGCCCGGCCCACCATCGGCGGCATCGACCTCGCCGTCAGCTCCTACTCCCG
Source organism: Streptomyces sp. 15-116A (assembly GCF_025290915.1). GTDB lineage: Bacteria > Actinomycetota > Actinomycetes > Streptomycetales > Streptomycetaceae > Streptomyces. The sequence goes on along the minus strand of NZ_JAOCQE010000014.1, from coordinate 33,454 downwards.
CCACCCCGACCTGGCCTTCGAGGCCGCGCTGTGCCTGCGCAACCGGGAGAACCAGCTCACCGCCGCCCTCGAGGGCGGCCTGCCGCCCACGCTTCGCGCCCTGTACGACGAACCGGCGTTCATGAAGGAGTACCCCTTCTCCAAGGACGTGCTGGCCGCCCTGGAATCGGCGAGCGTACGGCCGCTGACCCCCGCCTACCAGAACGTGTCGATCGCCGTCTCCCACACGCTGTCCCCGCCCTCCGCGATCGACCCGGAGAGCTCGGTGGCGACCATCAGGGACCAGATCGACAAGGCCCTGCGATCCGAGGGTGTGATCCCGTGACCGACCGCCCACCGCGCGGCAAGGCGCTCTCGGCCGGTGCCCGGCAGGAACGGCGCCTCGGCTGGCTGCTGTGCGCACCGGCCGTGATCGTCATGCTCGCCGTGACCGCCTACCCCATCGGATACGCCGTCTACCTCTCCCTCCAGCGCTACGACCTGCGCTTCCCGGCCCGCGCCGAGTTCGTGGGCCTGAGCAACTACGGGGCCGTGCTGTCCTCCCCCTACTGGTGGGACGCCTTCTGGGTCACGCTGTTCATCACCGCCGTGTCCGTGACCATCGAACTCGTCCTCGGCATGGGCCTCGCCCTGGTGATGCACCGCACCCTCTTCTGGCGCGGCACCGTACGCACCGCCGTCCTCATCCCGTACGGCATCGTCACCGTCGTCGCCGCCTTCTCCTGGCAGTACGCCTGGACGCCCGAACTCGGTTACCTCGCCGAACTGCTGCCGCAAGGGGACGCCCCGCTGACCGAGCAGTGGCCCGCGCTGTGGCTGATCATCCTCGCCGAGGTGTGGAAGACCACCCCCTTCATGGCCCTGCTGCTGCTCGCCGGACTCGCCCTCGTCCCCGAGGAGACCCTGAAGGCGGCCATGGTCGACGGCGCCACCCCCTGGCAGAGGTTCACCCGGATCATGCTGCCGCTGATGAAACCGGCGATCCTGGTGGCCCTGCTCTTCCGCACCCTGGACGCCTTCCGGATCTTCGACAACATCTACGTCCTGACCGCGGGCGCCCAGGGCACCGGCTCCCTGTCGATCCTCGGCTACGACAACCTGTTCACCGCGCTGAACCTCGGCATCGGGTCGGCGATCTCGGTCCTGATCTTCCTCTGTGTCGGGATCATCGCCTTCACCTTCGTCAAACTGTTCGGCGCCGCCGCACCCGGCGCGGAGGTGAAGCGCTGATGGCCGCCGCCGGCAAGACCCACGCCACCCGCTGGGGCGTCGTCAACGTGGTCGTGGTGCTCTACGCCCTGTTCCCGGTGTGGTGGATCGCCGCACTGTCGTTCAAGGACCCGAGCACCCTCACCGACGGCACCTACATCCCCCGCGACTGGACCTGGGAGAACTACAAAGGCATCTTCGAGACCGCCGAGTTCACCCGCGCCCTGATCAACTCCATCGGCATCGCCCTGATCGCCACCGTGATCGCGGTCGCCCTCGGCACCATGGCCGCCTACGCGGTCGCCCGGCTGCGGTTCCCCGGCAAGCAGGTGCTGATCGGCATGTCGCTGCTCATCGCCATGTTCCCGCCGATCTCCCTGGTGTCCCCGCTGTTCAACATCGAGCGCATCATCGGCATCTTCGACACCTGGATCGGCCTGATCATCCCGTACATGACCTTCTCGCTGCCGCTGGCGATCTACACCCTGTCGGCGTTCTTCCGGGAGATCCCCTGGGACCTGGAGAAGGCCGCCAAGGTCGACGGGGCCACGCCCGCGCAGGCGTTCCGTCTGGTCATCGTGCCGCTCGCCGCGCCCGGCGTGTTCACCACCGCCATCCTCGTGTTCATCTTCTGCTGGAACGACTTCCTCTTCGCGATCTCGCTGACCTCCACCGAGTCCGCGCGGACGGTGCCCGCCGCGATCGCGTTCTTCACCGGCAGTTCCCAGTTCCAGCAGCCCACCGGGTCGATCGCCGCCGCCGCCGTGGTGATCACCATTCCGATCATCGTGTTCGTCCTGCTCTTCCAGCGGCGGATCGTCGCCGGACTGACGTCCGGCGCGGTCAAGGGATGAGTCCGAAGGATCCGAAGACTCCGAAGGCTCCGAAAGCAAGGAGGCGCCCCCATGGCCGAGATCGTCCTCGAGGGAGTCAGCAAGCGGTACCCCGACGGGTCCCTCGCCGTGCGGGACGTGGACCTGGAGATCGCCGACGGCGAGTTCGTGATCCTGGTCGGCCCGTCCGGCTGCGGCAAGTCCACCACCCTGAACATGATCGCCGGGCTCGAGGACATCACCGAGGGCACGCTGCGCATCGGCGGCCGGGTCGTCAACGACCTCGCGCCCAAGGAACGCGACGTCGCCATGGTGTTCCAGAGCTACGCCCTGTACCCGCACATGACGGTGCGGGAGAACATGGGCTTCCCGCTGCGGCTGGCGAAGGTCGACAAGGCGACCATCGACGCCAAGGTCGAGGAGGCCGCCCGGGTCCTGGACCTCGGCGACTTCCTGGACCGCAAGCCCGCCCACCTCTCCGGCGGCCAGCGCCAGCGTGTCGCCATGGGCCGCGCCATCGTCCGCGACCCCAAGGCGTTCCTGATGGACGAGCCGCTGTCCAACCTCGACGCCAAGCTGCGGGTGCAGATGCGCACCCAGATCTCCCGGCTGCAGCGGCGCCTGGGCACCACCACCGTGTACGTCACCCACGACCAGACCGAGGCCATGACCCTCGGGGACCGGATCGTGGTGATGCGTCAGGGCGTGGTCCAGCAGGTCGGCACGTCCGCCGAGCTCTACGACACCCCGCGCAATCTGTTCGTCGCCGGCTTCATCGGCTCCCCGGCGATGAACTTCCTCCACGCCACCCTGGAGGAGGGCGCCCTGCGCTCACCGCTCGGCGACCTGCCGCTGCCGGACGCCGCCCGGCAGGCGCTCCAGCGGCAGAACGCGCCCCGTGAGGTCATCCTCGGGCTGCGCCCCGAGGCCTTCGAGGACGCCGCCCTCGCCCGGGAGCCCGGCGCCGCCACCGTCACCGCGACCGTGGAGGTGCTGGAGTCGCTGGGCTCCGACGCCTACGTCTACTTCAGCGCCGAGGGCGGGCCGGTGACCACCGCCGAACTGGAGGAACTGGCCACCGACTCGGGCGTGCGCGACACCGGCGCCGGGGCCGCGCAGCAGATCGTGGCCCGCCTGGATGCCGCCACCCGGGCCCGCGAGGGCGCCCCCGTCGAGCTCCGGGTCGACATGTCCAAGGCGCACGTCTTCCACCCGGAGACCGGCGCGAACCTCACCCACCCGGAGCACACGGGCGGCTGAGCCGCCCGCCGCCCGTGCTCAGATCGCGCAGCCCGCGTGTGCCAGTGCCTGCTTCAGCAGGACCCCGTGTCCGCCCGGCATCTCGCTCTGGACCGCCTCCGACACGGCCTCCTGCGGGCTGAACCACACCAGGTCCAGCGCGTCCTGCCGGGGCCGGCAGTCACCGGTCACCGGCACGATGTAGGCCAGCGACACCGCGTGCTGACGCGGGTCGTGGTACGGCGTGACGCCCAGCGTGGGGAAGTACTCCGCGACCGTGAACGGCTGCAGCGACGCCGGGACACGGGGCAGCGCCACCGGACCGAGGTCCTTCTCCAGATGCCGCAGCAGGGCGTCGCGGACCCGCTCGTGGTGCAGGACCCGGCCGGAGACCAGGGTCCGGCTGACCGTTCCGTCGGGCCCGATGCGCAGCAGCAGGCCGACGCTGGTGACTTCGCCGCTGTCGTCGACCCGCACCGGGACGGCCTCGACGTACAGGATCGGCATACGGGCACGGGCCGACTCCAGCTCGTCGGAGGACAGCCAGCCGGGCGTGGTCTCGGTCATGTCAGACATTGCTTGATCATACTTTCGACGGTTCCGGAGTGCGGGGAAGCCGCCGGTACACGCGCAGGGCGTTGTCCCGGCCGGCCCAGGCGGCGAAGCGCAGCGCGTCGGGCAGGGCGATCTCGCCGGCGTCCACCCGCTGTTGCAGCAGCTCGGCCAGGCCCTGACGGAAGGCCAGGGCACCCAGGTGGTAGAACTCGGCCAGACCGTAGGCGTCCGAGCTGTACAGCAGTTTGCGCGGCGGGGTGATCTCCAGCGCCTCCGCGAGCACGGCGGCGGCCCGCGCCGGACCGACGTGGTGCAGGGTGAGCCCGACGTCGAGGTACACGTGCTCGAAGACGGCGGCGAGATAGGCGGCATGCCGCTGGTAGGGCCAGCAGTGCAGCAGCAGCACCGGGACGGTGCCCGTGGTCAGATGGAGCCAGTCCGTCAGGTGGGTGGGGTCCACGCGGTGCAGCCGGATGTCGTTGTCGCCGAACCCGGTGTGCAGTTGCAGCGGCAGCCCCAGGTCCACGGCGGTCCACAGCAGATGCCGTACCAGCACCGGGTCGGCCAGGCGGGTGCCGGTGGGCAGCCACCGGGCGGCGGCCTCGGTGACCTCGGCGCCGGACGGCCGGGCCGGATCCAGGTCGAAGCCGGTGCGGTAGGCCGCCACCGACTTCACACCGACCACCTCCGGCCGCCGTACGGCCTCCTGCGCCGCCGCCCGGAACGCGTCGGCGTACGCGTCCGGCTCCACGCCGCCCGCCGCCAGTGACTCGGCGACGCTCTCCAGCCGGACGATCTCGTGCCGCACGGGCGGCACGGTGACCGGCTCGGGGGCGAAGCCGGTGTCGACGCAGAACACCTCCGTGCCGCAGGCCGCCAGGAGACGCCGGGTCGCCTCGGCCCCGCCGAGCTCCGCGCGCCGGGCCAGATAGGCGTCGGCGGGGGCGTGCCGGGGCAGGTCCAGCAGGGGTGCGCAATGGCGGCGGACGGCCAGTCCGGCGGGGCTGTCGAAGGGGGAGACGCCGGGCCAGGCCTCGCCCTCGGTGAGCAGGGACTCGAAGCCCGGCCGGTCCAGGCCGGCGGTGACGACGCCGTGGCAGTGGTGGTCCACCAGCGCCAGCGCGTCGAGCGCCTCGCGGACGGGACCGTTCACCGTGCCGGTCATCTCAGTACACCCACCGGTACGCCGCCGCGACCCGCTCGTCGTCCAGCCCGTCGACGGCCGCCAGTTCGCCCTGCCGTACGGCGATCACGGCGTCCGCCAGGACCGGGCCCAGCGTCTCGCGCAGCAGCCCGTCCTCGCGGAACGCGTCCAGGGCCTCGGCGAGCGACACCGGCAGTCTGCGGACGCCTCGGGCCGCCGCCTCCTGGGCGGTGAACCGGGCCGGGTCGCCGGTGACCTCCTCGCGCAGGGCGGCCGACGCGGCGAGTCCGTCGAGACCGGCGGCGATCAGGCAGGCGAGCGCGAGATACGGGTTGGCGGCCAGGTCGACCGGCTTCACCTCCAGATTCGCCGCCCTGTCCCGCAGCCCCGCCGTGCCGGTGACGACCCGCAGCGCGGTCTCGCGGGTCTCCCGGCCCCAGGCGGCGAAGACACCGGCCCACTGGGACGGCCTCAGCCGCAGATAGCTCGCCGGGGAGGGGGCCGTCAGCGCGGTCAGGCCGGGAAGGTGCGTGAGCAGACCGGCGGTGAAGGACTCCGCCGCGGACGTCATGCCGTAGCGGCCCTCGCCGCCGGAGTGCAGGTTCACCCCGTGGCGCCAGACCGACAGATGGATGTGGCCGCCGTTGCCGACACCCCGGGCGAGCACGGCGGGGGAGAAGGACACCCGCAGGCCGTGCCGCCGGGCGACCGCCCGGATCGTCTGACGCACCAGCACGCTGCGGTCGGCCGCCGCGACCGGGTCGAGCGCGCCCACCGACAGCTCGAACTGGCCGGGCGCGTACTCCGGATGGAACTGCTCGACATCCACGCCCTGCGCCGCGCACGCCGCCAGCAGGTCGGCGGCGTAGTCACCGGCCTCCACCTGCCGCGTCGCACCGTACGCCGGTCCCGTCGTCGCCGGGACGAACGCGCCCTCGGGGGCGTCGCCCCGGCCCAGCGTCCACTCGACCTCGACGGCCGCGCGGAACGTCAGCCCGTGCCGCTCGGCCGCCTCCGAGACGATCCGGCGCAGCAGGCTGCGCCCGCACCCGGGGTGCCGCTCGCCCTCCTGCGTGATGCGGTCCACCGGCGCCCACGCCCAGCCCGGTTGCCCGGCCAGCACCGTCACCTGGTCCAGGTCCGGGTACAGGCGCAGATCGCCGTCGGGGGAGCCGAGGACGTCGGTGCTGACGATGGCGTCGTTCGCCAGGAAGGTGTCGAACACCGGTGACATGCCGACGCCCCAGGCCGCCGCGTCGGGGAGCCGCGCCGTCGGGACGGTCTTGATCCGGCCGATGCCCGCCGTGTCGACGTACGACAGCACCACGCCGTGCACGCCCCGGCCGGCCAGCTCGCCGCCCAGCGCGGTGGCCCGTTCGACGTCTCCGGGACGCCCGCCGGGTACGGGGTCGGCCAGGGTCGTCATGCGTCCTCCTCGACGGTGCCGTCCGGCGCTCGGCCGGGGATCGTCCGGACCGGTCGGACTCCCGTCAGGGTTTCACGCCCACCGCGCCGTACTGCGGCACCACCACGGCGGAGCCGGACGTGGCGCGCCACCGGGAGCACGACACCAGGCCAGGGTCCACCAGCTCCAGGCCGTCGAAGAACGCGGCGATCTCCGCACCGCTGCGGGCCGTGATCGGCGGAGTGGCATTCTCGTTCCAGAACTCCATGGCGGGCACCTGGAGTTCACCGCCGACCTCGGGGTCGAAGGTCGGGTGGGTGAGCACCAGGAAGCTGCCGGAGGGCACCGCGTCCATGACGCGGCGCACGATGGAGCGGGCCTCGTCGGTGTCGAGGACGAAGTTGAGGATGCCCAGCATCATCACCGCGACCGGACGGTCGAAGTCGAGGGTGTCGGCGGCCCGTCGGAGGATCGCGTCGGGGTCGTGCACATCGGCGTCGATGTAGTCGGTGACGCCGTCACGGGTGCCGGTGAGCAGAGTGCGGGCGTGGACCAGCACGATCGGGTCGTTGTCGACGTAGACGATCCGGGCGTCGGGCGCGATCCGCTGGGCGATCTCATGGGTGTTGTCCGCGGTCGGCAGCCCGGTGCCGATGTCGAGGAACTGCCGCACCCCGCGCTCGCCGGCCAGGAACGTCACCGCCCGGCCCAGGAACTCCCGGTCGGCCCGGGCGATGTCCCGGATGATCGGGTTGATCGACGCGACGTGGTCGCCGACCTTCTGGTCGACCTCGTAGTTGTCCTTGCCGCCGATCCAGTAGTTCCACACGCGCGCGTTGTGCGCCACACCGGTGTTCAGCCTCGCCGACCCGCTCGGCGGGGTGTGGCTCTCACTCACGTCTCTTCCTCTCCCTCGCCCGTACGACCACGACCGGCCGATGCGGCCATTGTGCCGCGCGATGATCACGTTGTCCTGGGAACGGGGCAGGCCGGAGAGATGGGGGGAGGGGCGGGCGCAGGAGCCGGCGTGGGGCGGGCGGCGCTAGGAACCGGCGTGTTCCAGGACCTCCTCGGCCACGTCCTTCTCGGTGGCCGCGCGCACCAACGCCGCCGCGAGGACCGCCGGTTCGGTGCGGCCGGACAGGCCGAGCAGCCGGTCGGGGTCCTCGGGGAGCTTCAGCCGTTCCGCCCCCTGGAGGGCCTTGGTGTCCAGCAGGGGCGCCGTCTCCGGCCACACGCGCTGCACCTCGCGCAGGAAGATGTCGGCTCCCGCGGGCCCGAGCCCCGGGAACTCCCGCAGCCGCCGCCGCAGTTCGTCCAGGTCGCCGTCGGCCTCCTTGCGCAGCCGGCGCAGATCCCCGCCCCAGCGTTCGGTCAACAGCTCGGCGGCGTCACCCAGTTGGGTCGCCGTGCGCTCGTCGTAGCGCCGGTAGCCGCCGCGGCCGAGCGCGTCCACCCGCTCCTGCCAGTCGGCGTCCGCCATCCGGCGCGGATCGCGCAGCCCCGCCTCGTGCAGGGCACGGGCGGTGGCCACGGCGATCGAGGCGCGGATGCGGGCGCTGAGCAGATGCGCCAGCACCAGCAGCCGGTACAGCGGCTGCGGGGTGTCCTTGAGCCGGATGCCCGCCTCCTCCGCGTACGTCTGCCCGTGCGCGCGCACGAGTTCGCGGACGACCCGCTCGTCCCGGCCGCTCATGGCCTCACGCCTTGAGCGGATCGTGGCCGAGCGACATCAGCCGGTGCCGCAGGGCGGTGTCCTCGGCGGCGGGTTCGTTCTCCAGGTCCGTCTCCGTCGTCACGGTGTCCACGACCTGCCGCATCACCCGCAGATCGTCCTCGGTGAGATCGGTCCGCCGCTTCTGGAGGACGGCGAGGACATGCTGCCCGGTGGCGTCGCCCGCCTGGTCCGGCAGCGGTTCCGTCCGCTCGTCGGCGTCGGCCACCCGCAGCCAGGCCGCCAGCTCCGCAGACGTCATGTTCACCACGCGGTGGAAGTCCTCCCACAGCGCGTCGAGTTCGAGGGCGTCACTCATCATGGGCCCCTTACGTCCGTACGTGCGTGCTGTCGCCGGAAACGCCGCGCTCAGGACTCGCCCGGGACGTTCTCCGCCTCGAACATCCAGCGCTGCTTCTCCAGTTCGGCGGTGATCGTGATCAGCAGGTCCTGGGTGACCAGATCCGCCTTCTCGGTGGCGTCGATGCGCTCCCGCATCCGGGTGATCGCCGCGCCGAGGGCCTCCGTCATCACCCGCACCGCCTCCGTGTCGCGCAGCCAGCCCTCCTTGGGGGCGGGCAGCGAGAACACCTTGGCGATCGTCTCGGGACGGCCGTCCGGGGGCACACCGAGCGCCGCGGCCCGCTCCGCCACCGTGTCGGAGTGGGTCCGCGCGGCCGAGACGACCTCGTCCAGCTGGAAGTGGATGGAACGGAACCGCGGGCCCACGACGTTCCAGTGGGCCTGCTTGCCGATCAGCGACAGACCGAGAAGATCCACCAGCGTGTCCTGGAGCGCCTCGCAGGAAACCCGGCGGGCTTCCTCGGGAAGGGTGCTCCGCACAACAGTCATGGGTCAGTGCTCCTTCTCTCATGGAATCCGGGACTGATCGGGTGCCCCGGCCCATGCGCCACAAACCCGGGCGGCTGTCGCGCGGAGGCCGCTCAGCCTGCGAGAACGTCGTCCAGGAAGCGCGTCAGATCGTCGTACGCCTCGGCCCTGCACGTCTCGTTGAACACCTCGTGCCGGGCGCCGGGATACACCTTCCGCGTCAGCCGGCCGCCGCTGAGCGGCTCCACTCCGACGCGGCTGCCCGGCAGCGGCACCAGGCGGTCGTCGTCCCCGTGCAGCCACAGCAGCGGCAGCCGGCCGACGTCGCCGGACTTCGCCACCGTGGCGAGCGTGCGGGCGAACGCCTCCACCGTCGGCCGCTTCATCGGCCCGTGCCAGACCAGCGGATCGGCCGCGTACGCCGCGCCCACCGCGGGGTCACGGGAGAGCGCCGCCGGGCTGATCGGCGTGTCGGGGATCTCGTCCAGGGCGAGCAGCCGGCCCGGCAGCTCCCAGTCGCCGATCACCGGGGCCGAGAGCACCAGGGCGGCGAGCGTCTCGCCGTACCGCTGGGCGTAGCGGGCCGCGATCAGGCCGCCCATGGAGTGGCCGATCACGACCAGCGGCAGACCGGGGTGGTCCTCGCGCAGCCGCAGGGCGATGGTGTGCACATCGGTGACGACCTCCTCGAAGTCCTCGATCAGCACCCGCTCGCCCGCCGACTCGCCGTGCCCCATGTGATCGGGCCCGGCCACCAGCGCCCCGTGCCGGACGAGCACGCCGGCGAGTTCGGCGTAGCGGCCGATGTGCTCGCCGTATCCGTGGACGACCAGCGCGAGGTAGCGGGGGCGACCGCCGGACCATTCGCGGACCGCCAGCGTGCCGCGGGTGCCGGGGAGGTTGTACGCGCGGGCATCGGGCATGGATCCTCCAGATCGTCCGGGAGAAACTGCTCATGTCCTGGGGATCTTTCCAGGTGGCCGCGGTGCGGTCTATAGTTCGAAACTAGCGGTGCTAATTAAGAGTTCGCCGGACACGGCACACCCCCCTCTGCTTCCGTCAGGAGTCCTCCTCGTGCGTCCCGTCCATTTCGCGGCCGCCCGCCGCACCCCCATCGGCAAGCTGCGCGGAGCCCTCTCCCCGGTACGGCCCGACGATCTCGCGGCCGCCGTGATCCGGGGTCTGGTCGCCGAGGTTCCCGCGCTGGACCCGGCCCGCGTGGACGACGTCTACTGGGGCGCCGCCAACCAGGCCGGCGAGGACAACCGCAACGTGGCCCGCATGGCCGCGCTGCTCGCCGGGCTCCCCGAGTCCGTGCCCGGCGCCACCGTGAACCGCCTGTGCGCCTCCGGTCTCGAGGCCGTCACCGCCGCCGCCCGCACCATCGCCGCGGGCGAGGCCGACATCGTGATCGCCGGCGGCTCCGAGTCGATGAGCCGGGCCCCCTTCGTCCTGCCCCGGCCCGACGAGGCCCTGCCGCACCGCATGGAGACCGCCGACACCCGGCTCGGCTGGCGGCTGGTCAACCCCGCGATGAAGGACCTGCACGGCCTGCTGTCCATGGGCGAGACCGCCGAGGAGGTCGCCGAGCGGTACGGCATCTCGCGTGAGCGGCAGGACGAGTTCGCGCTGCGCAGCCATCAGCGGGCGGCCGACGCGCGCAAGAACGGCTGCTTCGACGACGAGCTGCTGCCGGTCGAGCGCGCCGACGGGGTGGTGGTGGACGCCGACGAGTGCATCCGTGAGGACACCTCCCTGGAGAAGCTGGCCCGGCTGAAGCCGGTGTTCCGTCAGGGCGGGTCCGTCACGGCGGGCAACGCGTCCCCGATGAACGACGGTGCGGCCGGGCTGATCCTGGTCAGCGAGGAGGTGCTGAACGAGCTGGGCCTGGAGTCCCTGGGCCGCTATGTCGCCGGTGGGTCCGCCGGTGTCCACCCCGACGTCATGGGCATCGGGCCCGTGCCGGCCACCCGCAAGGTGCTGGCGCGCGCGGACTGGGAGATCGGCGACATCCAGGAGGCCGAGTTCAACGAGGCGTTCGCCGCGCAGGCGCTGGCGTGCGTGGACGAGCTGGGGATCGATCCCGAGCTGGTCAATCCGACGGGCGGGGCGATCGCCCTCGGTCATCCGCTGGGCTGCTCCGGGGCGCGGATTCTGACGACGCTGCTGCACCGGATGCGGCGGACCGGGGCGTCCAAGGGGCTGGCGACGATGTGTGTGGGTGTGGGGCAGGGGAGTGCGGTGCTGGTGGAGCGGCATTAGGCAGGGGTCGTCTCGGTCCGCTTGGGGCTGCGGGTGCGTGGGGGCTGGTCGCGCCCACGCGGCGGAGCCGCACATCGATACAGCCCCGCGCCCCTATCGGGGCGCCTTGCTGAGCCCCTCTTGGCAGCCCCTGCTTGTCAGGACATACCATCGGTCCCCGCATGGATACGATCACGCAGCTCAGCGGGTGGGAATTCGGCGCGCTCGCTTTCGCCGCTCTGCTCGTCGGGTTCTCCAAGACCGCCGTCAGCGGGGCCAACACCGTCAGCCTCGCCATCTTCGCCGCGGTGCTGCCCGCCCGGGCCTCCACCGGTGTGCTGCTGCCCATCCTGATCGCCGGTGACGTGCTCGCCGTGCTCACCTACCGGCGGCACGCGCACTGGCCCACGCTGTGGCGGCTGTTCCCGGCCGTCGCCGCCGGTGTCGTCGTCGGCACCGTCTTCCTGATGTGGGCCGACGATCAAGCCGTCCGCATGTCCATCGGCGCGATCCTGCTGCTGATGGCCGGGGTGACGGTGTGGCGGCGGCGCCGGGCCGGGGCCGAGGAGGAGCCGGAAACGGTCACCAGTCGCGCGGGGCGGGTCAAGGCCCGTTCCTACGGAGTCCTCGGCGGGTTCACCACCATGGTCGCCAACGCGGGCGGACCCGTGATGTCGATGTACCTGCTGTCCGCGGGCTTCCGGAAGCTGGGCTTCCTGGGGACGTCCGCCTTCTTCTTCCTGATCGTCAATACGTCCAAGCTGCCGTTCAGCGCCGGACTGGGCCTGATTGACGCCGGTTCGCTGCTGCTCGACGCGGCGCTCGTGCTGTTTGTCGTGCCGGGCGCGCTGCTCGGGAAGTGGGCCGTGGACCGGATCAACCAGCGGCTGTTCGAGCAGCTGGTGATCGCGGCGACGGTGGTGGGCGGAGTGCAGTTGCTGGTGAGGTGAGCGGGCAAACCGTCAGCCGATGCGCTCCGTCGGCTCGGGCGTCTCCGTGGGCTGGGTCTGCGCGGCGTCCCGGTGGCGGCGGTGCGGTGCGGCCGTGCGGCCGACCGTCGCCGCCAGCTTCCGCAGCCGCCGCCAGTCCAGGCTCGGTGCGGCGCGCGTGACGCCGGGACGCCTGCGCGGGACGCGGACCCGCAGCGCGCCCGGCGCGATACGGCACACGACCGGCGCCGGCAGGACGAGGGCCTCACCGTCCAGGCCGACCTCGATCTCCGGGCGGTCCGCCTCGATGACGACCTCCGGCGCGGTCAGCTTCGTGAGGCCGCTCGGCTCGGGGCCCAGCAGCAGCGCGGCGAAGTGGACCGCGCCCTCCAGCTTGACGCCGAGGACACCGAGCACCCCGGCGTCGAGCCGCTCGCGCCGGCCCAGCCCGAAGGGGTCGTCGGTGCGGTACGGGTTGTTGCTGACCAGCACCGCCTGCGGAGCGGTGATCACCGTGTCCCCGGCGCGGGCCGTCAGCCGGGGCCCCTGCTGACCGGTGAGCAGATCGGGCAGCAGGTCCAGGCTGGTGCCGATCTTGTCGTCGCGGTAGGCCGGACTCTGCACGAGGGCCGCGTACGCGCCGAAGGAGGCGTTGTTGACGAACGGCCGGTCGGCCGCGAAGCCCAGATCCACCCGCACCTCCACTCCGTCGGTGAGCGCGTCCAGGCACGCCGCCGGGTCGTTGCGGTCCAGCCCTAGGTCCAGCGCGAAGTGGTTGCGGGTTCCGGCGCTGATGACGAGAAACGGCAGGTCGTGCTCGGCGGCCACGGCCGCGACCAGCGCCTGCGTGCCGTCGCCGCCGGCGGCGCCCAGCAGGTCCGCGCCGTCCGCCACGGCGGCCCGCGCCAGTTCGGTGACGTCGTCCCCCCGCTCCGGGTCCAGCAGCACGACACGCGCGCCGAGCCGCTCGGCCTTCTCCCGCAGACGGAAGCGGTCCACCTTGCCGCCGCCCGACCGCGGATTCATGATCAGCACCGGCTTCCTGGGCGGCGGCGCCCGCCGCTCACGCTCCTTCGCGGCCGTGCCCACGCCCCGCAGCGCGACCCTGCCGGTCCACACCGCCAGACCCCACAATGCCAGCGACACCAGCAGTGCCCAGAACAAGGTGGCGGTGAACAGCGCGACGACGGCGGCCGGCACACACACCGCCACCAGCGCCGCCAGCCACCTGACGGGTCCGCGCAGGGTCAGCGTCCACCACACCGCGGCCGCGCTCAGCACCAGCCCGGCGACACCGCAGACCAGCAGCAACAGGCCGCGCCACCCGCCGTACACCAGCGGGACCAGCACCGCGGCCGTGGCCGCCGCCAACGCCGCCCGCGCGGCCCACCGCTGCACACGGTAGGCCCGCCTGCTCAGGTCCACGGCCATGACTCCTCCAGTCGCCGGCGCCATCGTAGGCCGTACCGGCTCGGGGCCGCGGCACAGTTCCGTCTGCTGATCACACCGTCCGGCCACGGTTTCCCCCGGCGCCCGCCGAGACACATCGCGCGTATGCCCGGAGGTCGCCTGGCATGCACCTTGCGTGGCATGCACCTTCCGGGCGAGGACGCACCCCGGCCCGCCGCCTTTCGCCGTCTGCCCCCTACGCTCAGGCTCATGTCCCCCCACGTCCTGATCCTCGGCGGCACCACCGAGGCCCGTGAACTCGCCGCCGAGCTGACCTCCCACCCCGGAATCAGGGTCACCACCTCGCTCGCGGGGCGTGTGGTGCGGCCGGGACCGGTCGCCGGTGAGGTACGGGTGGGCGGCTTCGGCGGAGTGCGGGGGCTCGCCGGCTGGCTGCGCGCCGAGGGCGTGTGCGCGGTCGTCGACGCCACGCATCCCTTCGCCGAGACGATCACGGCCCATGCGGCACGGGCCGCCGAGCTGACCGGGCTGCCCCTGGTGGTGCTGCGCCGACCGGGCTGGCAGCCGGGACCGGGGGACCGATGGCACCCCGTCCCCTCACTGGACGCCGCCGCCGGCCTGCTGCCCCGCCTGGGCCGCCGGGTCCTCCTCACCACGGGCAGGCTGGGACTCGGCGCCTTCGCCCACCTCACGGAACTCCACTTCGTCGTACGGTCCGTGGAGCCCCCCGAGCCACCGATGCCGCCGCACACGCGCGCCCTGCTGGCCCGCGGCCCCTTCACCCTCGCCGACGAGACCGCCCTGCTCCGCGAGCACGGCATCGACGTCCTGGTCACCAAGGACAGCGGGGGAGCCGCGACCTCCGCGAAACTCACCGCCGCACGGGAACTCGGACTGCCGGTGGTGCTGGTGCGCCGCCCGCCGCTGCCGCCGGGGGTGACCGCGGTTCCGGACGTGGCGACGGCCCGGGCCCGCCTGCACACGGTCCTTCCGGAGTGACTGACCCCGCCTACTCCTCCGCCACCCGGCGCCGCAGCAGATACGTGTCCATGATCCAGCCCTTGCGCTCACGGGCCTCGGCCCGCAGCCGCTCGATGCGCGGAGCGGCCTCGGCGAGCGGACCGGAGACGAGGATCTCGTCCGGGGTGCCGATGTAGGCGCCCCAGTAGATGTCGACGTCCTGATCGGCGTACTGCCGGAAGGCCTGGTGGGCGTCCAGCATCACCACCACGTCGTCCACGCCCTCGGGGAAGCCCTCGGCGAGCCGGCGGCCCGTGGTGATCTGCACCGGGCGCGCCACGCGGTTGAGCCCCGTACGGTGCCGGGCGACCAGCGCCGAGACACTGCTGATGCCGGGCACGACGTCGTATGCGAAGGCGACCTGCCCCCGCTCCAGCACCTCCTGGAGAATCCCCAGCGTGCTGTCGTACAGCGACGGGTCCCCCCAGACCAGGAACGCGCCCGTCTCGTCCTCGCCCAGCTCCTCGGCGATCAGCGTCTCGTAGATGTCCGCGCGGGCGCGGCGCCAGTCCCCGACGGCGGGGGAGTAGGCCGAGCCGCCCGCCGTACGGTCCCGCTCCGGGTCGCGCGCCTCGACGACCCGGTACGTCCCCTCCGGTATGTGCGCCTGAAGCATGTCCCGGCGCAGCCCGGTGAGGTCGGACTTCACCTCGCCCTTGTCGAGGATGAAGAACACGTCCGTGCTCCGCAGGGCCTTGACCGCCTGCAGGGTCAGCTGGTCGGGGTCGCCCGCGCCGATTCCGATGACATGAATGGTTCGCACGCCCCGAGTCTGCCGCACACCACTGACACCACACGCACCGCGTCCGGAAAGCCTTACGACGTGCCCCGCAGCCGCGGCGCCCGTTGCGCCGCGGCCACCGGCTTGCCGCCCTGCCCGTGTTCCACCTCCGCCGCCAGGTCGCGCGCCCACGCGATCACGCCGGGCAGATCGATCCCGTGCACCCGCTCGCCCCCGCCGCGCGCCCACTCCTCGACCGCTCCCGCGCCGCGCCGCAACAGCCGTGCCCCGCCCGTGGCGTTACCCCGGGCCGCGTGCGTGAGACCCACCGCGAGCTGGGCGAGGCCGCGCCACAGCTCACGCTCCTCCTCCGGTCCCGACTTCCAGGCGTCCTCGAACACCTCGTGCGCGTGGAAGGGCTTGCCCTCGTCCAGCAGGCGCTGGGCCTCGGCGACGCTCTCCTCGGGCCGCCGTACGACCCCCTCGGGCTGGCGGGGCACCCCCTGCGCCCCGTACGGCAGGGGCCGCCCGAGGCCGTCGCGGGGCCGGGCGTTGCGCGCCCGCCCCTCGCTGTCGCGGTCCCGCGCGGCGGAGGTCGTGTGTGCCGGTGTGCCGTCCGTGCTGCCCATGGCCCCGATTGTCGCGCGACCGGGCCCGCTTCGGCGCGGCCGGGGGCGTGCGGTAAAGTGCTGTTCGCGCGATCACGCGGGTCATCCGCGCGTGAGGGCACCGGGACGTGGCGCAGCTTGGTAGCGCACTTGACTGGGGGTCAAGGGGTCGCAGGTTCAAATCCTGTCGTCCCGACGGTGTGAAAGGCCCCGCGGGCTTCGGTTCGCGGGGCCTTCGCGTGCTACTGGAGGGGAGCAGCGGGCATGACCGCCGGGATCGACACCCCCGACCGCCGAGGGCGCACCGGGCTCGACCGTGCCGGGCGGGACCTCACCGGCAACCCCCGGGTCAAGGTCCGGGACGTGAGACTGCTGTCCAGCCACTGGTACGTCGAGCGGACCACGGTCTTCGACTTCCAGCACGCCGACGGCACTTGGAGCACGCAGGAGCGCGAGACCCACGACCGGGGCAACGGCGCCACCATGCTGCTGTACGACACCGCACGCGGGACCGTGCTGCTCACCCGCCAGTTCCGCTTCCCCGTGTACGTCAACGGACACCCCGACGGCATGCTGATCGAGACCCCGGGCGGTCTGCTCGACGACGAGGACGAGCACCCGGAGATCGCCGTGCGGCGCGAGGTGGTGGAGGAGACGGGCCACACCATCGGACCCGTCCAGCATGTCTTCGACGTCTATATGAGCCCCGGCTCGGTCACCGAGCGCGTCAGTTTCTACGCCGCCGAGTACGGCACGTCGACCCGTACCCACGAGGGCGGGGGGCTCGGGGAGGAGGGCGAGGACATCGAGATCCTCGAACTGCCCTTCCGGCGCGCCCTGGACATGATCGGCACCGGCGAGATCAACGACGCGAAGACCATCATGCTGCTCCAGTGGGCGGCGCTCCAGGGGCCCTTCGCCGAGCGCACCCACTGAGCCTTCGCGCCGATCGGGGAGACCGTGGAGCCGAGGGGTGGGACCGTGGACACGTACCCGGACCTTCCGGAAGGGAGCCGTCGCCATGACCACCCACCCCGGCGCCCGAGCCCTGCGCGCCACCCCCGAGGGCCTGCTGTGGGAGCCCACCGAGCGCTGGGTGCGCGGCCGCAAGGGCGACGTCACCGTCGTCGACAGCCGCCGCCCCGTACTCGTCTGGGAGCCGGAGCTGCCCGTGCCGCAGTACGCGTTCCCGCGTGAGGACGTGCGCACCGACCTGCTGCGCCCGGCGGAGAAGCCGCGCACCGGCCTGCACACCGGCTCGCGGATCTTCTACGACCTCCATGTGGACGACGACGTGCGCCCGAACGCCGCCTGGGTGTTCCCCGCGGACGATCTCGCCGGCCACATCGCCTTCGAGTGGTTCCTGCGGCCCGAGCGAGGGCTCGACCACTGGTACGAGGAGGACGAGGAGATCTTCGTCCACCCCCGGGACCCGCACAGCCGCGTCGACGCGCTGCCCAGCAGCCGCCATGTCATCGTCGAGATCGACGGCACGGTCGTCGCCGAGACGCGGGCACCGGTGGTGCTGTTCGAGACCGCCCTGCCGCCCCGCTACTACCTGCCGCCCGAGGACGTACGCCTGGACCTGTTCGAGCCCACGGACCACAGCAGCCGCTGCCCCTACAAGGGCATCGCCCGGTACTGGTCCTTGCGCGGCGGCCAGGACGTACCGCCCAACCTCCTGTGGAGCTACCCCGACCCGCTGCCCGCCGTGAGCGTGATCAAGGACCGGCTCGCCTTCTACAACGAGGTGGTCGACCTCGTCGTGGACGGCGAGCGCCTGGAGCGGCCCGTGACACCGTTCAGCTCCGCGCTCAGTTCCTGACCAGCAGCTGGAAGTCGAAGGCGTAGCGCGACGCCCGGTACAGGTGCGTGCCGTACTCCACCGGGCGGCCCGTGTCGTCGTAGGCCGTGCGCTGCATGGTCAGCAGGGCCGCGCCCTCCTGCTCGTCGAGGCGGGCGGCCTCCTGTGCCGTGGCCGCGCGGGCGCCGACCGTCTGGCGGGCGCTGTGCAGGGTGAGGCCGGCCGCGCGCATCATGCGGTACAGGCCGGTCGTCTCCAGGCGGGCGCTGTCCAGGTCCAGCAGGCCGGCCGGAAGGTAGTTGCACAGCAGGGCGACCGGCTGGCCGTGGGTGCGGCGCAGGCGTTCCAGCAGGATCACCTCGGCGCCCTCGGCCACGCCCAGCGCGGCGGCGACCTCCGGTGCGGCCGGGACCGGCTCGTGACGCACGACCAGCGTGGTCGGGGCCTGCCCCGCCGCCTCCAGGTCGTCGTAGAGGCTGCTCAGCTTCAGTGGGCGTCTGACCTGGCTGTGCACCACCTGGGTGCCCACCCCGCGGCGGCGGACCAGCAGGCCCTTGTCGACCAGCGACTGGATCGCCTGCCGCACCGTCGGCCGGGACAGACCGAGGCGCACCGACAGGTCGACCTCGTTGCCCAGCAGGTCGCCCGGCACGAGGGCGCCCTGCTCGATCGCCGCCTCCAGCTGCTGGGCGAGCTGGTGGTACAGCGGCACCGGGCTGCCCCGGTCCAGGGCGAAGTCCAGCGCACCGAGCGCGGATCCGGCCGCGGCCCGTGCGGGGCCGCCGGGCCGCGGCACGGCCGAGCCACCGGTTCTCGCCATGGTCGGTTCGCCGGTCCTCGCCACGGCCGAGCGGCCGGTCCTCGCCACGGCCGAGCGGCCGGTCCTCGCCACGGCCGAGCGGCCGGTCCTCGCCACGGCCGAGCGGCCAGTCCTCGCCGTGGCCGGTTCGCCGGTCCTCGCCACGGCCGGTCCATCGGTCCTCGCCATGGGCGTACCTCCCCTGGAGCGCGCGGTCATGATCAGGACGACAGATGGCGGCGGCGCCCGGCGACCTGCGCCTCGTACCGTTCGCGGGCCGTGACGGCGGACGCGCGGGAGGCCACCTCGGCGACCGGCACGTCCCACCACGCCTCGGCCGGGGGCGCGGTCCCGGCCGGGTCGGTCTCGACGTACACGCACGTCGGACGGTCGGCGGTGCGCGCCTCGGCCAGCGCGTGCCGCAGCTCCCGTACGGTCTTGGCGCGCAGCACGTCCATGCCGAGGCTGGCCGCGTTGGCCGCGAGGTCCACGGGCAGCGGGGCGCCGGTGAAGGTGCCGTCGGCGGCCCGGTGACGGTAGGCGGTGCCGAAGCGTTCGCCGCCCACCGACTCGGACAGGCCGCCGATGGAGGCGTACCCGTGGTTCTGGATCAGGACCATCTTGACCGGCAGGCGCTCCTGGACCGCGGTGACGATCTCCGTCGGCATCATCAGATACGTGCCGTCGCCGACCAGCGCCCACACGGGCGTGCCGGGCGCGGCCTGCTGCACGCCGATCGCGGCCGGGATCTCGTAACCCATGCAGGAGTAGCCGTACTCCAGGTGGTACTGGCGCGGGCCGCGCGCACGCCACAGTTTGTGCAGGTCGCCGGGGAGCGAACCGGCCGCGTTGATCACCACGTCCTCGTCGCCCACGATCGCGTCGAGCACGCCCAGCACCTGCGTCTGCGTCGGCACCGCGTGCTCGTCGTCCGCACGGTAGGCGTCCTCGACGACCCGCTCCCGGCGCTCCTTGCCGGCCCGGTACTCGGCCTCGTACGCCGCGTCCACGCGGTGCCCGGCCAGCGCCTCCGTCAGCTGTTCGAGGCCGGTGCGCGCATCGCAGACCAGGGTGCGCGCGGCCAGCTTGTGCGCGTCGAAGCCGGTGATGTTGAGGTTGAGGAAGCGGACGTCCGGGTGCTGGAAGAGGGTTCCGGAGGCGGTGGTGAAGTCGGTGTAGCGGGTGCCGACGCCGATCACGAGGTCGGCCGTGCGGGCGAGGTCGTCGCTCACCGCCGTACCGGTGTGGCCGATGCCGCCGAGGTCGGCCGGGTGGTCGTGGCGCAGGGAGCCCTTGCCGGCCTGGGTGGAGGCGACCGGGATGCCGGTGGCGTCGGCCAGCGCCCTCAGCGCGCCCTCGGCCTCGCTGTGGTGGACCCCGCCCCCGGCGATGATCAGCGGGCGCCGGGCGGACCGTACGGCGGCCACGGCGGCGTCCAGCTCCACCGGGTCCGGCGCGGGGCGGCGGACGTACCAGACGCGCTCGGCGAAGAACTCCTCCGGCCAGTCGTACGCCTCCGCCTGCACGTCCTGCGGCAGCGCGAGCGTGACCGCACCGGTCTCCGCCGGGTCGGCGAGGACGCGCATGGCCTGGAGCGCCGACGGGATCAGCGCCTCCGGGCGGGTGATCCGGTCGAAGTAGCGGGAGACCGGGCGCAGGGTGTCGTTGACGGACACGTCGGCCTCGACCGGGTGCTCCAGCTGCTGCAGCAGCGGGTCGGCGGCGTGCGAGGCGAAGTAGTCGCCGGGGAGCAGCAGCACGGGCAGGCGGTTGATGGTGGCGAGGGCCGCGCCGGTGACCAGGTTGGTCGCGCCGGGGCCGATGGACGTCGTCACGGCCTGCGCGGAGAGCCGGTTCAGCTGGCGGGCGTGGCCGACGGCCGCGTGCACCATGGCCTGCTCGTTGCGGCCCTGGTGGTACGGCATGACGTCCGCGTACTCCACCAGCGCCTGCCCGAGGCCCGCCACATTACCGTGGCCGAAGATGCCCCATGTGCCCGCGATCAGCCGGCGTCGCGCGCCGTCGCGCTCGGTGTACTGGGCGGCGAGGAACCGCACCAGCGCCTGGGCGGTCGTCAGTCGGCGGGTGGCGGCGCTCATAGGGACCTCTCCGGTGCGGTGTAGAGGGGCAGTCGGGGATCGACCGTCTGGTCCGGCCAGGTGTCGCGGATCCAGGCGTGGTCGGGGTGGTCGCAGATCAGCCAGGCGCGCTCGGCCTCGGGGCCCGCCATGACGTTGAGGTAGTACATGTGGTGGCCGGGTACGGCCATCGACGGCCCGTGCCAGCCGTCGGGGATGAGGACGACGTCGCCGTCGCGCACCTCGGCCAGCACATCCGTCTCACGGCCGGGGCCGGAAGGTGAGACGCGCTGGTAGCCGAGACCGGGGATGCCGGCGTGCGCGGCGAACTCGAAGTAGTAGATCTCCTCCAGCACGGACTCCTCGCCCGGCCGGTGCTCGTCGTGCTTGTGCGGCGGGAACGACGACCAGTTGCCGCCGGGGGTGATCACCTCGACCGCGATCAGCTTGTCGCACTCGAAGACTCCCGCCGCGCCGAAGTTGTTGACCTGGCGGGAACAGGTGCCGGTGCCGCGCAGCTCCACGGGGACGTCGGAGGCGGGGCCGTAGCGGGCGGGCAGGCGGCGGGTGCAGCGGGCGCCGGTGAGCGCGAACCGTCCGCCGCCCGTCGAGGTGACGGTGGCGCGGGCGTCGCGCGGGACGTACGCGAAGTCGCTCACCCCCTCGAACACGCTGGTGCGGCCGGTGAGTTCGAAGGTGTCGTGGCCGAAGTCGTCGGCGGCGGCGACCGTGCAGCCGCCGGTCAGCGGGAGCACGATCCACTCGCTCTCGCCGGTGTCGAAGGTGTGCGTGCCGCCCGGCGGCAGCTGGAGGACGCGCAGGCCGGAGTAGCCCCAGCCGGCCGTCTCGGGGGTCACGTCGACGAGGTAGGGGCCGGCCTGCGCCTTACCCGCGGGAAGGTGATACGTCATGGGTTCCCTTTCGTCACGACGGGCGTCTCACAACAGGCCGACGGCCGTGTCCACCGCCTGCTCCACACTGCCCTCCGCCGGGTAGAGCAGCGACCGGCCGACGACCAGACCGCGCACGGTCGGCAGCCGCAGCGCCTTGCCCCACCGCTCGTACGCCGCCTCCTGATCGCCGACCTCGCCGCCCAGCAGCACCACGGGCAGCGTGGAGGCGCCCAGCACCTCCGCCATGTCGTCGGCGTGTTCGGTGACGGGCAGCTTCAGCCAGGTGTAGGCGGAGGTGCCGCCGAGGCCGGAGGCGATGGCGATGGACCGGGTCACGGCCTCGGCCGACAGGTCGTTGCGGACCCGGCCGTCGACGCGGCGGGAGATGAACGGCTCCACGAACACCGGGAGCCGGCGTGCGGCCATGGCGTCGATGGAGCGGGCGGTGGACTCCAGGGTGGCCAGCGAGCCCGGGTCGTCGTAGTCGATACGGACCAGCAGCTTGCCCGCGTCGAAGCCGAGCCGTTCGATGTCCTCGGCGCGGTGGCCGGTGAACCGGTCGTCCATCTCGAAGGCCGCGCCCGCGAGGCCGCCGCGGTTCATGGACCCCATGACGACCTTGTCGTCCAGCACCCCGAGCAGCAGCAGGTCCTCCAGGATGTCGGCGGTGGCCAGCACCCCGTCGACACCGGGCCGGGACAGCGCGACGCACAGGCGCTCCAGCAGGTCGGCGCGGTTGGCCATCGCCAGCGGTCGGCCGCCGACACCGAGCGCGCCCCGGGCGGGATGGTCCGCGGCCACGATCATCAGCCGCCCGCTGTCACCGAGCAGCGGCCGGCGCACCCGACGCGCGGCGGCCTCGGCGACGGCCTCGGGGTGCCGGGCCCGGACCGTGGTGAGGTCGGCGATGCTGAGATTCAAGGAAGGGCTCCGTTCAGAACTGAGACTCGGCCGACTCGCCGGAACCGGCAACGCGGCTCAGGTGCGACGCGCGCGGGACGCGCTCCGCGTGCGCCGTCCGGCGACGAGGCGGTGGTGGTGCGGGGTGTGGCGCCCGGCGAGGCGGCAGTCGTACGGCAGCCGGGCCCGAGTGCCGTGTCCGGGGACCTGCCGTCACGGCCGGCTCGTTTCCGGGGCGCCCGGCGTCGCGTGGGCCAGGAGGTCGGTGATCTCCTCCTGTGTCGGCATCGCGGAGGAGCAGGCGAGGCGGGAGGCGACGAGGGCGCCGGCGGCGTTGGCGTGGCGCATGGTCTTCTCCAGGTCCCAGCCGGAGAGCAGGCCGTGGCACAGGGAGCCGCCGAAGGCGTCGCCCGCACCGAGGCCGTTGACCACCTCCACCGGCACCGGCGGCACCTCGGCCCTCGTCCCGTCACGGTGGACCGCGAGCACCCCCTTGGGCCCCTGTTTGACGACCGCCAGCTCCACCCCGGCCGCCAGCAGCGCCTCCGCGCACGCGGCGGGCTCACGGACACCCGTGGCGATCTCGCACTCGTCGACGTTGCCGACCGCGACCGTGGCGTGGCGCAGGGCCTCGCGGTAGTAGGGGCGGGCCTCGTCGGGGGCGCGCCAGAACATCGGCCGCCAGTCGAGGTCGAAGACTGTCGTGCCGCCCTTCGCACGGGCCCGCAGCGCGTCGAGCGTGGCGGAACGGCTCGGTTCCTCGCTCAGCCCGGTGCCGGTGATCCAGAAGATGCCGGCCGCGCGGATCGCGCCCAGGTCGAGTTCGCCGGTGTGGATCTCCAGGTCGGGGGCCTTGGGGCGGCGGTAGAAGTAGAGCGGGAAGTCGTCCGGCGGGAAGATCTCGCAGAAGGTGACCGGCGTCGGGTACGCGGCGACCGGGGTGACCCAGCGGTCGTCGACGCCGAAGTCCTTCAGGGCCTCGTGCAGATAGACGCCGAAGGGGTCGTCGCCGGTTCGGGTGATCACCGCGGTGGAGCGGCCGAGGCGGGCGGCGGCGACGGCGACGTTGGCGGCCGAGCCGCCCAGGAACTTGCCGAACGTCTCGACCTGCGACAGGGGCACTCCGGTCTGCAGGGGGTAAAGGTCGACCCCGATGCGCCCCATGGTGATCAGGTCGAAATACTGTGGTGAGTCGGCCATTGAGCGACGCTCCTCGAGACTCTTGGGGATGCGGGTCCCAGGGCGCCCTGCCACGGGGGGGGGCGTGTTCCGGGGACCTGCCGCCTCCCAGGTGTAGGTCTCCGAGGGCGGCGCTGTCAATAGTTTGTACTTACATTCGGACTAGCTCGTGAAATGATGTCTTAACAAAGTATTGACAGAGAACGCGTCAGGGGATTGGATCCGGTCCCAGCACGACAGCCGTTCTCCCTGGCACTCGACCCGGACTCCGGCCGCACGAGCCGGACTCCGGCACAACGATCCGGACTCCGTGGCTCCGGCCCGGTACCCCCGGGATCCGCAGCCCCCGCCCCTTCCCCGCGTAGCACAGTGAGGTGCAGGACAGATGAACCGCTCTTCTCACATCCGCTCCCGCAGAGTCGCGCCGATCGTCGCCGTGGCCGCGGCAGCTGCCCTGACCCTCGCCGGCTGCTCCAGCGGCTCCGGCGGCAAGAAGGCCGAGGAGGGCGGAGCCGACGCCTCGGCGGGCAAGGCCGACACGCCCCGGATGACGGTCGCCCTGGTCACCCACCAGGCGCCGGGCGACACCTTCTGGGACATCGTCCGCAAGGGCGCCGAGGCCGCCGCCGCCAAGGACAACATCAAGCTCGTCTACTCCGCCGACCCGAACGCCGGCAACCAGGCCAACCTGGTGCAGAACGCCATCGACCAGAAGGTCGACGGCATCGCCGTCACCCTCGCCAAGCCCGACGCGCTGAAGAGCGTCATCGGCAAGGCCGAGGCGGCCGGCATCCCCGTCGTCGGCCTCAACTCCGGGCTCAGCGACTGGAAGGAGCTCGGCCTTCTGGAGTTCTTCGGCCAGGACGAGTCCGTCGCGGGCGAGGCGTTCGGCAAGAAGCTCAACGAGGTCGGCGCGAAGAACGCCGTCTGCGTCATCCACGAGCAGGGCAACGTCGGCCTGACCCAGCGCTGCGCCGGCGTCGAGAAGACCTTCGAGGGCAAGACCCAGATACTCAACGTCAACGGCACCGACATGCCGTCCGTGAAGTCGACGATCACCGCCAAGCTCAAGCAGGACCCCTCCATCGACTACGTCGTCACCCTCGGCGCCCCCTTCGCGCCGACCGCGGTGCAGTCGGCGGGCGACGCGGGCAGCGAGGCGAAGGTCGCCACGTTCGACCTCAACAAGCAGCTGACCTCGGCGATCAAGAACGGCGACATCCAGTTCGCCGTCGACCAGCAGCCCTACCTCCAGGGCTACCTCGCCGTGGACGGCCTGTGGCTCTACAAGAACAACGGCAACTACAGCGGCGGCGGCGAGCAGCCGGTGCTGACCGGCCCGGCGTTCGTCGACAAGTCCAACGTCGACGCGGTCTCCGAGTTCGCCGCGAAGGGCACTCGGTGATGAGCATGACGCGACAGGCTGAGCCGGCGGTGACCACACCGCCGGCCGGCGGCCCGAAGCAGTCCGACGGCCGGACCACGCGGCGCCCGCCGGCGCTGCGCCTGCTCGCCCGGCCCGAGGTCGGGGTGTTCCTCGGTGCCGTGGCCGTCCTGGTGTTCTTCCTGTTCGCCGCCCCGCCCGTGCGCGACGGCAGCTCGTTCGCCAACATCCTGTACCAGTCGTCGACCATCGGGATCATGGCGCTGCCCGTGGCCCTGCTGATGATCGGCGGCGAGTTCGACCTCTCGGCCGGCGTCGCGGTGATCACCTCGGCGCTCACCGCGAGCATGCTCAGCTACCAGCTCACCCTGAACGTCTGGGTGGGTGTGATCGTCGCCCTGATCGTGTCGCTGGGCATCGGCCTGTTCAACGGCTGGCTGCTGATCAGGACGGGACTGCCCAGCTTCCTCGTCACCCTCGGCACCTTCCTGATCCTGCAGGGCGTCAACCTCGCGGTGACCAAGCTGGTCACCGGCAACGTCGCCACCGACAGCATCAGCGACATGGACGGCTTCGACCAGGCCAAGGCGATCTTCGCCTCCAGCTTCGACGTCGCCGGCGTCCAGGTGAAGATCACCGTGGTGTGGTGGCTGGTCTTCGCCGCCCTCGCCACCTGGGTGCTGCTGCGCACCAAGTACGGCAACTGGATCTTCGCGGTCGGCGGCAACAAGGAGTCCGCCCGCGCGGTCGGCGTCCCCGTCACCTTCACCAAGATCTCGCTGTTCATGCTGGTCGGCTTCGGCGCCTGGTTCGTCGGCATGCACAACCTGTTCTCCTTCGACACCGTGCAGTCCGGCGAGGGCGTCGGCCAGGAGCTCATCTACATCGCCGCGGCCGTCATCGGCGGCTGTCTGCTCACCGGCGGCGCCGGCTCGGCGATCGGCCCCGTCTTCGGCGCGTTCATGTTCGGCATGGTGCAGCAGGGCATCGTCTACGCCGGCTGGAACCCCGACTGGTTCAAGGCCTTCCTCGGCGTGATGCTGCTCGGCGCCGTCCTCATCAATCTGTGGGTCCAGCGCACGGCGACCCGGAGGTGACCGCAATGACCGACAAGACCACCGGCACCCACGGGACCGCCCTGAAGGACACCGCGCCGGACGGCGACCGCCCCCTGGTCGAACTGCGCGGCGCCGGCAAGTCCTACGGCAACATCCGCGCCCTGCACGGAGTCGACCTGACCGTCCACCCCGGCAAGGTGACCTGTGTCCTCGGCGACAACGGCGCCGGAAAATCCACCCTCATCAAAATCATCTCCGGCCTGCACCAGCACACCGAGGGCGAGTTCCTCGTCGACGGCGAACCGGTGCGCTTCTCCACCCCGCGCGAGGCGCTCGACAGGGGCATCGCCACCGTCTACCAGGACCTCGCCGTCGTCCCGCTGATGCCGGTGTGGCGCAACTTCTTCCTCGGCTCCGAGATGACCAAGGGCCCCTGGCCCGTACGCCGCCTCGACATCGACCGCATGAAGAGGACCGCCGACGAGGAACTGCGCAACATGGGCATCGTCCTCGACGACATGGAGCAGCCCATCGGCACGCTCTCCGGCGGTCAGCGCCAGTGCGTCGCCATCGCCCGCGCCGTCTACTTCGGCGCCCGCGTCCTCATCCTCGACGAGCCGACCGCCGCCCTCGGCGTCAAGCAGTCCGGCGTGGTCCTGAAGTACATCGCCATGGCCCGCGACCGCGGCCTCGGCGTCATCTTCATCACCCACAACCCGCACCACGCCTATATGGTCGGCGACCACTTCAACGTGCTGCGCCTGGGCACCCTGGAGCTGTCCGCCGACCGCAGCGAGGTCAGCCTCGAGGAGCTCACCAACCACATGGCCGGCGGCGCCGAACTCGCCGCGCTCAAGCACGAACTGGCGCAGGTCCGCGGCGTCGACGTCGAGGAACTGCCCGAGGAGACGGACCTCCAGGCCCCCGCCGCCGCGTCCCCGGAAGGAAAGTCCTGACATGGCCCTCGCGCTCGACCGCATCCGGGTCGGTTCCGCCCCCGACTCCTGGGGCGTCTGGTTCCCCGACGACCCCCGGCAGGTGCCCTGGCAGCGCTTCCTCGACGAGGTCGCCGAGGCCGGCTACTCCTGGATCGAACTCGGCCCCTACGGCTACCTCCCCACCGACCCGGCCCGCCTCACCGACGAGGTGAACCAGCGGAACCTCAAGGTGTCCGCAGGCACCATCTTCTGCGGACTGCACCGCGGCCCCTCCGAGTGGGACGCCACCTGGGAGCAGGTCAGCCGGGTCGCCGCCCTCACCCAGGCCATGGACGCCAAGCACCTCGTCGTCATCCCGTCCTTCTGGCGCGACGACAAGACCGCCGAGATCCTCGAACCCCCGGAGCTCACCACCGAGCAGTGGGGCCACCTCACCCGCGGCATGGAACGCCTCGGCCGCGAGGTGCGGGAGACGTACGGCCTGGACATCGTCGTCCACCCGCACGCCGACACCCACATCGACACCGAGGAACACGTCGAGCGCTTCCTCGACTCCACCGACTCGGATGTCGTCAACCTCTGCCTGGACACCGGGCACTACGCCTACTGCGGCGGCGACAGCGTCAAGCTGATCGAGACCTACGGCGAACGCATCGGCTACCTGCACCTCAAGCAGGTCGACCCGGACATCCTCGCCGACGTCGTGAAGAACGAGATCCCCTTCGGACCTGCGGTCCAGCGCGGCGTCATGTGCGAACCCCCGTCGGGAGTACCCGAGTTGGGCCCGGTCCTCACCGCCGCCCAGAAGCTGGGCGTGGACCTGTTCGCCATCGTCGAGCAGGACATGTACCCGTGCGAGCCGGACAAGCCACTGCCGATCGCGGTCCGCACCCGCACCTTCCTCCGCTCCTGCGGCGCCTGACGACCGAAGGGCCAGCACGCCATGACCGTACGCGAGCCACTGGGCATCGCCGTGATCGGCACCGGCCGCATGGGCGCCGACCACGTACGCCGTATCGACAGCGTGATCAGCGGCGCCCGGGTCGCCGCCGTGGCCGACATCGACGCCGAACGCGCCAAAGCCGTGGCCGCGGGCATCGACGGCTGCACCGCCCACACCGACCCGGCCGCCGCGATGGCGGCGGCCGACGTCGACGCCGTCCTCATCGCCTCCCCGGGCCCGGCCCACGAGGCCGCGCTGCTCGCCGCGTTCGAACGCGATCTGCCCGTGCTGTGCGAGAAGCCGCTCACCCCCGACGCGGCGTCCGCGCTGCGCGTCCTGGAAGCCGAACAGGCCCTCGGCCACCGCCGCGTGCAGGTCGGCTTCATGCGCCGCTACGACACCGAATACGTACGCCTGAAGGCACTGCTCAGCACGGGTCAGCTGGGGCGCCCCCTGATGCTGCACAACCGCCACCGCAACGTCGCCAGCCCGCCGTTCTTCACCAGCTCCATGCTCATCAGCGACTCCGTCGCCCACGAGGTGGACGCCACGCGCTGGCTGCTCGGCCACGAGATCAGCGCTGTCACCGTCCTGCGCCCCACCCCGTCGGGCGGCGCCCCGGAGGGCTTGAGCGACCCGCAGTTCGTCGTCCTGGAGACCGACGGCGGCGCGATCTCCGACGTCGAGATCTTCGTCAACTGCGGCTTCGGCTACCAGGTCCAGGCCGAGGCGGTCTGCGAACGCGGCACCGCCCGCATCGGCGACGGCCACGCCCTGATCACCCACATGGCAGGACGCTGGGGCGGCACCATCACCCAGGACTGGACCGAACGCTTCGCCCAGGCCTACGACGACGAACTCCAGGCATGGGTCGACAGCACCCGCCGCGGCGAGGTCACCGGACCCAGCACCTGGGACGGCTACGCGGCGGCCGCGGTCTGCGAGGCGGGGATACGGGCACTGGAGGAGGGCGGCCGGGTGGAGGTCGACCTCGTCGAGAAGCCGCAGCTCTACCGCTGACCCGAGACGCAAAGGGCCCGCCCCCCCCGACGAGCAGGGGGCGGGCCCTTCTCACGTCTCGCTCACCCCTCCCGCACCTCCTCGACCCTCACGGGCCGGTGCTCGCGCAGTGACAGGGTGCACGCCTCGGCGATCCAGCCGGCCTCCAGCGCGTCCGCGACCGTGCAGGGTGAGGGCCGGGTGCCGGCCACGACCTCGGTGAACGCGGTGAGTTCGGCGCGGTAGGCGTCGGCGAAGCGGTCCATGAAGAAGTCGTGCGGGGTGCCCGCGGGGAAGGTCACGCCCGGCTCCACCGACCTGAGCGGCAGCTTGTCCTCCAGACCGACCGCGACGGAGTCCTCGAACCCGTGGATCTCCATGCGGACGTCGTGACCCCGGCCGTTGTGACGGGAGTTGGAGACCACCGCGATGGTCCCGTCGTCCAGGGTGAGGACCGCGCCGGTGGTGTCGGCGTCGCCCGCCGCCCTGATGTAGTCGGCGCCCCGGTTGCCGCCGACCGCGTACACCTCGGTCACCTCACGGCCCGTCACCCAGCGGATGATGTCGAAGTCGTGCACGGAGCAGTCCCGGAAGATGCCTCCGGAGGCGGCGATGTAGGCGGCGGGCGGGGGAGCGGGGTCCAGGGTGGTCGACCGCACGGTGTGCAAGGTGCCCAGCTCCCCGCTCCGCACGGCGTCGCGCGCGGCGACGAACCCGGCGTCGAAACGCCGGTTGAACCCGATCTGCACGGGCACGTCCCGCCCCGCGACGGCCTTGAGCACCTGGACACCCTCGCTCATGGTCCTGGCAACAGGCTTCTCGCACAACACAGGCACCCCGGCGTCGACCCCGGCGAGGATCAACGCGGGATGGGCGTCGGTGGCGGCGGCCACGACCACACCGTCCACCCCGGCGTCCAGCAGAGCCTCGGCCGAATCCACGACGTCGGCCCCGAACCGCTCGCCGGCGGCCTTGGCGGCATCCGCGACCGGATCACAGACGACGAGCAAGTCGACGACGTCGAGCCCGAAAAGAGTCTCGGCATGAAAAGCACCGATCCGACCAAGCCCGAGAATTCCGATGCGCATAAAAGTCCGACTCCTTGAACGAGGGTTGATGACAACGCGCCCCACAGGGGCGCGGGGAACTGCGCGACCAGCCACAACAAACCCGCAGACAACCAACGACACCGCGCGGCAACCCCTCACCCGAGAAGCCAGAACCGCTCGCGCAGCCTCGTCCTTTCGGGTCACTGAGCGACGCGGCTCTGCCATTCTTGTCAGTACAAACCCCTCGAACAACCAGCAGCGAGCCATCAAAAACCCCTCAGGAGCCGGCGCATGGGCCACCCCTTCCCGATCCGGGAGATCGCACGTCAGGCAGGGCTGAGCGAGGCCACCGTCGACCGGGTGCTCAACGGCCGGGGTGGCGTGCGGGAGAGCACCGCGCAGGAGGTGCGCCGGGCGATCGCCGACCTGGACCGGCAGCGCACCCAGGTCCGCCTCGTCGGCCGTACGTTCATGGTGGACATCGTGATGCAGTCCCCGCAGCGGTTCTCCACCGCCGTACGGGCCGCGCTGGAGGCCGAACTGCCGTCCCTGCACCCGGCGGTGGTCCGCTCCCGCTTCCACTTCCGGGAGACGGGACCCGTGGCGGACCTGGTCGCCACCCTCGACCGGATCGCCCGGCGCGGCTCCCAGGGCGTGATCCTCAAGGCGCCGGACGTCCCCGAGATCACCGCCGCCGTGGGACGCCTCGCGGCGGCGGGCATCCCGGTCGTGACGCTGGTGACCGACCTGCCCGCGAGCGCCCGGATCGGCTACGTCGGCAGTGACAACCGCGCGGCGGGCGCCACCGCCGCGTACCTCGTGGGCCAGTGGCTCGACGACCGTCCCGCCCATGTCCTCACCAGCCTCAGCAGCGGCTTCTTCCGCAACGAGGAGGAGCGCGAGATGGGCTTCCGCAGCGCCATGCGCGCCCGGCACCCCGAGCACACCCTCGTCGAGATCGCCGAGGGGCAGGGCCTGGACGCCACGCAGTACGACCTCGTACGGACCGCCCTGGACCGGGACCCGGACATCCGCGCCGTCTACTCGATCGGCGGCGGCAACGTCGCCACGCTCCGCGCCTTCGAGGACGCCGGACGCGCCTGCGCCGTGTTCATCGCCCACGACCTCGACCAGGACAACACCCGGCTGCTGCGCGAGCACCGCCTGTCCGCCGTGCTCCACCACGATCTGCGCCATGATCTGCGCGAAGCCTGTCATCTCGTGATGCGCGCCCACGGCGCCCTGCCGCCCGCCGGACCCACCCTGCCGTCGCCGATCCAGGTGGTGACGCCGTACAACATGCCCACGGGGTGACGCCGTGTCACGAAGGCCCGAGCCTGCCCCTGCTGCATACCGTCGTGCGCATGAGGAAACCCACCCCGGAAGGCGGGCCCGAGCGGCTGGTGACGCTCGCCGACGGCGTCTTCGCCATCGCCATCACCCTGCTCGTCCTCGATCTGTCCGTGCCGCCGGGACTGGACTCCGCGGCCTACCACGAAGCCCTGCGCGAGGTGCTGCCCAACCTCGGTGCCTACGGGATCAGCCTGGGGGTGCTGGCCGGGTTCTGGCGTGACCACCGCATGATCTTCAGCGGTGTGCGGCAGGTGGATGCCCAGGTGGTCCTCCTGACCATGCTCGGCCTGGGGCTCGCCGCACTGCTGCCCTTCCCCACCACCCTGGTCTCGGACTACGGCCACGAGACCGTCTCGGTCGTCGTCTACGCGGCGACGGTCGCCTCCCTCGGCACCGTTCACCTCGTCCTGCTCCTCGTCATCACCCGGCGCCCCTGGCTGTGCGGCGACGAGCAGCCGCGGCGCAACGCCACCTACTCCGCCCTCGACATGGGATCGACGGTGGCGGTGTTCCTGGTGACCATCCCGCTGGCCCTGCTCATGGGGCCCGCCGCCATGTGGTGGTGGCTGGTGCTGGTGCCGGTCAAGGTCTGGCTGGGACGCCGGGAGGTCGCGGCCCGCTGACGGCCCACCCGTCAGGAAGCGCCCTCCACCGTCACCCACGTGCCGTCCGCCGCCGAGCGCACCATCGCGTCCAGTACGGCGGCCGCGGCCACCGCGTCGGCGAGCGTCGCGCCGTGCGGGACGCCCTCCGCGACGGAGCGCAGGAAGCGGTGGGCCTCGATGACCTTCAGGTCGTCGTAGCCCATGGCGTTGGCCGCCCCGGGCTGGAACGCGCCGAACTCACCGGCGCCCGGACCGACATACACCGTGCTCACCGGCTGGTCCTGGTACGACGTGCCGCGGCTGACGCCCAGTTCGTTCATCCGGCGGAAGTCCCAGAAGACGGCGCCCTTGGTGCCGTGCACCTCGAAGCCGTAGTTGTTCTGCTCGCCCACCGACACCCGGCACGCCTCCAGCACGCCCCGCGCACCGGAGGCGAAGCGCAGCAGGCAGTTGACGTAGTCCTCGTTCTCCACCGGCCCCGGCTCGCCGCCGGACGCGCGGGAGTGACCGGCCGTGGCGCCCACGGGCCGCGCCCGCTCCGGCACGAAGACGGCGGTGTCCGCGGCCAGGGAGGCGATGTCGCCGAGCAGGAAGCGGGCCAGGTCCGCGCCGTGCGAGGCCAGGTCGCCCAGCACCCCGCTGCCGCCCCGCTCCCGCTCGTACCGCCAGGTCAGCGCGCCCTCGGGATGAGCCGCGTAGTCGCTGAACAGCCGGAAGCGGACATGCGTGACCGTGCCGATCTCCCCGGAGGCGATCAGATCGCGGGCCGCCTCCACGGCCGGAGCGTTGCGGTAGTTGAAGCCGACCGCGCCCTGGACGCCCGCCTTCGCCACCGCGTCCGCGACCGCGCGGGCGTCCTCGGAACTCAGGCCCACCGGCTTCTCGATCCAGAGGTGCTTGCCGGCCTCGGCCATGGCGACGCCGATCTCCCGGTGCAGGAAGTTCGGCGCGGTGATGCTCACCGCCTCGACTCGTGGATCGGCGGCCACCTCACGCCAGTCGCGGCTCGTCGAGGCGAACCCGAACTGCGCGGCGGCCTCCTCGGCCCGGCCCGGCACCTCGTCAGCGACGGTCACCGGTTCCGGGCGCACGGCGAGCCGCGGATAGTGGTGCCGCACACGCGCGTACGCCTGCGTGTGCACCCGCCCCATCCAGCCGAACCCGACGACGGCGACACCGAGCGTATCCACCATGAGCGCCCCTACTTGGACCGTTCCAGAAGCTGTCCAGGCCACCCTGGAGGGCTTCAGGTGAGGGTGTCAAGCCTTTGACAACCCCGCGCCGCCCATGGAACGGTCCATGCCATGAGACCGCCGACGATCCGTGACGTGGCCGAACGGGCCGGGGTGTCCAAGTCGCTGGTCTCGCTGGTCCTGCGCGGCTCCGACCAGGTGCGCCCGGAGAAACGCGACGCCGTGCTGCGTGCCGCGCGCGAGCTCGGCTACCGGCCCAACGCCGCCGCGCGCAGCCTGAGCGAGCGGCGCACCCGCACGGTCGGCGTGCTCCTGAACGACCTGCGCAATCCCTGGTACG
Source organism: Streptomyces sp. 15-116A (assembly GCF_025290915.1). Lineage (GTDB taxonomy): Bacteria > Actinomycetota > Actinomycetes > Streptomycetales > Streptomycetaceae > Streptomyces. The sequence goes on along the minus strand of NZ_JAOCQE010000014.1, from coordinate 80 downwards.
TCGATCTGCTCGACGGCCTCAACTCCCTGCTGCACGCGAGCGGTCTGCGGATGCTGCTCTCCGACGCCCGTCTGAACCGC
>NZ_JAOCQE010000139.1 GCF_025290915.1 Streptomyces sp. 15-116A | reverse complement strand
GGGTGGGGGCTGGTCGCGCCCGCGTGGCGGTAGCCACATGTCGGACACAGCCCCGCGCCCCTGGGGGGCGTTGCAGCGGCCGGGGTTTCCCCCTCGCCCGGTCCTGCCACGAGCAGTGCTGCTCTGCCGCCGTCCTGTTTGCGGAGCAGGCGGATCGCGTCGGCCGCCGCCGAGGGTGACGTCACTGCCAGGGCGTCGGCTGCTGCGCCAAAGGCTGCCGCCAGGGGGACCTCGTAGCCGGGGGTCACCGTGAGGAGCTCTGCTGCCGGACCCAGCAAGCCCGTGAGGCGGTCCTTCGCGGTGAGGAGGGCGCCCGTGCCGTCCTTGCGGCGCAGGCCCGTGGCCAGGGCCTCATGGCGGGCCTGGGTGGCGGCGCGCTTGCGTTCTGCCGTCGTGAGGGCCTCGCGGGCGGCGGTGAGGGCCGCTTCCGCCTCGGCGAGGCGCTGCTTGGCCGCCTCGTGCTGTTCGGCGAGTTCCGCGTCGCCGGCGTCGAGGCCGTCGACCTCGGCCTTGAGGGCCTCGTACTCCTCCTGGGCGGCGACGGCGCGTTCCTGGGCCTCGTCGCGGGCGGCGGCCAGGCGCTCGATCTCGGCCTGCGCGGCGGCGGCGCGGGAGCGGGCCGCGCCGACCTGGCCCTTGAGCCGGGCGAGGCCCTCGCGCCGGTCTGCGATGGCGCGGGCGGCGTCCTTGAGGCGGCGTTCCTCCTGGGCGAGTTCGCGCTCCAGTTCGGCGCGGTGGGCGACCGTGTCCTCCAGGGCGCGTTCAGCCGCCTCCAGGGCCGCCTCCAGCTCGGCCTCCTGTTCGCGGATGCGGGCGGCCTCGCGCTCCATCTCCTCGGGGTCGCGGCCGCGCCGCTCCTCGGGGGGCGCGGAGGTGGCGCTCTTCACGCGGGCGTCGGCGAGCGAGATGGTGCCGCGGACGCGTTCGGCGAGCTGGGAGAGCTCGTACCAGGTCTGCTGGGCGTTCTGCAGGCGCGGGGTGAGCCTGCGTACCTCGTCCTCCAGCAGGGCCTCGCGCTGGAGTGCCTTCTTCAGTTCCTGCTCGGCGGCTTCCTTGCGTTCCTTCAGGGCCGCCTCGTCGGCGATCTCGGCCTTGAGCGCCTCCCGGAGCCGTACGAGGTCATCGGCGAGGAGGCGGAGGCGGGCGTCGCGCAGGTCGGCCTGGATGACGGCGGCCCTGCGGGCGACGGCGGCCTGGCGGCCCAGGGGTTTGAGCTGGCGGCGCAGCTCGTCCGTGAGGTCCTGCACGCGCGCGAGGTTGGCCTGCATCGCGTCCAGCTTGCGCAGCGCCTTCTCCTTGCGCTTGCGGTGCTTGAGGACGCCCGCGGCCTCCTCGATGAAGGCGCGCCGGCCCATGGGGTCGGCGTGCAGGACGGAGTCGAGCTGGCCCTGACCGACGATGACGTGCATCTCGCGGCCGATGCCGGAGTCGGAGAGGAGTTCCTGGATGTCGAGGAGGCGGCAGGTGTCGCCGTTGATCTGGTACTCGCTGCCGCCGTTGCGGAACATGATCCGCGTGATGGTGACCTCGGCGTACTCGATGGGCAGCGCCCCGTCGGAGTTGTCGATGGTCAGGGACACCTCGGCGCGGCCGAGCGGGGGACGGCCGGTGGTGCCGGCGAAGATGACGTCCTCCATCTTGCCGCCGCGCAGCGACTTGGCGCCCTGCTCGCCCATGACCCAGCTCAGCGCGTCCACGACGTTGGACTTGCCCGAGCCGTTCGGTCCCACGACGCACGTGATGCCCGGCTCGAACCGGAGCGTGGTCGCCGAGGCGAACGACTTGAAGCCGCGGAGGGTCAGGGCCTTGAGGTGCACGCCGCCGGACTTTACCCGGCGGGGGATGTCTCACTCCATGAACGCGCGGTTTCACGGGTGAACGTGCAGGGCAGACCAGACGTTAAAGACGGTGAAAGGATGCGCGGGACAACGAGTACCCGCCGGGCAGGGGCGGGGCCGGGGTCCACGGGAGTCTTTCGAGGCGCGGGGCCGCGGGAGGCAAGAAAGAAGGGACGCCGAGGCGTCCCTTGCACTTCTGAACAACGTGGCGGTTGTCACGGGCGGCCCGACCACTGCTGTGCTGTTGTGGAGCGGTGCAGTGATCAGGTGAGCGCAGGCTCCGCCTGGTGTGCGTCAACGCTCTCCATGATCCTGTCGTGAGAAGCGGCAGCCGCCAGCGCGTCCTTCTCGGCCTGGATGCGTACGAGCTCGGATTCCAGGTCCTGGACGCGCTGCTGGAGCCGTCGCATCTCGGCGAGGAGTCGAGGGTCGGAGCCGCCGACGTAACCGAGAAGCGCCTTTGCCATGATGGATGGTCCTCCACACTGAGTGACCGACCGATGCGGTGTGGGTCGTGAGGGATTCGCACCCGCGGTGCTTGGCAGGCCTGGAGTTGTGCTGCCGTTCAGCCATGCCAAACAGCTAAGGTGCGCGGGGCTTTCAGCGTCTCACCAAAAAGTTTGACGGTCAACACGATCACGCCCCGTATTGGGGGACAACCGGGTGCGCACGGCCGGAATCGGCGGCGCCGCGAATCCTCCGGGTCCTCGGGGCGTGGCGATCATCTTTGCGGCTGGAGCCTCCCACGGCAAGCCCTTCTCGGCAACCACCAGGACTTTTCCGTCCCGCGGAGCCGGCGGGCGGGCCCGGCGGGGCCCTCCGGACCCTCGACGGAGGGCGCGATCAGCGGATGGCGAAGCCGTCGTAGCCGCCGCGAGGTGTGTCCCAGATCTCGGTGACCCCGTCCACGCGGCCGGGCGTGTCGCCGCCCTGGAGCCAGTCGAGGAGTTTTTCACAGCGGTCACGGGAGCCCTCGGCGACCACTTGGACGCGCCCGTCCCCCAGATTGAGGGCAAAACCGCTCAGACCGCCGATCTCCAGGGCCTTGGCGCGTGTGAACCAGCGGAAACCCACACCTTGGACACGGCCCCGCACCCAGGCGACCAGTCGCACATCCTCGCTCATGACTGCAACCTAACCGGACAATGTCACACCGGACACTCCATCCCCTCCCGCCATGCGGTAGCGTCCCGACCCAATGAATCTCATATGAAACTCACTCGATCGTGTGAGTTTCGTGTTGATCGCGAGGACGAGTCGACCGCAAGGACGAGGAAGGCCAGGACATGGGACGCCACCGACGCTCCGCCGCCGGCCGCGCCGCCAGGGGCCGCGCCACGGGGGTCACTCTTCACGACGGCCCCCTGGACGGCGGCTACGACCCGCTGACCGCTCAGCCGGACGACACCGCGCCCACGATGGGCATCGCGCCGTATCTGAACCCGGAGGCGTACGCCGAGACGTACGCGAAGAGCGAGGCGTACCTCTTCGCGACGGACGACGGCGCGGGGGGCGCCGGTACGGCCGCCTTCGCCGGGGAGGGTTTCCCGGACTTCCCGGACGACTTCTCGCGCGGCGGCCTCGCGGAGGGCGGTTACGCGGGGGACGGCTCTGCGCGGGGTGGCTTCCCGGCCGGCGGCGGTTACGCGCACGGGGGCTTCCCGGATGCCGGGCCCATGGACCGCGACCTGTACGACACCGGCCTCACCGTGGGCGGCCTGTCGGCCACGGACGTCTCGTCGACGAGCTTCCCGACCACTGCCTCTGCGTCGACCGGCTTCTCGTCCACGGGCTTCTCGTCCACCGGTCTCTCGGACAGCAGCTTCTCGAACCGGGACTTCACCGGTGGGGCCTTCCGTAGTGACCGCAGCGACCCCTTCCCGGACGACACATACGGGGTCGACGGCGGCGCCGCGCGCGGAAGTGCGCACCGGCGAAGGAAGAAGAAGGGCCCGGCCCCGGTCCGTACCGGTCTGCTCGGTGTGTCCGCCGCGGTCGCGCTCGGCACGGTGGCGGTCGCCACGGGCGCGGTGCCGGGGCTGGAGAACTACAAGCTGGGCGGCGGCACCGCCCCCGGCGAGAGCGTGCAGGCGGACGGTTCGCCGACCAACTCCCCCAGCGAGCAGGGCGGTACGTCCGGCAGCCTGGAGAGCCCGGGACGCGAGGCCGGCAACCCGGCGAGCCGCGACTCGGAGCGCGCCGGCTCGCCGAACCCGTCCCCGTCGGCCTCCGCGTCCTCGCCGACGAAGACGCCGGAGAAGAAGAAGCCCGTAGAGACGCCGAGCAAGAAGCCCGAGAAGGAGCCGACCCGCGAGGCCGCTCCCGAGAAGCCGGAGAAGTCGGAGCGGGCGAAGAGCCCGGGGGCTACGGCGACGGAGGCCGCTGCCGCCGCGCAGGTCCTGGCGCTGGTCAACGAGGAACGGGCCAAGGCGGGCTGCCGTCCGGTCACCGCGAGCAACCCGCTGGCCGACCTGGCCACGGCGTTCAGCAAGGACATGGCCGAGCGGGGCTTCTTCGACCACACCGACCCCGACGGCGACACCCCGTGGGACCGCGCCCAGCGGGCCGGGATAGCCGACCTGGGCGGCGAGAACATAGCCCGCGGCCAGGCGGACGCGGCCTCCGTGATGCAGGCCTGGATGGACAGCCCCGGCCACCGCGCGAACATCCTGAACTGCGACTTCAAGACCCTCGGCGTAGGCGTCCACTTCGGGCCCGGCGGCCCTTGGTGGACCCAGAACTTCGGCTACTAGGGCCGGTTGCGGGAATCCCGTCGTCCGCCCGAAGGGCGGGCCGGGCGGCGTCAGGTCCGTGCTCTCGGCGCGCCGGGCCCTGACCCACGTACTGGACGTACGTGGGTCAGGGCCCGGCGTGGCGAGTGGGGGCACCTCCCACGCCCCTGAGGCAGTCGGGGAGCGTGCATGGCGTCGCCCGGCAGACGCGGCTTTCGCGACCAGCCCTAGCCCTGCCGGGTGCGGGGTGGGCGTTGGCAGGTGGGGCAGTAGTAGCTGGAGCGGTTCATCCAGGGGCGGCGGCGGATCGGGGTGGTGCAGCGGCGGCAGGGGAGGCCCTCGCGGCCGTAGGCGTCGAGGGAGCGGTCGAAGTAGCCGGACTCGCCGTTGACGTTGACGTAGAGGCTGTCGAAGCTGGTGCCGCCGACGGAGAGGGCGGCGTTCATGACGTCCCGGACGTGGCCCAGCAGGAGTGTGGTGCGGGGGCGCGTGAAGCCGGCCGTGGGGCGCTCGTAGTGAACGCGGGCGCGCCACAGCGCCTCGTCGGCGTAGATGTTGCCCACGCCGCTGATCAGCGACTGGTCGAGCAGCGCCCGTTTGATGGTGGTGCGCTTGCGGCGCAGCGCCTGGTGGAAGGCCTCGTCGTCGAAGAGCGGGTCGAGCGGGTCGCGGGCGATGTGTGCGATGACGTCCGGCAGGCCCTCGGGGGTGTTGTCGTGCAGCGACAGGCCGCCGAAGGTGCGCTGGTCGACGAAGCGCAGCTCGGTGTCCAGGGCGTCGGTGAAGCGGACGCGGATGCGCAGGTGCTTCTCGTCGGGCGCGGTGTGCGGCTGGACCAGCAACTGGCCGCTCATGCCGAGGTGGGCCAGGATCGACTGGTCGGTGTCCTCCAGCGGCAGCCACAGGTACTTGCCGCGCCTGCTGGGCGTGCCGATGCGGTGGCCCTTGAGGCGGTGCGCGAAGTCGTCGGCGCCCGCGAGATGGCGGCGCACCGCGCGCGGGTGCAGGACCTCGGCCTCGGCGACGGTCCGGTGGGCGACCCACCGCTCGAGTCCGCGCCGTACGACCTCGACCTCGGGCAGCTCGGGCATGGTGTCCCCTCCGGTCCAGTCCGGTCCCCGCTGCGGACCGGTTTACGGCCCGAGCGCCCGCCCCGTGGAGGGGGCGGGCGCTCGGGGGTGATGATGAATGTGCCGGGTCAGGCGGAGGCCGACGGGGCGTCGGCGTTCTGCTGCTGGGCGGCGTGCGCCTCGGCGGTCTTGACGACCTCCTCGGCCTCGGCCGCGGCCTTGGCGCGCTCGTCCGCCGCGGCCCGGATGGCCCGCCAGGCGGACTCGGCGGCCTGCTGCTCCGCCTCCTTCTTGCTGCGGCCGGTGCCGGTGCCGTACGAGACGCCTCCGACGCGGGCGGCAGCAGTGAAGGTCTTCTCGTGATCGGGGCCGGTCTCCGTGACCAGGTACTCGGGCACGCCGAGCCCTTCGGTCGCGGTGAGCTCCTGGAGGGATGTCTTCCAGTCCAGGCCGGCGCCGAGGTTGGAGGACTTCTCGATCAGCGGGTCGAACAGACGGTGCACCAGCTCCGCCGCCGACTCCAGCCCCTGGTCGAGATAGACCGCGCCGATCACCGCTTCGAGGGTGTCGGCGAGGATGGAGGCCTTGTCCCGGCCGCCCGTGCCCTCTTCACCGCGGCCCAGCCGGATGAAGGAACCCAGGTCGAGGCTGCGCCCCACATCCGCCAGCGCACGCGAGTTGACCACCGCGGCCCGCAGCTTGGCCAGCTGGCCCTCGGGCAGGTCGGGGTGGGTGCGGTACAGCGTGTCCGTGACGACGAGGCCGAGCACGGAGTCCCCGAGGAACTCCAGCCGCTCGTTCGTCGGCAGACCGCCGTTCTCGTACGCGTAGGAACGGTGGGTCAGCGCACGCACCAGAAGGGCGGACTCGACCTTGTAGCCGAGCCGCCCTTCCAGAAGCGTGTGGGACGAGGCCTGGTTGTCCGCAGAGTTTTTCTTCGGCGTGGACACAGTGCCTCTCACCAGCCGCTCAGACCTCGAGGACCTGGCGCTTGTTGTAGGTGCCGCACGAGGGGCACGCGATGTGCTGCTGCTTGGGCTCGTGGCAGCGCTCGCACGCAACCAGGGTGGGGACCGCAGCCTTCCACTGCGACCGGCGGTGGCGCGTGTTGCTGCGCGACATCTTCCGCTTCGGAACAGCCACGGCTACTTCTCCTGCTTCTCGTCGACGCCCGGTTCGGCGCCGCTCATCTCGTCCTTCTCGCCGTCCTTCATGGTGCCGGCGAGTCCCTGCAATGCCGCCCAACGGATGTCGACGGCGTCGTGGTGGTGGTCCGGGTCGTCGTTCAGGTTGGCTCCGCACTCGGAACACAGACCCGCACAGTCCTCCCGGCACACCGGCTGCATCGGCAGTGCGAGCACCACCGCATCGCGCAGCACTGTCTCGAGGTCGATCAGACCGTCCTCGACAAAGAGCCTGTCCTCGTCGTCCTCGGCGTCGTCGGCCGGTTCCGCGATCACGCGGCCCCGGTCGTCGGCGTCAGGGTACGAGAACATCTCCTGGAAGTCCGCGTCGAGCTCCAGCTCGAGCGGCTCCAGACACCTTACGCACTCCCCCTCGGCCTGCGCACGGGCGGTGCCGGTGACGAGCACACCTTCCATGACCGACTCGAGGCGGAGCTCCAGCTCCACCGGGGCGCCTTCCGGCACTCCGATGACTCCCTTGATACCGAAGTCCTTGGGAGCGTCGACCGTGCGGGTCAGGCGCTGCAGCGCACCAGGCCGCCGACCCAGCTCGTGCGTGTCGAACACGAGGGGGTTGCGGTGGTCGAGGCGGGCGTTCAGGGCCATTCCTGCTTTCGGTCTTCGAGCTCAGAGGATGCTGCCCTGCGGCGTTCCGGGGCAGCGTTGATCGCGGGCATACGCGCGACCGAAGAGCCAGGATACTGGACCTTTCGCTCTCGGCCCAATCGGGCCCTGGCCCCGCCCGATCGACCCCTCCTCTACGGGCCCCGTCATCGCTACAGGCCCCGCTCGCGTTTCGCTACAGGCCCCGCTCGCGCTCGTACGCCCGCAGCTGCTCGGGAGTGATCATGCTGGTGTCGAAGAGGCTGGTCTCGTCGAGGGCGTAGCTCTGCTGCTGCGCTTGCTGCTGGCCGTGCTGGGCCTGCATGTGGTTCGGGTCGTACGGCTGCTGCTGGGCGTCGTAGCCGCCCTGGTACGCGTACGGGTCGGCCTGCTGGTAGCCGTAGGCGTCCTGCTGGCCGTACGGCTGCTGCTGGTAGCCGGCGTACGGATCCGGCTGCTGCTGGTAGCCGTACGCGGGGTCGGGCTGGGGCTGGGGCTGGGCGTACTCCTGCCGCTGCTGCGGTACCGGCTGCGCGGGCGGGGACGGCTGCTCCGCGACGGCGGCCAGGTCGGCGAGATAGTCGGCGTCGCTGGAGTGCTGGACGGTCGTGGCGTCGTCGGCGAGGGCGCCGAGGTCGTCGGAGGCGATCCGGCCGTGCAGCTTCTGGCGGCCGCGGCCGACCGCCTCCAGGGTCTTGGCGAGGACCGCCTCGAAGGCGCCGAGCTTGACGTCCACGTACTCGTCGGCGGTGCGGCGCAGGGTCTCCGGGTCGTGGCTGCGCTCGGGGGCGTCCTCGTCCTCGTAGCCCTGTTCGTCGAGGCCGGGGCCGGTGCCGAGCAGCTTCTCGCGGCCGCGGCCGACCGAGCCGAGGGTCTTGGTGAGGACGACCTCGAAGTTGGCGAGCTTGGAGTCGACGTAGTCGTCGGCCTCGGCGCGGATCTCCTCGGCCTCCTTGCGGGCCTCCGCGAGGATCCGGTCGGCCTCGGCCTGGGAACGGCGGGCGATCTCGGTGTCGGAGATCAGGGAGCCGCGCTCGGCGTGCGCGGACTGGATGATCCGCTCGGCCTCCTGGCGGGCCTGCTCGACCATCTGCTCGCGGTCGCCGATGACCTCCCGGGCCTGGGCGAGGGAGTCGGGCAGGGCCGCGCGCACCTCGTCCAGCATCGAGAGCAGTTCGGCGCGGTTGACCACGCACGAGGCCGACATGGGCATCGACCGGGCACCGGAGATCGCGGCGACGATCTCATCGAGCTTCTTCTGCACGTCCACCTGTGCTCGCCACTCTCTACAGCTGTGTTGGAGACGGACGGGACGACTGTAGCCCCGGGTGGCCCCGTCAGTCCTTGCGCAGGCGCTTGTTGAGTGCTTCGAGGACGACCGGCGGCACCAGGTGGGAGACGTCGCCGCCCCAGGCCGCGACTTCCTTCACCAGGGAGGAGGACAGGAAGCTGTAGGTGGGGTTGGTGGGCACGAAGAGGGTCTCGACGCCGGTGAGGCCGTTGTTCATCTGGGCCATCTGCAGCTCGTAGTCGAAGTCGCTGACCGCGCGCAGGCCCTTGACGATGGCGGGGATGTCCCGCTCCTTGCAGAAGTCGACGAGGAGGCCGTGGAAGGCCTCGACGCGGACGTTGGCGTACTCGGACGTGACCTGGCGGATCAGGTCGATCCGCTCGTCGATCTCGAACAGGCCCTTCTTCGACTGGTTGATCATCACCGCGACGTAGACCTCGTCGTACAGCCTGGAGGCGCGGGAGATGATGTCGAGGTGTCCGTTGGTGATCGGGTCGAACGACCCGGGACATACGGCGCGGCGCACTTGTGTTCCCTCGCTCTCCGGTCCGGTCATCGTGCGTCTTCGCACGTAGAGGCGGCGCGACCGTACCAAAACGTTCCCTCGCCGTAGCGGCGGGACCGGATGGCGTCGAAGCCGGGCGGCCAGGTGAATGCGCCGCCTCTGGTGCTGCGCTCCACGGTGACGAGCGCTTGCTTATCGAGCCAGCCTTCCGAGAGGAGTGTGAGCAGAATCTCGCGAAGATCGTCGTCCGTGACCGCATATGGGGGGTCGAGAAAGACGATGTCGTACGGCTCTGTGGGGGGCGTCTTGATGATCTGTTCGGCCTTGCCGTGACGCACCTCGGCACCGGGGAGGGCGAGGGCCTTCACGTTCTCGCGGACGATGCGGGCCGCTCGGGCGTCGGACTCGACGAGGAGGACGTGGCCGGCACCGCGGGAGAGGGCCTCCAGGCCGACGGCTCCGGAGCCGGCGTACAGGTCGAGGACGCGTTCGCCGTCCAGGGGGCCGCCGAGGAGGGACTGCCAGGTGGAGAAGAGACCTTCGCGTGCGCGGTCGGAGGTGGGGCGGGTTCCGGTGCCGGGGGGTACGGCGAGTCGACGTCCGCCGGCTGTGCCGGCGATCACGCGGGTCATCTTGGGTCCTTGGTTGTGGGTGGTTACGGATCCAGTTTGGCAGTCGGTTCGTCGTGGTTGCTCGCGCAGTTCCCCGCGCCCCTGAAGTCGGTCCACTTCACCCCTTTTCCAAGTACTGCTCCCTCTCCTCGTCCAAGAGGGCTTGCAGGGCTGTGCGCAGGCCTGGAAGCGTGGTCAGTTCGGGGTCCGCTGTCACCACCCTCGTCGCCTCCTCCCTCGCCTCCGCGATGATCTCCTCGTCCTCGATGACCGCCAGCATCCGCAGGCTGGAGCGGGTGCCGGACTGAGCCTGGCCGAGGACGTCGCCCTCGCGGCGTTGTTCGAGGTCGATGCGGGAGAGTTCGAAGCCGTCCAGCGTCGACGCGACGGCGTTCAGGCGCTGGCGGGCCGGGCTCGCCTCGGGCATCTCGGTGACCAGCAGGCACAGACCGGGGGCCGAGCCGCGGCCGACGCGGCCGCGCAGCTGGTGGAGCTGGGAGACGCCGAAGCGGTCGGCGTCCATGATCACCATGGCGGTGGCGTTGGGGACGTTGACGCCGACCTCGATGACGGTGGTGGCGACGAGGACGTCCGTCTCGCCCGCGGCGAAGCGGCGCATGACGGCGTCCTTGTCGTCGGGTGGCATACGGCCGTGCAGCACCTCGACCTTGAGGCCGCTGAGGGGTCCTCTGGTGAGCTGGTCGGCGATGTCCAGGACGGCGAGCGGGGGGCGCTTCTCGGCCTCGTCCTCGGGGGATTTCCTCGTCTTGGGTTCGTCGGCCTCGTCGCCGATGCGCGGGCAGACCACGTAGGCCTGGTGGCCGTTCGCGACCTCCTCGCGGACGCGTTCCCAGGCGCGGGCCAGGAAGTGGGGCTTGTCGGCGGCCGGGACGACATGGCTTGCGATGGGTGAGCGGCCGGCCGGGAGCTGGTCGAGGACGGAGGTCTCGAGGTCGCCGAAGACCGTCATGGCGACCGTGCGCGGGATGGGGGTGGCCGTCATCACGAGCAGGTGCGGCGGCTGCTTGCCCTTGCCGCGCAGGGCGTCGCGCTGTTCGACGCCGAAGCGGTGCTGTTCGTCGACCACGACGAGACCGAGGTCGTGGAACTGGACCTTGTCCTCGATCAGCGCGTGTGTGCCGATGACGATGCCGGCCTCGCCCGTGGCCAGGTCGAGCAGAGCCTGGCGGCGGGCCGCCGTGCCCATGGAGCCGGTGAGCAGCACCACCTTGGTGGCGTTCTCGGCGCCGCCCAGCATGCCGCCCTCGGCGAGCTCGCCCATCATCTCGGTGACCGACCGGTGGTGCTGCTGGGCGAGGACTTCGGTGGGCGCGAGCATGGCGGCCTGACCGCCCGTGTCGACGACGGCGAGCATGGCGCGGAGGGCCACCATCGTGTTGTGGGTGACCGTGAAATTGTCGGTGACGTATGCGTGGCTCGGGTGCGCCACGCTGATGCACTGCACCGGCTTTCGCCCCACGTGCTCGACGCCGCGGATTCCTCGCCAGAAGGTGTGGTGTTTCGGCCGTGGCCGGACGCGGTCGGCCTTGCGGGTCAGCCTGAACGGCATGTACTCGTCGGGCAACGCGACCGAGACGTTGAACGCCGCACGCTTCGGCAGGACGCGGGCACGGCCGCCGAGCGAGCGCACCAGCCAGGCGACATCGTCCGCAAGCCTGCGCGAGGCCGTGCAGAGCGACACGCTCATGCCGTCCGCCTGGATCGTGCCGTCGGTGTCCAGGAGCCCTTGCAGCAGAGCGAGACGGTTCTTGACCGATGTGTTCTTGAACTCGTCGGGAACGAACGTGCCGTGCGACGTCTCACCCCAGAGGTTGAGATCCCGCAGGGTCTGGATCACCGGGTTGCGCCCTCCGCCGACTCGTTGGGAGAGCTGGATCGTGTAGTCGCAGTGAGAGCCCTTCACCGGTACGAGACGGCATTCCGGCGCCACAGCGGCGGCCACGGCATCGTGGATCTCGTCGTCGGTCGTGGACAGCCGCAGGTTGTGCCGGAAGGAACCGTCCCCGAGGAGAAGGCCGAACAGATAGGGGTCCAGTGGCAGCCTGGAGTCGCCTCCCAGGTCGACGGGGGTTGCGGCCGGGATGTACCACTTCGAAGACCCGTTCGCCTCGAACGTGTCGAGACGGATCTCCCGAGTCGTCATGACCTTGGGCGCTTGGCCCCGGTGCCACCCACCACTCGTTCCGACGATCCAGAGATGCTCGTCGTCGCACTCCACAGCACTTCCGTCGGAAAGGACCATGCGCCACACATCGCGCTCTCCTTGCGGGAAGACGCCGTCGATCAGCGCGATCTCCCCGTCCGGTACGACGACTTCGTCACCGACCCGCATCTCCCCCATTCGACGGAAACCGGCAGGTGTGAGCACGAGCGCGTCGAGGGGTTGGGCTTTTCCCGATCCGACTTCCCCCTGGAGCAGCCGATGCATCGGATGCTCGGTCGCCAGGTCGTCGAAGATCTCCCTCGACACCCTCTGCTGGCCCTCGGTGAGGGTGAACGGGAGGCGGTCGTCGAAGGCGTCGAGGAGGCCGCCCGGCCTCGGTCTGCGGGCGACGGCGGGGAGTTGGGCGTCGGCGTGGCGGCGGCGGGCCAGGGCTACCTGGAGGACGAAGGCCTCGTCCCATTTGAGGCGGGCGCGGGCGTCCTCGATGTCGGCCTTGGTGTGCGGGCGGTGGATCTTCAGCAGGGCCTCGGGCAGGGGGACCAGGCCGCGTCCCTCGCGCAGGGAGTCGGGGAGCGGATCGACGGCCTCCTGGGCGCTGGGCAGGACCGTCTGGATCGCCTTGCCGATCTTCCAGGACTCCAGCTTGGCGGTGGCGGGGTAGATCGGGATGAGGGCGCCGGCCCAGGTCTCGACCGTCTCCTCCGCGTCGCCACGCAGCAACTCGTAGGCGGGATGGGCGAGTTGGAGGCGGCGGTTGAAGACGGAGACCTTGCCGGCGAACATCGCGCGGGTGCCCGGCAGGAGTTCCTTGTGGGGTTTGTGGACGCCCTTGCCGAAGAAGACCAGTTGGAGGCGCCCGCTGCCGTCGGTGATCGTGACTTCCAGGCGCTGGCCCTTGCCGCGCGGGGCCTTGGCGGAGGCGAAGGTGTGCAGACGGGCGTCGGCGACCTGGGCGACCACGGTGACGTGCTCGTCCATGGGGAGGTCGGCGAGGTGCGTGAGCTGCCCGCGCTCCTCGTATCTGCGCGGGTAGTGGTGCAGGAGGTCGCCGACGGTGTGCAGGCCGAGGTGCTCGGCCATCACCTTCGCGGTGGCGGGGCCGAGCACCTTCCTCAGTGGTTCTTCCAGTGCGGGCACGAGATCCATTGCACACCACGGCACTGACAATGCGGGGACACCAGGCCTCCGGTTTCCCAAAGGTCTGTGGAAATCGCTGGTCAGGCGGCTCTCCGGGGACCTAGGATGACGCGCTCCGGCCACCTTTCCGCGGTCACCGCCTCACCGGGGCCGCCCGACCCCGCGCCGAAGCGAGTCCCCCCACCGGCGCCGTGACGATGGACTCCCAGATCTCACAGGCATCTCAGGCATCCCAGGCATCCCAGGCATCCCAGGCATCTCAGTCATCGCAATCACCCCAGTCACCCCAGACACCTCATACGTTCCAGGTCGATCTGCGCGGCCTGGTCGACCTGCTCTCCCATCACCTCTACTCCAGTCCCAAGGTCTATCTGCGCGAGCTGCTGCAGAACGCCGTGGACGCCATCACCGCCCGGCGCGCCGGGCAGCCCGACGCCCCGGCACGGGTGCGGTTGTCCGCCGAGGGCGGGGCACTGCGGGTCGAGGACACCGGGGTGGGGCTCACCGAGGCGGATGTGCACAGCCTGCTCGCGACGATCGGGCGCAGCTCCAAGCGCGCCGCAGGGCCCGAGGGGCTGCGGGAGGCCCGCTCGGACTTCCTCGGGCAGTTCGGCATCGGTCTGCTGGCCTGTTTCGTGGTGGCCGAGCGGATCCGGGTGGTCAGCCGCAGCGCCCGTACGCCCGACGCGCGGCCGGTGGAGTGGACGGCGCGCGACGACGGCTCGTACACCGTGCGGACGCTGCCCGACGACGCCAGGACCGAACCGGGCACCACCGTGCACCTGGTGGCGCGGGCCGGGGCGGAGGAGTGGCTGGCCGAGGAGCGGGTACTTTCGCTGGCCCGGGACTTCGGCTCGCTGCTGCCGTACGACGTGCGGGTGGGCGAGGAGGCGGTCACGGATCTGCCGACGCCCTGGGACCGGTCGTATCCGAGCCCTGCCGCGCGCAGGGTGGCGCTGGCGCGGCACTGCCATGAGCTGTTCGGCTTCACTCCCCTGGACACGATCGGCCTGGATGTGCCGCTGGCCGGGATCCGCGGGGTGGCGTACGTCCTGCCGTCGGCGGTCAGTCCGGCGCAGCGCGCGGGCCACCGGGTGCATCTCAAGGGCATGCTGCTGACCGAGCGGGCCGAACAGCTGCTGCCCGACTGGGCGTTCTTCGTGCGCTGTGTGCTGGACACCGACAGCCTGCGGCCCACCGCCTCGCGCGAGTCGCTGTACGAGGACGAGACGCTGGCCGGGGTGCGCGAGGCGCTGGGCGAGCGGATCCGGGCGTGGCTGACGGGTCTTGCGGCAGGTGATCCCGAGCGGCTGGCGGCGTTCCTGTCGGTGCACCACCTGGGCGTGAAGTCGCTGGCGCGGCACGACACGGAGATGCTGCGCACGATGCTGCCGTGGCTGCCGTTCGAGACGACCGACGGACGGCTGTCCCTGGAGGAGTTCGCGCAGCGGCACCGGGTGGTGCACTTCACGCGGACGGTGGAGGAGTACCGGCAGGTCGCGCCGATCGCCTCCGCGCAGGGCATCGGTGTGATCAACGGCGGTTATACGTACGACAGCGAGCTGGTCGAGGCGCTGCCCGCGGTGCGGCCGGGCACGGTGGTCGCCGAGCTGGACGCCGACACGGTGACCGCTCACCTGGATCCGGTCGACCCGGCCGAGGAGCTGGCCCTCGCGGGCTTCCTGGCGGCGGCGCGGGCCAAGCTCGACCCGCTGGGCTGTGACGTCGTCCTGCGTGCCTTCCACCCGCTGTCGGTGCCCGCGCTGCACCTGGACGACCGGGAGGCGCGGCACGAGCAGGCCCGGGCCGAGGCGGAGGCGGAGGCCGACGACCTGTGGGCGGGCATCCTCGGCTCGCTGCGCGGCAGTGCGCCACGCGCGCGTCTGGTGCTCAACCATCTCAATCCGCTGGTACGGCGGATCAGCTCGCTCGGCGATCCGGAACTGATCGGCACGGCGACCGAGTCGCTGTACGGGCAGGCGCTGCTGATGGCTCAGCGGCCGCTGCGGCCCGCCGACTCGGCGCTGCTGAACCGGGCGTTCATCGGTCTGCTGGAGTGGGCCACGCACACGGAGGAGGGCCACTGATGGGTGGGATCACGGACATCGACGCCCTCCGCCGGGCGCTGGCGGACAACTCCGGGCAGCCGGAGGGACCGGCGCGCAACGCACGCGCGGAGCACCTGCTCGCCGAGGCCGAGAAGCTGAACGAGCCGCTCGCCGTGATCGAGGCGCTCCGGCACCAGCTGGAGGTCTACAACTACAGCTCCGAGAAGGCGAAGATGTTCGTCCCCTTCGCGCGGCTGCTGCGCATGTGGGACGAACGGCCCGAGGACTTCGACGCGTACGAGACGCACTCGCTGCACTGGGTGTTCAAGTGGATGTCCGCCGGGATGCTGCACCAGCCGCACATCCCGCTCGCCTCGATCGAGAAGTGGCTCGGCGAGATGGAGCACCGCTACCGGCTGGCCGGTCACTCCGAACGGGCGGTGCGCAGCGCCGAGTTCAGCGTGGCCGCGCACATCGGGGACCTGGAGCGGGCCGACCGGGCGTACGCGGCCTGGCTGGCCGCCGACCGGGACGACATGGCCGACTGCCACGCGTGCGAGCTGAACCGGCAGGGCTGGTGGCAGGCCGTGCGCGGCCGGGACGAGGAGGCGCTGCGGCTGTGGCGGCCGGTGCTGGAAGGCGAGTTCGCCTGCGCCCACGAGCCGCACTCGGTGCTCGCGTCGTCCCTGATGCCGCTGCTGCGGCTGGGCCGCGTGGACGAGGCGCGCGCCCACCATCTGCGGGGCTTCCGGCTGGTGCGGCCCATGGAGAGCATGCGCGGCGCGTACGCGGACCACGTGGAGTTCTGCGCGCTGACCGGAAACGAGGCGCGCGGTCTGGAGCTGCTGGCGGAGCGTCCGGCGTACTTCACGGACGAGGGGCATCCGCGCAGCAAGCTGGACTTCCTGAGCGTGGTGGTCCTCCTCATGGAGCGGCTCACCGGACTCGGCCTCGGTGACCGGCAGGTGCCGGGCCCGTCCGGCCGGGCGTGGACCGCGGCGGAACTCGCCGCGCACGCGCGCGTGGAGGCGCTCGCCCTGGCGGCCCGCTTCGACGAACGCAACGGCACGACGTACGTCAGCGAGCGGGCACGCGCGCGCATGGAGCAGCGTCCGCTGGTGGACCGGCTGCCGCTGGGCGTGCGCGCGCCGAGTGTGGCCGGTGGGCGTCCGGTGGTGACGCCGGCCGCTGAGCCACAGCCGCCCGCGGATCATGGGGGCGACCCCGACCTGACGTCGCTGATCGCCGAGGCGCGGCGGCTCTCGGACACGCTGCGGCCGCACGCCTCGGAGGCGTGGGCGGCGGTGGCGCGGGCGGCCGAGGGCGTGGATCTGGAGGCCCGGGACCGCGCGGAGATCGCCGACCACAAGGCGATGAGCCTCGGCCCGGAGGGCGCGCACCTCTTCGAACGGGCCGCGGACCTGTACGCGGAGGCGGGCGACCCCGGCGAGGCGCTGGCTGCACGCGCGCGTGGAGCGTACGTACGGGCCCTGGCGGGCGAGGTGGACGAGGCGCTTGCGGCGGTCGCGGGCCCCCACGAGGAGATCCTCGCCCTGTACGCCGCCGGCGGCACGGACATACGCCAGACCGCGTCGGTCCTGATGTCCCGGGCGCGCATCCTGATGCGCCGCGTGCAGGAGGCCGGGGAGAGCCACCCGGAGGGCGTCCCGGTGGACGGGGAACCGCAGGACGTCCGACCGGGCCGCGCGGCGCCGCAGAACCCGACGACG
>NZ_JAOCQE010000138.1 GCF_025290915.1 Streptomyces sp. 15-116A | reverse complement strand
CCCGGCCCGGACGGCGGCCCGCCGGAACTCGCCGGGTACGCCGTCCCCCTGCCCGGCGCCGCCCCCACCGGGGACACGCTGCGCGACTTCGTGGCCGCCCGGCTCCCCGCGCACCTGGTCCCCGCCACGGTGACGGTCCTTCAGGACCTGCCGCTCACCCCGCAGGGGACGGTGGACCACCAGGCCCTGCCCGAGCCGGGCACGACTCCTGCCGCCGACGGGCCCCGGCCCGGCCGCACCCCGCAGGAGGAGGCGCTGTGCGCGCTGTTCGCCGAGGTCCTCGGCGTGGAGCGGGTCGGCATCGACGACGACTTCTTCGCCCTCGGCGGCAACTCACTGAAAGCGACCCGGCTGATCGGCCGGATGCGCAAGACCCTCGGGCTCGAGACCTCGCTCCGGACCCTTTTCCAGCACTCGACGATCGCGGAGCTCTCGGGTCACGTCCAGGCCGTGGCAGCCACCAAGAGCCGGCCCCGTCTGCGCAAGATGACCAAGGAGTAGACCCACCGTGATTCCCTTGTCCTACGCTCAGCGCCGGCTGTGGTTCCTCGACCGCTTCGAAGGCGCCTCGGCCACCTACAACGTGCCGCTCGCGCTGCACCTGACCGGTGACCTGGACGTCCCCGCGCTCACCGCGGCCCTCGGTGATGTCGTGGCCCGCCACGAGGTTCTGCGCACCGTCCTGGCCGAACAGGACGGCGTCCCGTTCCAGCGGATCCTGCCGGCCGGCCAGGCCGGCGGCACCGGCGCCGTCCGCACGATCCCGGAGCTGCCGGTCGTGCCGGTGGAGCCGGAGCGGGTGGACGCCGCCGTCCAGGAGATCATCTCGTACGCCTTCGACCTGTACGGGGAGATCCCCGTCCGGGCCCGCCTGCTGCGGTCCGGGCCGCGGGAGCATGTGCTCGTCCTGCTCTTCCACCACATCGCGGCGGACGGCGAGTCTGCGGTCCCGCTGCTGAGGGACCTGTCCGAGGCGTACACCGCCCGCCTGGCGGGCCACGCCCCCGACTGGGAGGAACTGCCGGTCCAGTACAGCGACTACACGCTGTGGCAGCGGGAGATGCTCGGCGACGAGACCGACCCGGACTCCGAACTGAACAGCCAGCTGGCGTACTGGCAGGAGCAGCTGGCGGGCCTGGAGCAGCCGCTGAACCTGCCGCTGGACCGCACCCGCCCGCCGGTGGCCGGACACGCCGGCGACCACGTGGAGTTCCGTATCGAACCGGAACTGCGCGCGGCGGTGGAGCGGCTGGCGCAGGAGCGCGGCATGACCGTGTCGATGGTGCTCCAGTCGGTGCTCGCGGTGCTCCTGCACCACCTGGGCGGCGGCGAGGACATCCCGGTCGGCTCGCCGATCGCGGGCCGCGTGGACGAGGACCTGGCCGGCCTGATCGGCTTCTTCGTCAACACCTGGGTGCTGCGCGTCCAGCTGGACGGCGCTCCCACCTTCGACGGGCTCCTGGAGCAGGTGAAGGACAAGGCCCTGCAGGCGTACGAGAACCAGGACGCGCCGTTCGACATGCTGGTGGACCGGCTCAGCCCCGAGCGGTCCACCGCCTACAACCCGCTCTTCCAGGTCTTCTTCGCCTGGCAGAACATCTCCAGCCCGGAGATCGACCTGCCGGGTCTGCGGGCCCGGCTCGACTTCGAGCAGCTCGGCAACGACACCGCCAAGTTCGACCTGGAGTTCAACATCGCCCCCGACAGCGAGGGCGGAGCACGCGGCACCATCGAGTACGCCGCGGACCTGTTCGACCGTGCGACGGTGCAGTCCATCGGCGAGCGCTATGTGACGGTGCTGCGGAACCTGCTCGCCGATCCGTCGGTGCCGGTGGGGCGGGTGGAGGTGCTGGAGCCGGCCGAGCGGGCGCTGCTGCTGGAGGAGTACAACGCCACGGCGGTGGACGTTCCGGCGGTGACGGTGCCGGGGCTGTTCGAGCGGCAGGTGGTCCGGGATCCGGACGCGGTGGCGGTGGTGTGTGAGGGGAGGGAGTTCTCCTACGGTGAGCTGAACGCGCGGGCGAATCGGCTGGCGCGTGAGCTGGTGGGTCGTGGGGTGGGGCCGGAGAGTGTGGTCGCGCTCGCCCTGCCGCGGTCGGCGGATCTGGTGACGGGTCTGCTGGCGGTTTTGAAGGCGGGTGGCGCGTATCTGCCGGTGGACCCGAAGTACCCGAGCCACCGCCTGGCGCACATCCTTCAGGAGGCCGCGCCGGTCCTGATGCTCACCGACACGGACACCGCGCCGGTGCTTCCCGAGCACGACCTCCCCGTACTCCTCACCGACGAGACGGACCTGACGGGCAAGGAGGGCCGGGAGAACCTGACGGAAGGGGACCTGGAGGGCGTCTTCGGCCCCGGGAGCCTCGCCTACGTGATGTACACGTCGGGTTCGTCGGGTGTGCCGAAGGGCGTGGCCCTCACGCATCGGGGTGTGGTCAACGGGATCACGCATCTGGCCGGTCTGATCGACGCGGGGCCGGGCCGCAAGGCCCTGGCGAGTACGTCGGTGAACTTCGACGTCTCGGTGTTCGAGGTGTTCACCAGTCTCTGCCACGGCGGCACGATCGAGGTCGTCGCGGATGTGCTGGAGCTGGCGGGACGCGGCGGCTGGGACGGGCACGTCATCTCCACCGTCCCGTCGGCCTTCGCGGAGCTGTTGGACCAGATCTCCGCCACCAGCCGTCCCGAGGTGCTGGTGTTCGCCGGCGAGGCGCTGCCGGCCGAGCTGGTCCGCCGGGCTCGTGCCGCCTTCCCCGGGGTGCGGATCGTCAACGCCTACGGGCAGACCGAGTCCTTCTACGCCACCGCGCACCGCATCGAGGGCGACGAGGAGTGGGACGGCGCGGGCAGTGTGCCGATCGGGCGCCCGCTGGGCAATATGCGGGCCTACGTTCTCTCCCCGTCGCTGCGGCCGGTCGCGCCCGGCGTCACGGGCGAGCTGTACATCGGCGGCGAGATCGCGCGCGGCTACCGGGGCCGCCCCGGCATGACCGCCGAAAGGTTCTTGCCGGACCTGTTCGGAACGCCGGGCGCGCGCATGTACCGCACCGGTGACCTCGCCCGCTGGAACAGCAAGGGCGAACTGGAGTACGTCGGTCGAGCGGACACCCAGGTCAAGATCCGCGGTTTCCGTATCGAGCCCGGAGAGGTCGAGGCCGCGCTCACCGCGCACCCCGGCGTCGCCCAGGCCGCCGTGGTGGTCCGTGAGGTCAACGGGGCTCAGCAGCTGGTCGGTTACGCCGTTCCCGCGTTCACCAGCGACAACGACAGCCACGACTTCCGGTCGGGCATCGAGGCGACGGATCTGCGGGCGTTCGTGGGCCGGCGGCTCCCGGAGTTCATGGTGCCCTCGGCGTTCGTGGTCCTGGACCGGCTGCCGCTGATGCCCAACGGCAAGCTGGACGTGAAGGCGCTGCCCGAACCGGAGTTCACCGCCGGCGTGTACCGGGCTCCGGTGAGCCCGGTGGAGAAGACCCTCGCCGCGGTGTACGCCGATGTCCTCGGTGTGGACCGGGTCGGCGTGGACGACGACTTCTTCGCGGTCGGCGGCGACTCCATCCGCTCCATCCAGGTGGTGTCGCGGGCTCGTGCTCAGGGTGTGGAGGTCACGCCCCGGCAGATCTTCGAGCAGCGCACCGTCGCCGAGCTGGCCCGGGTCGCCACCGACACCGGTACCGCGGTCGTCCTGGAGGAGTTCGAGGGCGGCGGCACGGGAGAGTTCCCGCTTCTGCCGATCGCCGAGTACATGCGTGAACTCGGCGGCGGGCACAACCGGTTCTCCATGTCGATGATGGCCGAGCTGCCGGCCGGGATCGACGCGGACGGCCTGGCCGCGACGCTGGACGCGGTGATCGACCGGCACGACATCCTGCGTTCCCGCCTGGTCACCGCCGAGGACGGCTCCGGCCGTCTGGTGGTGGGCGAGGAGGGTTCGGTGGACGCCGCGGCCCTGATCCACCGGGTGGAGTGCGACGGCACCTGGGACGAGGGCTGGCGTGGTCGGGCCGTGGACGAGCTGAACGCGGCGACCGGTCTGCTGGACACGGCCGCCGGGGTGATGGCCCGCTTCGTGTGGTTCGACCCGGCCGGCAGCGGTGTCCCCGGACGGCTGCTGATCGTGCTGCACCACCTGGTGGTCGACGGTGTGTCCTGGCGGATCCTGCTGCCGGATCTGGCCGCGGCCTGGGAACAGGTCAGGGCCGGGAAGTCACCCCGTCTTGAGAAGTCCGGTACGTCGGTGCGTCGTTGGACGCACGCCCTGGTCGAGGAGGCGCACAGCCCGGAGCGGCTGGCCGAGCTGGAGTTGTGGCGCTCCACCCTGGACGGCCCCGACCCGCTGCTCGGCACCCGCCCGCTGGACCCGGCGACGGACACCCGGACCGCCTTGGAACAGGTGGAGGTCAAGCTCCCGTCAGAGGTGACGGAGGCGTTGCTGACGCGCGTCCCGGCCGCGTTCCACGGGAGCGTGAACGACGGCCTGCTCGCCGGGCTGGCGCTCGCTCTGGCCAAGTGGCGGCGGGCGCGCGGGGTCGAGGAGACCTCGGCGCTGATCAAACTGGAGGGGCACGGCCGTGAGCAGGACGTGATCCCGGGCGCCGATCTGTCGACGACGATGGGCTGGTTCACGAGCATGTTCCCGGTCCGTCTGGAGACGGCCGGCTTCGATCTCGACGAGGCGTTCGCCGGTGGTGCGGCGGCCGGTGGTGTGGTCAAGGCGGTGAAGGAGCAGTTGCTGGCCGTGCCCGACAAGGGTCTCGGTTACGGTCTGCTGCGTTTCCTGAACGCGGAGACGAAGGCGGAGCTGGCGGCGTATCCGTCCTCGGGGCAGATCGGCTTCAACTACCTGGGCCGGTTCTCCGCCGCCGACATGCCCGAGCATCTGCAGGGACTCGGCTTCACCCAGCTGTTCGAGATGGCGGCCGAGCTGGACGCCGACATGCCCGCCATGTCCAGCCTGGAGATCAACTCCGCGGTCGTCGACACCGACACCGGGCCGTGCCTGGACGTCGCGGCCGGATACGCGCCCGGCCTGCTGGACCGCGCCGACGTCGAGGAACTGATCGCCCTCTGGTTCGAGGCGCTCACCGCCCTCGCCCGGCACGTCGAGTCCCCCGGCGCGGGCGGACTGACCCCCTCCGACCTGCCGCTGGTCGAGGTCACCCAGGGCGACATCGAAGGCTGGGAGCGGCAGTACCCCGGCCTCGCCGACGTCTGGCCGCTGACCCCGCTGCAGTCCGGCCTGCTCTTCCAGTCGATGCTCAACGACGGCTCCTGGGACGCCTACCAGATGCAGATGGCGTTCCGCGTCGAGGGCGAGGTCGACCCCGACCGGATGCACACCGCCGCCCAGGCGCTCCTGGACCGCCACGCCAATCTGCGCACCGCGTTCGTGCACGACTCGGCGGGCGAGCAGGTGCAGCTCGTCGTGGACGGCATCAGCGTCCCCTGGCAGTTCGAGGACCTCAGCCGGCTGCCGGAGGACGAGCGGGAGGCCGCCTTCGAGGCCTTCCTCGCCGAGGACCACGCGCGCAGCTTCGACCCGGCCGCCGCGCCGATGCTGCGGTTCACCCTGGTCCGGCTGGCCCCGGCCCGCTCCGAGCTGGTGCTGACCGCCCATCACGCCCTGTTCGACGGGTGGTCCCTGCCGGTGATCATGTCGGATCTGCTGCGTCTGTACGGGTCGCGGGGCGACGCCTCGGTGCTGCCGAGGGTCCGCGGTTTCAAGGACTTCCTCGTCCATCTGTCCCGTCAGGACCAGGAGGAGACCGCACGCGCCTGGGCCGAGGAACTGGCCGGCGTCGACGAGCCGACCCTGCTGTTCCCCGGCGCCGCCTCCGCCGAGGAGGGCAGCTCGGGCATCGGGCACGTGGAGCTGCCGCTGGGCACCGAGGAGGTGCGCGGCCTGAACCGGCGCGCCGCCGAGCTGGGCGTCACCGTCAACACCCTGGTGCAGGGCGCCTGGGCGGTGCTGCTCGGGCAGCTGACCGGGCGGCACGACGTGGTGTTCGGCGCGACCGTCTCCGGACGGCCGCCGGCCGTCACCGACGTCGACTCCATGGTCGGCATGTTCATCAACACCCTGCCGGTACGCGTGGCCTGGTCGCCGTCGGACGCCCTGGCCGAGGTGCTACGGCAGCTGCAGCGGCGCCAGGCCGCCCTGCTCGACCATCATCACCACGGCCTGACCGAGATCCACCGGGCCACCGGTCTGAAGACCCTCTTCGACACCCTGGTCGTCTTCGAGTCCTACCCGGTGGACCGCGACGAACTGAACGAGGCCAACACGGCGGCCGGCATCACCTTCACCGGCATCCGCCCCTCCACCGGCACCCATTACCCGCTGACCGTGATGGCGGACGCCGACCCGCACCTCAGGCTGAACCTCCAGTACCAGCAGCATGTCCTGGACCGGCCCACCGTGGAGGTCCTCGCGGGCCGTCTGACGCGCGTCCTCGCCCAGTTGGTCGCCGATCCGTCGGTGCCGGTGGGGCGTGTGGAGGTGCTGGAGCCGGCTGAGCGGGCGGTGCTGCTGGAGGAGTACAACGCCACGGCGGTGGACGTTCCGGCGGTGACGGTGCCGGGGTTGTTCGAGCGGCAGGTGGTCCGGGATCCGGACGCGGTGGCGGTGGTGTGTGAGGGGAGGGAGTTCTCCTACGGTGAGCTGAACGCGCGGGCGAACCGGTTGGCGCGTGAGCTGGTGGGTCGTGGGGTGGGGCCGGAGAGTGTGGTCGCGCTCGCCCTGCCGCGGTCGGCGGATCTGGTGACGGGTCTGCTGGCGGTTTTGAAGGCGGGTGGCGCGTATCTGCCGGTGGACCCGAAGTACCCGAGCCATCGTCTGGCGCACATCCTGGATGAGGCCGCGCCGGTCCTGGTGCTCACCGACACGGACACCGCGCCGGTGCTTCCCGAGCACGACCTCCCCGTCCTCCTCACCGACCAGCTGGACCTCGCCGTCGGCGACGGAGCGTCGGACCTGACCGGACGCGACCGGCTCGGCCCTCTGGAGCCCGGCCATCTCGCCTACGTGATGTACACGTCGGGTTCGTCCGGTGTGCCGAAGGGCGTGGCCATCACGCACCGGGGTGTGGTCAACGGGATCACGCATCTGGCCGGCCTGATCGACGCGGGGCCGGGCCGCAAGGCCTTGGCGAGCACGTCGGTGAACTTCGACGTCTCGGTGTTCGAGGTGTTCACCAGCCTCTGCCACGGCGGGACGATCGAGATCGTCGCCGATGTCCTGGAGCTGGCGGGACGCGGTGGCTGGGACGGGCACGTCATCTCCACCGTCCCGTCGGCCTTCGCGGAACTGCTGGACCAGATCTCCGCCACCACCCGCCCGGACGTGCTGGTCTTCGCCGGTGAGGCACTGCCCGCGTCGCTGACCCGCCGGATCGCCGAGGTGCTGCCCGGCACCCGGATCGTCAACGCCTACGGCCAGACCGAGTCGTTCTACGCCACCACCTTCACCCTCGTCGGCGAGGAGCACACGACCGCCGGCGCCGGCGAGGGCGGCAGCGCGCCGATCGGCACCCCGCTGGGCAACATGCGCACCTACGTCCTCGGTCCCGCCCTGCAGCCGGCCCCGGTCGGCGTGGTCGGGGAGCTGTATGTCGCCGGGGAGATCTCCGACGGCTACCGGGGCCGCCCCGGCATGACCGCCGAGCGGTTCGTCGCAGACCCCTACGGGCCGCCCGGCTCGCGCATGTACCGCACCGGTGACCTCGCGCGCTGGAACCACGACGGGGAGCTGGAGTACGCGGGCCGCGCCGACACCCAGGTCAAGATTCGCGGTTTCCGTATCGAGCCCGGAGAGGTCGAGGCCGCGATCACCGCCCACCCCGGCGTCGCCCAGGCCGCCGTCGTCGTCCGCGAGGCGTCCGGCGCCAAGCAGCTCGTCGGCTACGTCGTCCCCGCCGCCGCGGCGCACGACGCGGGCGGACAGGCCGCCGAGGGCTTCGGCGAGAGCGACTACGACCTCACCGCCGGGGTCTCCTCCCGCGACCTGCGGACGTTCGTGGGCCGGCGGCTCCCGGAGTTCATGGTGCCCTCGGCGTTCGTGGTCCTGGACCGGCTGCCGCTGATGCCCAACGGCAAGCTGGACGTGAAGGCGCTGCCGGAGCCGGAGTTCACCGCCGGCGTCTACCGGGCTCCGGTGAGCCCGGTGGAGAAGACCCTCGCCGCTGTGTACGCCGACGTCCTCGGTGTGGACCGGGTCGGCGTCGACGACGACTTCTTCGCGGTCGGCGGCGACTCCATCCGCTCCATTCAGGTCGTCACCCGCGCCCGCGCCCACGGCGTCGAGGTCACCCCCCGGCAGATCTTCGAGCAGCGCACCGTCGCCGAGCTGGCCCGGGTCGCCACCGACACCGGTACCGCGGTCGTCCTGGAGGAGTTCGAGGGCGGCGGCACCGGAGAGTTCCCGTTGCTGCCGATCGCCGAGTACATGCGTGAACTCGGCGGCGGATACGACCGGTTCTCCATGTCCCTCGTGCTCGGCCTCCCGGCCGGCATCGACGCGGACGGTCTGACCGCGACGCTGGACGCGGTGATCGACCGGCACGACATCCTGCGCTCCCGCCTGGTCACCGCCGAGGACGGCTCCGGCCGTCTGGTGGTGGGCGAGGAGGGCTCGGTGGACGTCGCCGGCCTGATCCACCGGATCGAGTGCGACGGCACCTGGGACGAGGCCTGGCGCGCCCGCGCGCTGGACGAGCTGAACGCGGCGACCGGTCTGCTGGACACGGCCGCCGGGGTGATGGCCCGCTTCGTCTGGTTCGACCCCGCCGACGCCACCGCACCGGGCCGTCTGATCGTCGTCCTCCACCACATCGCCGTCGACGGTGTGTCCTGGCGGATCCTGCTGCCGGATCTGGCCGCGGCCTGGGAACAGGTCAGGGCCGGGAAAACGCCCCGGCTTGAGAAGTCCGGTACGTCGGTACGTCGTTGGACGCATGCGTTGGTCGAGGAGGCGCACAGCCCGGAGCGGCTGGCCGAGCTGGAGTTGTGGCGCCGCACCCTGGACGGCCCCGACCCGCTGCTGGGCACCCGCCCGCTGGACCCGGCACGCGACCTGCGCTCCACCCTGGAGCAGTTCACCGCCCGCCTTCCGGCGGAGGTGACGGAGGCGTTGCTGACGCGCGTGCCGGCCGCGTTCCACGGAAGCGTGAACGACGGCCTGCTCGCCGGGCTGGCGCTCGCGCTCGCCAAGTGGCGGCGGGCGCGCGGGGTCGAGGAGACCTCGGCGCTGATCAAGCTGGAGGGACACGGCCGTGAGCAGGACGTGATCCCGGGCGCCGATCTGTCGACGACGATGGGCTGGTTCACCAGCATGTTCCCGGTCCGTCTGGAGACGGCCGGCTTCGATCTCGACGAGGCGTTCGCCGGTGGTGCGGCCGCCGGTGGTGTGGTCAAGGCGGTGAAGGAGCAGTTGCTGGCCGTGCCCGACAAGGGTCTCGGTTACGGTCTGCTGCGTTTCCTGAACGCCGAGACGAAGGCGGAGCTGGCGGCGTATCCGTCCTCGGGGCAGATCGGCTTCAACTACCTGGGCCGGTTCTCCGCCGCCGACATGCCCGAGCATCTGCAGGGACTCGGCTTCACCCAGATCAGCGGCCTGGACCTGGCGGCCGACCTGGACGCCGACATGCCCGCCATGTCCACCCTGGAGATCAACTCCGCGGTCGTCGACACCGACCAGGGCCCCCGGCTCGACGCGGTCGTCGCCTTCCCCGAAGGGGTCCTGACCCGTGCCGAGGCCGAGGAGCTCATCGGCCTGTGGTTCGAGGCGCTCACCGCGCTCGCCCGGCACGTCGAGACCCCCGGCGCCGGCGGCCTGACCCCCTCCGACCTGCCGCTGGTCGAGGTCACCCAGGGCGACATCGAACGCTGGGAGCGGCAGTACCCCGGCCTCGCCGACGTCTGGCCGCTCACCGCCCTGCAGTCCGGACTGCTCTTCCAGTCCCAGCTGCACGTCGACGACGCGGTCGACGCCTACCAGATGCAGATCGCCTTCCACGTCACCGGCGAGGTCGACCCGGCCAGGATGCGGGCCGCCGCCCAGGCGCTGCTCGACCGCTATGCCAATCTGCGCACCGCGTTCGTGCACGACTCGGCGGGCGAGCAGGTGCAGCTCGTCGTGGACGGCATCAGCGTCCCCTGGCAGTTCCAGGACCTCAGCCGGCTGCCGGAGGACGAGCGGGAGGCGGCCTTCGAGTCCTTCCTCGCCGAGGACCACCTGCGCCACTTCGATCCGCTCGTCCCGCCGCTGCTGCGGTTCGCGCTGCTCAAGCTGGGCCCCGAGCGCCACGAACTGGTGCTGACGGCGCATCACGTCCTGTTCGACGGATGGTCGTTCCCGATCGTCATGACCGACCTGCTGCGCCTGTACGGCTCGGCCGGCGACGTCTCGGTCCTGCCGCGCACCCGCGGCTACCGCGACTTCCTCGTCTGGCTCTCCCAGCAGGACGAGGGCGAGACGGCCCGGGCCTGGGCGAACGCGCTCGACGGCATCGACGAGCCCACCCTGGTGGTACGGGGCGACGCCCGCACCCACGCCGGCGACGACGGCGACACCTCCGCCGCCGGGCAGGTCGACGTGGTGCTCCCCGCCGACGAGGCCCGCCTGCTCAACCGGCGCGCCGCCGAACTCGGCATCACCGTCAACACGTTGCTCCAGGGCGCCTGGGCGGTGCTGCTCGGCGAACTCACCGGCCGCACCGACGTGGTGTTCGGTGCCACCGTCTCCGGACGGCCGCCGGCCGTCACCGACGTCGACTCCATGGTCGGCCTGTTCATCAACACCCTGCCGGTGCGGGCCCGCTACAGCCCCGGCGACAGCCTGGCCGGGATGCTGAAGCGGCTGCAGGGCGACCAGGCCGCGCTGCTCGACCACCATCACCACTCGCTGGCCGAGATCCACCGCGCGACCGGCATGAGCACCCTGTTCGACACCCTGGTCGTCTTCGAGTCCTACCCGGTGGACCAGGAAGGGCTCAGCGAGGCCAACACCGCGGGCGGGATCTCCTTCAGCGGCATCCGGCCGTTCTCCGGCACCCACTACCCGCTGACCCTGATGGCCGACGCCGACCCGCACCTCAGGCTCGCCCTGCAGTACAAGGAGAGCGCCTTCGACCGGGCCACCGTCGAGTCGCTCGCCGACAGCCTGCAGCGCGTCCTGCGGCAGCTGGCCGAGGACCCCGGCCGGCCCATCGGCCAGGTGGAGGTCCTCCAGGCCGCCGAACGCGACCGGCTGCTGCACCAGTTCAACCACGCCGACACCCCGGTCCCGGAGGTGACCCTGCCCGAACTGTTCGCCCAGCAGGTCCTCGCCACCCCCGACGCCGAGGCCGTCGTGTGCGACGACACCAGGCTCACGTACCGGGAACTGGACGCCCGCGCCGACCGGCTCGCCCGCGAGCTGGCCGCCCGCGGCGTCGGGCCGGAGACCGTGGTCGCGGTCGCCCTGCCCCGGTCGGCGGACCTGGTCGCCGGGCTCCTGGCGGTGCTGAAGGCGGGCGGCGCCTATCTGCCGGTCGACCCGAAGTACCCCAGCCACCGCCTGGCGCACATCCTCGACGAGGCGGCACCGGCACTGATCCTCACCGACACCGGTACCCGGTCCGTGCTGCCGCCCGCCGAGGTGCCGCACCTGTACCTGGACACCCTCGGCGAGACCCCGCCGGACACGCCGGGGACGCCCGCGCTGCGGCCCGGCCACCTGGCGTACGTCATGTACACCTCGGGCTCCACCGGGAAGCCGAAGGGCGTGGCCATCACCCACAGCAACGTCGTGAACGGCGTGCTGCGGCTGGCCACCCGGATCGGCGCCGCCCCCGGCCGCCGGATGCTCGCCGGCACCTCGGTGAACTTCGACGTCTCCGCGTTCGAGATCTTCACCACGCTGTGCACCGGCGGCACCGTCGAGGTCGTCCGCGACGTCCTCGCCCTCGCCGAACGGGACGGCTGGGACGGCGACGTCATCTCCACCGTGCCCTCGGTGTTCGCCGAGATCCTCGACCAGATCGCGGCCACCACCCGCCCCGACACCCTGGTCTTCGCCGGTGAGGCGCTGCCCGCGGGGCTGGTCCGCCAGATCCGCGAGACCTTCCCCGGCGTCAGGATGGTCAACGCCTACGGACAGAGCGAGTCGTTCTACGCCACCACCTTCACCGTCCCCGACACCGCGGCCGGCGGCGCCTGGGACGGCTCGGGCAGCGCCCCCATCGGCTCCCCGCTCGGCCATGTCCGCGCCTACGTCCTGGGCCCCGGCCTGTCGCCGGTGCCGGTCGGTGTGGTGGGCGAGCTGTACATCGCCGGCGACGTCGGCCGCGGCTACCAGGGCCGGGCCGACCTCACCGCCGAACGGTTCGTCGCCGGACCCTTCGGCGCGGCGGGCGAGCGCATGTACCGCACCGGCGACCTGGCCCGCTGGAACACCGACGGACAGCTGGAGTACGTCGGCCGCGGTGACTCCCAGGTCAAGATCCGCGGCTTCCGCATCGAACCGGGGGAGGTGGAGGCCGCGCTCACCGCCCACCCCGGCGTCGCCCAGGCCGCCGTCGTCGCCCTGGAACGGCGGGGCGCGGGCAAGCAGTTGGTCGCCTATGTGGTCGGTGAACAGGACGCGGCACTCGACGCGGCGCGGCTGACGGAGTTCGCCACCGAGAAGCTGCCCGCCTTCATGGTCCCGGCCGCCTTCATGGTCCTGGACCGCCTCCCGCTCACCCCCAACGGCAAACTCGACCGGGCCGCGCTGCCCGTCCCCGAGTTCGCCGGACAGGAGTACCGGGCACCGCGCACGGAGACGGAGGAGATCCTCGCCCGGCTCTACGCCGACGTCCTCGGCCTGGAGAAGGTCGGCATCGACGACGACTTCTTCGCCCTCGGCGGGCACTCCCTGCTCGCCGCCCGCCTGGGCAGCCGTATCCGCGACCGCTTCCGGGCACCGCTGCCGATGCGGGCCCTGTTCCAGGCGCCCACCGTCGCCGAACTCGCCGGGCACGTCGAGCAGGCGCTCCGGGCGGCCGAGGACGCCGCACGGGAGGGCGGGGACGACCCGTTCGCCCGGGTGCTGCCGCTGCGCACCGGCGGCGACAAGGAGCCGCTGTGGTGGATGCACCTGGCCGGCGGGCTCGCCTGGCCGTATCTCAACTACAGCGCCCACCTGCCCGCCGACCGCCCCTCCTACGGGCTGCAGGCGCGTGGCCTGGACGGCACCGGGGAACTGCCGGACCGGCTGGAAACCCTGGTGGCCGACTATGTGCGCGAGATACGGTCGCACCAGCCCGAAGGCCCCTACCACCTGGTCGGCTGGTCCTTCGGCGGCGCGGTCGCCCACGCGGTCGCCGCCGCGCTCACCGAGCAGGGGCACGAGGTCGCCCTGCTCGCGCTGCTCGACACCGCCCCCGGCGGGCACTTCGCCGACGACCCCGAGCTCGAACTCGGCCAGGTCCGCGCCCTGCTCAGGGACCACGCGGGCGAACTCGCCGGCGACGGCGAGGAGCGGCTGCTGGCCACCGCCTCCCGGCTCGTGGTCAACAACGTCGAGATGCTCAAGCGGTTCCGGACGCCGGTGTTCCGCGGGGACGTGCTCTTCTTCAACGCCACCCACAACCCCGAGGCGCCCTACACCGACCAGTGGACGCCGTACGTCACCGGCACGGTGACCGTCCACGACATCCCCAGCACGCACCACGAGATCTGCGCGCCGCGGCACGCGGCCGCCGTCGCCGGGGAGATCACCCGCGCGCTCGGCGCACGGCACCGGCCCGCCTGACCACCCGTCGGGGAGCGCGGCACGCTCCCCGACGGGTCACCCGCCAGTCACCCGCCAGCCCTTCACCCGAGGATGTGTACCCCGCATGTTCGTACCCGCCCCCTACCGACGGCCCGACGGGTCCTGGATGACCGACCTGCTCACCGGCAACCCGCTCGCGCTGATGACCTCCAGCGGGCCCGCCGGAGCGGAGCCGTACGCCACGCACCTGCCCGTCATCCCCGACCCGGACATGCCGGGCGAGTGGTCCGAGGACCTGGCCGGCGGGCTGCTGCTCGGCCACATGAACCGGGCCAACCCGCACTGGAAGGCCCTCGCCGACGGCGACCCGGTGCTGCTGGTCTTCACCGGCCCGCACGCGTATGTCTCACCCACCGTCTACGGCATCACACCCGCCGCGCCCACCTGGGACTTCACCGCCGTCCACGTCCACGGACGGCTGCACAAGCTGGAACCGGAGGAGCCCGGCGACGCCACCCTGGCGGTGGTCAGCGCCACCGTCAGCGCCTTCGAGGAACGGTTCGGCGACGACTGGGACATGACCGACTCACTCGACTACTTCCACAAGATCCTGCCGGCCGTGGGCGGCTTCCGCATCGAAGTCACCGGAGCCGAGGGGATGTTCAAGCTCAGCCAGGAACAGGACCCGCACGTCAGCGCCCGGGTGCGCGACTCCTTCGCCGCCTCCCCCTCGACCCGGCACCGCGAGACCGCGGCCCTCATGGACCGCCTGCCGCCCCGCGGCTGCCCGCACGCCGCCTGATCAGCAGCAGCAAGCCCCCTCTAAACCACCGGACGTCACCGACAGGAGAGAACGCATGGGAACCAGCTCTGAGATCTACGATGTGGTGGGCGTCGGATTCGGCCCGTCCAACCTGTCGCTGGCCGTGGCGCTCGAGGAGCACGAGAGCGCCAGGAACGGCAGCCCGCTGAAAGCGGCCTTCTTCGAGAAGCAGCCGGAACTCGGCTGGCACCGCAACATGCTGCTGCCGTCGGCGAAGATGCAGATCTCCTTCCTCAAGGACCTGGCCACCTTCCGCAACCCGGCCTCCCGCTTCAGCTTCGTCTCCTACCTGCACGCGGCCGGCCGCCTCGCCCAGTTCGTCAACAACCAGGACTTCTTCCCGACCCGCCAGGAATTCCACGACTACCTCGAATGGGCCGAGTCGCACTTCTCCGACCGGGTGTCCTACAGCTCCGAGGTGCTCTCGGTGAAACTCCCCTCCGGGCCGGGCCGCTCCCCGGCCGGGCACGTGGAGGTCGAGGTGCGCGACCAGCGGCTCGGTGCCCGCACCCGGCTGGTCAAGGCCCGCAACCTGGTGGTGTCCACCGGGCTGGTGCCGAGGATGCCCACGGGCATCGAACGCGGTGAACGCGTCTGGCACAGTTCGGAGTTCCTCGGCAGGTTCCGCGCCCTGGATCCCACCCGGGTCAAACGCGTCGCCGTGGTGGGCGCGGGCCAGAGCGCCGCCGAGATCGTCCGCTTCTTCTACGACGAGCTGCCCGGAGCCCAGGTCTCGGCCGTCATGCCGTCCTACGGCTACTCGATCGCCGACGACACCCCCTTCGCCAACCGCATCTTCGACGCCGACGCGGTCGACGACTACTACGGCGGCACGGCACGCGCCAAGGACGCCTTCTGGCACTACCACCGCAACACCAACTACGGCGTGGTGGACGACGAGGTGATCCGCGACCTGCACCAGCGCGCCTACGACGACGAGGTGCGCGGCACCCCCCGGCTGGACTTCCGCAACCTGTCCCGCGTGGACAGCGTGAAGCAGACCGCCGACGACGTCCGGATCACGATGCACTCGGTGCGCGACGACTCGACCCACCAGCTCGACGTCGACGTCCTGGTCTTCGCGACCGGCTACGACTCCATGGAGCCCTCAGGGCTCCTTGGCGACCTGGAGCCCCACTGCCTCCGTGACGAGCAGGGCCGGCTGCGCGTACAGCGCGACTACCGGCTCCTCACCGGCACCGAGGTGAGCTGCGGCGTCTACCTGCAGGGAGGGACCGAGCACACCCACGGCCTGGCCTCCTCCCTTCTGTCCAACATCGCGGTCAGGAGCGGGGAGATCGCCGACTCGATCGCGGAAAGGAGGAGCTCCCGGCAGTACGACGCGGCGTGAACCCACGCCGCGAGATTTCTGGAGAGATGGAGATCGCCCATGAACACCAACCCGTTCGACGACACCGACGGCCGGTTCTACGTCCTGGTGAACGAGGAGGAGCAGTACTCGCTCTGGCCCACCTTCACCGACGTGCCCGCCGGCTGGCGGGTCGCGTACGGCGAGGAAGGCCGTAAGGAGTGCCTGGAGTACGTCGAGCAGCACTGGACCGACATGCGGCCCAAGAGCCTGCGGGAGACCGCCGGCGCGAAGTGAACCCTCCCCGTGTACGGACGGTCCGCACGGACCGTCCGTACCGGGGGAGCCACCCCGAACGCACGATCCGCACCCCGGGGAACGTCACCTGACATCACCGAACGTCACCGTTCCCCCGTACCGCCCCGCCATCAGCCCACCCCTCCCGGAGCCGTCATGACGTCCGTACCGGTGCACGACCGCAGGGCCACCCGCCGTCACTACCTGATGTGCCGCCCCGACCACCTCGGCAGCGGCCCCGCTCCCCGTCCCGGGACCGGCCCGGCCAAGCCGGTCGATCCCGAACTGGCGCTGCTCCAGTGGGAGGACCTGTACTACCTCTACCTGGAGCTCGGCCACCGGGTGGACGTGGTCGCCCCGGTGCCCGAGGCGCCGTGGATGGTCCTCGCCGCGCACGGTGCCACCGTGATCGACGGCAAGGTGCTCGGGACCCGCTTCCGCGACCCCGCCCGGGCCGCCGGGGCGCCCTCCCACCTGACCTGGTTCCGCGCCAACTGCTTCCCCGCCGTCCGCGAGGCGGACCACCCCGGCGAGGGCGAGGGCGACTTCGCGGTCACCTCCGACTGGATCCTGGCCGGCCACGCCCCGGGCCCCGTCCCCGAAGGACACCGCGAGGCCCAGGAGTTCTTCGGCCGGCCGGTGATCTCCCTGGAACTGGCCGGCCCCCGCTTCCCCCGCCTGGACACCGCGCTGTGCGTGCTCGGCGGCGACGAGATCATGTACCACCCGGAGGCCTTCGCCCCCGCCGCCCGCGCGGTGCTCGCCCGGCTCTTCCCCCACGCGCTGACCGCCGGCCGGGACGACGCGGAGGCGCTCGGCCTGAACGCGGTCTGCGACGGCCTGAACGTGGTGCTGCCCGAGCCGGCCC
>NZ_JAOCQE010000137.1 GCF_025290915.1 Streptomyces sp. 15-116A | reverse complement strand
CGCCGAAGTCCTGCGCGGCGTACGCCCGGTGTTCACGGACGCCCCCGCCGCGCGCGCCGCCCTGCCCGAACTCCTCGGCGAGGGCGGCGAGTCGGCGGTGCCCGACGGCCAGCGGGCGATCCTCGCGCCGCTTCGCGGCCGGCGCCGGGTGATCGGCGCCGCGCTGTTCCTGCGCGGCCCGGAACGCATCCCGTTCGAGGCGGACGACCTGCTGGTCGCCGCGCAGCTCGCCACGCACAGCGCCCTCGGCATCGACAAGGCGGTGCTGTACGGGCGCGAGGCGTACATCGCGGACGAGCTGCAGCGCACCATGCTGCCGGAGACCCTGCCGCGCTGCACCGGCGTACGGCTGGCCTCGCGCTACCTCCCGGCGGCGGAGACCGCGCGGGTCGGCGGCGACTGGTACGACGCGATCCCGCTGCCCGGCAGCCGGGTCGCCCTGGTCGTGGGCGACGTCATGGGGCACTCCATGACCTCCGCCGCGATCATGGGGCAGCTGCGCACCACCGCGCAGACCCTCGCCGGGCTCGACCTGCCGCCGCAGGAGGTGCTGCACCATCTCGACGAGCAGGCGCAGCGGCTCGGCGTCGACCGCATGGCGACCTGCCTGTACGCGGTGTACGACCCGGTCTCGCACCGCATCACCATCGCCAACGCCGGTCATCCGCCGCCCGTGCTGCTGCACCAGGGCGGCGAGGCCGAGGTGCTGCGCGTCCCCGCGGGCGCGCCGATCGGCGTCGGCGGGGTGGACTTCGAGGCCGTGGAACTGGACGCGCCCGCCGGGGCGACGCTGCTGCTGTACACCGACGGGCTGGTCGAGTCGCGTCTGCGGGACGTGTGGACCGGCATCGAGCAGCTGCGCGAGAAGCTGGCGGCGACCGCCCGGCTGACCGGGCCCGGTCATCCGCCGCCGCTGGAGGCGCTGTGCGACGAGGTGCTGGACATGCTCGGGCCGGGCGACCGGGACGACGACATCGCGCTGCTCGCCGCCCGCTTCGACGGGATCGCGCCGAGCGATGTCGCCTACTGGTTCCTGGAGCCCGAGGACGCGGCTCCCGGCCGGGCCCGGCGGCTGGCCCGGCGGGCGCTGTCCCGGTGGGGGCTGGAGGAGCTGAGCGACTCGGTGGAGTTGCTGGTGAGCGAGGTCGTGACGAACGCGGTGCGGTATGCGACGCGGCCGGTGACCTTGCGGTTGCTGCGGACGGATGTGCTGCGGTGCGAGGTGGGGGACGACGTGCCGCAGTTGCCGCGGTTGCGGCAGGCTCGGGCGGACGATGAGGGTGGCCGTGGGCTGTACCTGGTGAATCGGCTCGCCCGGCGGTGGGGGGCGACGCGGTTGAGTACCGGCAAGGTGGTGTGGTTCGAACTGAATCGGGGCGGCTGACGGGCGTTGTGCGCCTATGAGCTCGGGGCGCGAGGTGGTGCGCGAGTGCCGGTGCGTCGAGGCTTGTCGCGCTCACGCGGCGGAGCCGCATAGGGACACAGCCTCGCGCCCCTGGGGGTTGCGGTGGCCGCTGCTTTTCAGTTCTGCTGAGGGTCGTCCGGGTCCTTCGGGATCTCGAAGGTCGGCGGGGCCGTGGGGTTCCCGTCCGTGGGGGGTTTGGTCGTCGGCGTCTGGCTCGGGGGCTCGGACGTCGGTTCCTGGGACGGGGTCTGGGACGGGGCCTCGGAGGTCGGGGCCTTCGTCGTCGGCTCCTCGGTCGGTGTCTGTGACGGGCTCTGCGTGGCCGACGGGGTCCAGGACGGCTGAACGGCCGCGCCCTGGTCGGTGTCCAGGTCGAACTTGCTGGTCTCGTCCAGCACGCCGAACATGTACGCCGCCCAGATCTGCGCCGGGAAGCCACCGCCGTTGACGCGTGTGTCGCCGCCCACGACCGCGCCGTACATCTCCACCTGCTTGTGCGGGGGCTTGTCGTCCTCGCCGAACAGGCCGACCGAGGTGACCAGGTCGGGTGTGTAGCCGGTGAACCAGGCCGACTTGTTGTTGTCGGAGGTACCGGTCTTGCCCGCGACCTGCTGGCCGTTGCGCAGCGGGTTGTCCCGGACGGCGCGGCGGGCCGTACCGTCGTCGACCACGCCCGTGAGCACCGAGGTGACCGTGTCGGCGGCCTCGCGGCTGATGACCTGCTCGCCGACCGCGTCCGGCATGGTGACGGTGCGGGTGCGGTGCTCGGCCGACTTGATCAGGGTCGGGGTGACCTTCTTGCCGTGGTTGTCGAGGGTGGCGTAGACGCCGGCCATCTGCAGCGGGCTCGCCCCCATGGAGCCCAGGGTCTGCGCGGGCACGGCCTCGAGGTCCTCGACGCGCATGCCGAGCTTGCCGGCGGTCTCCATCACCTTCGGCATGCCGACGTCGACGCCCATCTGCGCGAAGACGGAGTTGACGGACTTGTTCATCGCCGTCTGGACGGTGATGGGGCCGTAGTTGCCGTCGTCCTCGTTCTCGGGGGCGAAGCCGACCTTCCGGCCGTTGTCGACGACCTCGCGCTCACTGGTGCCGTCGTAGATCGTGTTCGCGGTGATCGGCTGACCGGTCTGGGTCTGGGCCTGCTCCTCCAGGGCGGCGGCCAGGATCACCGGCTTGAAGGTGGACGCGACCTGGTAGTCGGTGCGGGTGGCGTTGTTGAGGTAGTGCTTGAGGTAGTCCTCGCCGCCGTACATCGCCACGACCGCGCCGGTCTTCGGGTTCACCGACGCGGCGCCGGCCTGGATGTCCGCGTCGACCTTGCGTTCCTTCGGGTCCAGCTTGCTGGTGAGCTGGGTCCTGACGGCCTTCTCGAGCGCGGCCTGCTTCTTCTTGTCGATGTTGAGGGTGATGGTCCAGCCGCCCGCGTCCACCAGGGCGTCGGCCTGCTTGGCGTCCTCGGCGGTCCCGTCGGCGACGAGCTGCTCCTTCAGGGCGGAGTTGGCCGCGTCGACCAGATAGCCGGCCTGCCCCTTCAGACCGGGGTCGCCCTTGGGCGCCTTGGGCACCGGGAACTTCATGCCGGAGCGCTCGGACTGGTCCAGCCAGCCCTGCTCGACCATGTTGTCCAGGACGTAGTTCCAGCGGGCCTTGACCAGCTTCTTGCCGTTGTCCGAGGCGACCGCCCAGTCGTACTGGCTCGGCGCCTGGAGCAGCGCGGCGAGATAGGCGCCCTGCTCGACGTCGAGGTCCTCGGCGTCGACGCGGTAGTAGGCCTGGGCGGCGGCCTGGATGCCGTAAGCGTTGCGGCCGTAGTAGCTGGTGTTGATGTAACCGGCGAGGATGTAGTCCTTGGACTTCTCGCGGTCCAGCTTCAGCGAGATGACCAGTTCCTTCAGCTTGCGCGTGACGGTCTGGTCCTGCGTCAGGTAGTAGTTCTTGACGTACTGCTGGGTGATCGTCGAGCCGCCCTGCGCGCCCTTGCCGGACAGCGTGTTGAACACACCGCGGGCGGTGCCCTTCAGGTCGACACCGGCGTCCTTGTAGAACGTCTTGTTCTCGGCGGCGACGAAGGTCTTCTGGACGGGCTTCGGGATCTGCGCCAGGTCGACGACCTCGCGGTTGAAGCCGGTGCGGGCCATGATCGAACCGTTGCTGTACTTGTAGACGTTGCCCTGCTTGCTGGCGTCCTTGTTCGCCACGGCGGGGATGTCGATCATCATGTACAGCGCGATGAAGGCGCCCATGCCGAGCAGGCAGAGGCCGAAGAACGTGCCGAGGATCTTCTTCCAGCTGAAGAAGCGGCGTATGCCGCTGTGCCCGGCCGCTCCCGACGAGCGGCGGCCGCTGGGTGCCGCACGGCGCCCACCGCGCTGTCGTGCGCGTCTTTCTTCCGCTCGTCCCATGGGTTCCTTCTGCTCCGCTTCGCTCGTGTGTGCCCTCGTGCCACACAGATTCGCCGCTCAGGTCAGCTCAGAAAGCTAACACCGGGAGATATGACAAAGGGCGGCCGATGCGGTCGTTACGGACGTGACAATCAGCACCCGCCCCAACGGAACCGACGTCCGAGAGGGGGTTGAGGTTGCCGTGAGGGGGTAATCTGATATCACTTAGATAGGATCAAGCTAGAAGGAAACAGGGGGACCCTCCATGACCACCCACGACACACGAGCCACCGCCGACGTACCCGAGATGCCCGCCCCGCGCGTGCGGGAGTTCGCCGCGCACAGCATCGGCGGCGGGCTCGCGCTGCTGCTCGGGCTGGTCGGGCTGCTGGGCGGTGCCGGGCTGATCGTGAGCG
The DNA here is from genome assembly GCF_025290915.1 of Streptomyces sp. 15-116A. Taxonomy (GTDB): domain Bacteria; phylum Actinomycetota; class Actinomycetes; order Streptomycetales; family Streptomycetaceae; genus Streptomyces. The sequence continues at coordinate 12,834 of NZ_JAOCQE010000137.1, read as the reverse complement.
CCACGGCGGTCTCCGGGGCCGGGGGCAAGGCGGCGCTGATCATCGGCGGCATCCTCGTGGTGCTCGCCTCGTTCCTGGCTATGGCCGGGCTGAACATGGTGGCGCCCGGCGAGGCGCGCGTGGTGCAGCTGTTCGGCCGGTACCGGGGGACCATCCGGCAGGACGGGCTGCGCTGGGTGAACCCGTTGACCTCCCGCACCCGGATCTCGACGCGGGTACGCAATCACGAGACCGCCGTCCTGAAGGTCAACGACGCCTACGGCAACCCGATCGAGCTCGCCGCGGTCGTGGTGTGGCGGGTGGAGGACACCGCGCAGGCGACCTTCGAGGTGGACGACTACATCGAGTTCGTCTCCACCCAGACCGAGGCGGCCGTCCGGCACATCGCCATCGAATACCCCTACGACGCCCACGAGGAGGACGGGCTGTCGCTGCGCGGCAACGCCGAGGAGATCACCGAGAAGCTGGCCGTCGAACTGCACGCGCGCGTGGAGGCGGCCGGGGTGCAGATCATCGAGTCCCGCTTCACGCACCTCGCCTACGCTCCGGAGATCGCCTCGGCGATGCTGCAGCGGCAGCAGGCCGGGGCGGTCGTGGCGGCACGCAAGCAGATCGTGGAGGGGGCTGTGGGCATGGTCGAGTCGGCGCTGACCCGGATCGCCGAGCGGGATCTGGTGGAGCTGGACTCCGAGCGGAAGGCGGCGATGGTGTCCAACCTGATGGTGGTGCTGTGCGGGGACCGCTCCGCCCAGCCGGTCCTCAACACCGGGACCCTCTACCAGTGACCGCTCCCACGGAGGGTTCCCGCGGCCGGCCGCAGCGCAAGCAGGTGCTGCTGCGGCTGGACCCGGCGGTGTACGAGGCGCTGGCCCGCTGGGCCAACGACGAGCTGCGGTCGGCGAATGCGCAGATCGAGTTCCTGCTGCGACGGGCGCTGGCGGAGGCGGGGCGGTTGCCGGGCAACACCGGTCCGCTGCCCCGCCGGGGCCGGCCACCCGCACAGCCTCCCGGCGAGGGTCAGCGACCTCAGTAGCCCCGATAGCCCCAGCAGCCTCGGTAGCAGAACCGTGACAATCGCGCCCCACCTGCGCCGTCCCACTCCCCGCCATGATCTACACACTCCGCGTATACATGCGGCGTATACACCGTGTGTAGAGTGCTCGGCATGTCCATCGGTCACACCCTCCTGGGGCTCCTGGAGTCCGGCCCGCGTCACGGTTACGACCTGAAGCGGGCCTTCGACGAGAAGTTCGGTCACGACCGGCCGCTGCACTACGGCCAGGTCTACTCGACGATGTCCCGGCTGCTGAAGAACGGGCTCGTCGAGGTCGACGGCATCGAGGCCGGCGACGGCCCCGAGCGCAAGCGGTACGCGATCACCGAGGCCGGGATCACCGATGTCGAGCGCTGGCTCGCCACACCGGAGAAGCCGGAGCCGTACCTCCAGTCGACGCTGTACACGAAGGTCGTCCTCGCACTGCTCACCAGCCGCGACGCCGCCGACATCCTCGACACCCAGCGCTCGGAGCATCTGCGCAGCATGCGGATCCTCACCGACCGCAAGCGCAAGGGCGACCTCGCGGACCAGCTGATCTGCGACCACGCCCTGTTCCACCTGGAGGCCGACCTGCGCTGGCTGGAGCTGACCGCGGCGCGCCTCGACAAGCTCCGTGAGGCGGTGACCCGATGACCTCGTTCCCCGCCGGCACGCTGCTGGCCGCCGACGAGCTGCGCAAGGCCTACGGTCCGACCACCGCGCTCGACGGCGCCGCCTTCTCCATCCACCCCGGCGAGGTCGTCGCCGTGATGGGCCCCTCCGGGTCGGGCAAGTCGACCTTGCTGCACTGCCTCGCCGGGATCGTCACGCCCGACTCCGGGTCGATCCTCTACAACGGGCGCGAGCTGACGACCATGAGCGACGCCGAGCGCAGTGCGCTCAGGCGCTCGGAGTTCGGCTTCGTCTTCCAGTTCGGGCAGCTGGTCCCCGAGCTCACCTGCGTGGAGAACGTCGCCCTGCCGCTGCGGCTGAACGGCACCTCCCGCAAGGAGGCCGAGCGGGCCGCGCTGACCTGGATGGAGCGGCTGGAGGTGGACGACGTCCGCAAGAAGCGGCCCGGCGAGGTCTCCGGCGGTCAGGGCCAGCGCGTCGCCGTCGCGCGGGCGCTGGTCACCAGCCCGCAGGTGGTGTTCGCCGACGAGCCGACCGGCGCGCTCGACTCCCTCAACGGCGAGCGCGTGATGGAGCTGCTCACGGACGCCGCCCGCTCCACCAACGCCGCCGTCGTGCTGGTCACGCACGAGGCACGGGTGGCCGCGTACTCCGACCGCGAGATCGTCGTACGGGACGGGAAGTCGCGGGACATGGAGCGCGTCGTATGAGTGCGCGCGACTGGGCCCGCGATCTGGCCATGGGCACCCGGTTCGCCTTCGCGGGCGGACGGGAGGGCTGGATCCGGGCGGTCCTCACGGCCGTGGGCGTCGGGCTCGGCGTGGCGCTGCTGCTGCTCACCACCGCCATCCCGAACGCGCTGGCGGAACGCCACCGGCGCGACGAGGCCCGCCTCGACTACACGTTCGGCCAGGTGATCCCGAAGGCTGACGACACGCTGGTCATCGCGGACATCGACACCGAGTTCCGGGACCGGGACGTACGCGGCCGGCTGATGGAGCCGGAGGGCCCGAAGGCGCCGCTGCCGCCGGGGCTCGACGGGTTCCCCGCGGCCGGTGACATGGTGGTCTCCCCCGCGCTGAAGGAGCTGCTGGAGTCGGACGGCGGCACGCTGCTGCGCGAGCGGCTGCCGTACGACGTGGTGGGGACGATCGACGAGCAGGGGCTCATCGGCGCGCAGGAACTCGCCTACTACGCGGGCGCCGAGGGGCTCGCCGAGCGGATCGACGGCTCGCGGGTGGCGCGGATCGACGAGTTCGGGCCGCCCGAGGTCCGGCCCGAGCCGACCGACCCGGTGCTGGTGCTGCTGGTGCTGGTCGTGTTCGTGGTGCTGCTGACGCCGGTGGCGGTGTTCATCGCGGCGGCCGTCCGCTTCGGCGGCGAGCGGCGCGACCGCAGGCTGGCGGCGCTGCGGCTGGTCGGCTCGGACGGCGCGAGCACCCGCCGTATCGCCGCGGGCGAGGCCCTCGCGGGCGCCCTGCTCGGCCTGGTCCTCGGCACGGTGTTCTTCCTGATCGGACGCGAAGTCGCCGCCTCCTTCGAGGTGTTCGACGTCAGCGTGTTCCCGAGCTATCTGAATCCCTCGCCGCTGCTCGCGCTGCTGGTCGCGGTGGCGGTCCCGGCGGCGGCCGTGCTGGTGACGCTGTTCGCGCTGCGCGGGGTCGTCATCGAGCCGCTGGGCGTGGTCCGTACGGCGCGGCCCGCGCGGCGCCGGCTGTGGTGGCGGCTGCTGCTGCCACTGGCCGGTGTGGCGATGCTCTACCCGATGGTCGGCCAGGGCCGCGACGACGGCGACTTCAACCAGTACCTCGTGGTGGGCGGTGTGCTGCTCCTGCTGATCGGCGTCACCGCGCTGCTGCCGTGGATCGTGGAGGCGGTCGTCGCCCGGCTCGGCGCCGGGGGTGTGGCCTGGCAACTGGCGGTACGACGGCTGCAGTTGAGCAGCGGTACGGCGGCCCGCATGGTCAACGGCATCGCGGTGGCGGTGGCCGGGGCGATCGCCCTGCAGATGCTGTTCGCGGGCGTGGAGGACACGTACACCAAGGCCACCGGGTACGACGTGTCGCGGGCCCAGATGCAGGTGCGGGTTCCCGGGGGTATGGAACTGGCCCCGGCCGCGGCGAAGCTGGAGGACACCAAGGGCGTACGGACGGTGTACGCGCTGTCCGAGGGCTATCTCGGCGACGCCTCCTGGAAGAAGGGGCCCGAGCGCTCGACCGGGCTGACGGTCGGCGACTGCGCGACCCTGCGGCAGGTGGCGAAGCTGCCGTCCTGCCGGGACGGGGATGTGTTCGCCTCCACCGGCGGGGACTTCGACACCGATACCCCGGCTCTGAGCAAGCCCGGCCTGACGCTGTATCTCGAGCCGGGCAATCCCAACCAGGCCCCGGGCGGGGACGGCAAGGACGTCACCTGGACGGTCCCCGAGGGGGTGAAGCAGGCCAGGGCGATCAAGGACCCGACCGGCACGAAGCGGGGCGGCATCCTCATGACGCCCGGCGCGATGCCGGCGAAGATCGCCGGGACGGTCAGCGGGCAGGTGTACGTCGCGGTCGACGACTCGGTGCCGGACGCCCGTGAACACGTGCGGAACGCAGCGGCGAGCATCGATCCGACGGCGGAGCCCACGACCTGGTCCGCCACCGAGCGCTCCAACCGTTTCGACTCCATCCGTACGGGGCTGCTTGTCGGGGCGGCGGCCGTGCTGGTGCTGATCGGGGCGAGTCTGCTGGTGTCGCAGCTGGAGCAGTTGCGGGAGCGGCGCAAGCTGCTGTCGTCGCTGGTGGCCTTCGGGACGCGGCGGCGGACGCTGAGTCTGTCGGTGCTGTGGCAGACGGCGATCCCGATCGGGCTGGGGCTGCTGCTGGCGTCGGTGGTGGGGATGACGCTGGGTGCGGTGCTGCTGCGGATGACGGCGACGGCGGTACGGGTGGACTGGGCGAGTGTGGTGTCGATGACCGGGATCGGTGCGGGCGTCGTCCTGACGGTGACCCTGCTGAGCCTCCCGCCGCTGCTCCGCCTGATGCGCCCGGACGGCTTGCGCACGGAGTAGTCTCGCCCCCGCCGCCCCTACCCGTTCCCGCGGGCTGAATTCAGCTCGTCCGGCACCTTTTCATCCCACCGAGTCGGGTGGTGGGTGGGCGAGGCCGGGGGTCCGGGGGCGGAGCCCCCCGGGGTGGGACGGGCAGGGGCGGCGGGGGCGTCATCAGCCGAGCACCCGCACCGGGAGGTCGCGCATCGCATCCCGCAAGGCCCTCGCCAACTCCTCGTACTCCGCCGCCCGCGCCGCCCCCGCCCGCATCGCGAGAGCGATCCGCCGCGTGGGCGCCGGCTCGGCGAAGTACCCGGTGAGGAGCTGGCTGGAGCGGGTCGTCTCGACCTTGACGGCCGTCCGCGGCAACAGCGTCACCCCCAGCCCGCCCGCGACCAACTGCACCAGCGTGGAAAGCCCCGCCGCGGTCGTCGTGGCCGGCACATCCGCCCGCCCCGCCTCCCGGCAGATGTCCAGCGCCTGGTCCCGCAGGCAGTGCCCCTCGTCCAGCAACAGCAGATTCAGCTCCCGCAACGCCTCCCGAGGAATCCCCTCCCGCCCCCCGAGCCAGTGATCCAACGGCGTGACCAAGACGAAGTCCTCGTCGAACAGGGGCAGTTCACTCACCCCCGGCACCCCGAGCGGCACCGCGAGCAGCAGCAGATCGAGCCGCCCACTGGTCAGCCCGTCGAGCAGACTCGCGGTCTGCTCCTCGTGCACCTGAAGATCAAGATCCGGATACCGCTCGTGCACCAGCCGCAGCACGGTGGGCAGCAGATACGGCGCGACCGTAGGGATCACACCGAGCCGCAGTACCCCGGTGAAGGGCGCCCGCACCGCCTCGGCCTCCTCCATCAGCGCCCCCACCTCCTCCAGCACCGCCTTCGCCCGCACCGCCAGCCGCTCACCGGCGGGCGAGAGCAGCACCTTGCGCGTCGTACGCTCGAGGAGCGTGACACCGAGTGTCTCCTCCAGCGCGGAGACGGCCCCCGACAGCGCCGGCTGGCTCATCCCGATCGCCGATGCGGCGTCCCGGAAATGCAGATGCTCCGCCACCGCCGCGAACGCCCTCAACTGCGCCAGGCTCGGCTGCCTGCGCCGGTGACCCGCGTTACCCACTGTCACTGATAGCCACCTCCGATCAACTCGACCGAGTGTAGCTATTTCACTAATCAATGCACCCTGTGCCAGCATCGGCACAGTCCAACCCATGGGAAACACCCGCGATCCGGGTGTTTCTTCGCTGCAAGGAGAGCGTGTGCTCACTGTCGGTGACAAGTTCCCCGAGTTCGAACTGACCGCCTGCGTCTCGCTGGAGAAGGGCAAGGAGTTCGAGACGATCAACCACAAGACCTACGAGGGCAAGTGGAAGATCGTGTTCGCCTGGCCCAAGGACTTCACCTTCGTGTGCCCGACCGAGATCGCGGCCTTCGGCAAGCTGAACGACGAGTTCGCCGACCGCGACGCGCAGATCCTCGGCTTCTCCGGTGACTCGGAGTTCGTCCACCACGCCTGGCGCAAGGACCACGACGACCTGCGTGACCTGCCCTTCCCGATGATGGCCGACCCCAAGCACGAGCTGATGCGCGACCTGGGCATCGAGGGCGAGGACGGCTACGCCAAGCGCGCGGTCTTCATCGTGGACCAGAACAACGAGATCCAGTTCTCCATGGTGACCGCGGGCTCCGTCGGCCGGAACCCGAAGGAGGTCCTGCGGGTCCTGGACGCCCTCCAGACCGACGAGCTGTGCCCGTGCAACTGGAGCAAGGGCGAGGAGACCCTGGACCCGGTCAAGCTGCTGGCTGGTGAGTGAGGCATGTCCCTCGACTCGCTGAAGTCCCGTATACCGGACTACGCCAAGGACCTGAAGCTCAACCTCGGCTCGGTCATCGGCAACTCCGACCTGCCGGCCCAGCAGCTGTGGGGCACGGTGCTGTCGACGGCGATCGCCTCGCGCTCGGCCGTCGTGCTGCGCGAGCTGGAGCCGGAGGCGAAGGCCAACCTGTCGCCGGAGGCGTACACGGCCGCCAAGGCCGCCGCCGCGGTGATGGCGATGAACAACGTCTTCTACCGCACCCGTCACCTGCTGTCGGACCACGAGTACGGCAACCTGCGCGCGGGCCTGCGGATGAACGTCATCGGCAACCCGGGTGTCGACAAGGTCGACTTCGAGTTCTGGTCCTTCGCGGTCTCCGCCATCAACGGCTGCGGCATGTGCCTCGACTCGCACGAGCAGGTGCTGCGCAAGGCCGGCCTGGAGCGTGACGTCATCCAGGAGGCGTTCAAGATCGCCGCGGTGATCCAGGCGGTCGCCGCGACCCTGGACGCCGAGGCGGCCCTCGCGGAGTAACTCCGCGAAGCCCCGCTTCGTCCGACGGGCCCGCCCACCTCACCGGTGGACGGGCCCGTCGCCGTATGACCGCTCCGATGAGCTCCCCCGCCGCGTTACCGCTCCGGCGGCTGCTCCTCCGGACGTTCCGGTGCCGCCGGAGGTGCCGGCGCCGGCGCCGGTGTCGGCGTGGGTGCCGGTGTCGGCGTAGGTGCCGCCGACATCGCTGTCGCGCCGTGCGGTTTCGGGGAGTGGCGGACGGCCGCCTCCTGGGCGTGGGCGCGGAGATAGCCGACGACGGTGTTGGTGACCGCGACCAGCGGGACGGCGACGACCGCGCCGCCGATGCCGGCCACCATGCCGCCCGTGGCGACCGCCAGGACCACGGCCAGCGGATGCACCCGCACCGCGCGGCCCAGGATGAACGGCTGCAGGATGTGCCCCTCGATCTGCTGCACCGCCAGCACCACGGCCAGCGTCATCACACCGGTGAACACGCCCTGCGTGACGAGCGCGACGACCACGGCCAGCGCGCCCGAGACGACCGCACCGACGAGCGGGATGAAGGAGAACAGGAAGATGAAGACGGCGAGCGGCACCGCCATCGGCACATCGAGGAAGTAGATGCCGATGCCGATGAAGATCGCGTCGATCAGCGCCACGATCACCGTGCCCCGCACATACGCCGTCAGCGTGCGCCACGCGGCCGGTCCGGCACCGGCGACGCCCGGACGGGCCGCGGCGGGGACGAGCTTGAGCGCCCACTGCCAGATGCGCTTGCCGTCGTAGAGCAGGAACAGCGTGCAGAACACCGCGAGCAGGATGCCGGTGATCGCCTCGACGACGACCGTGACGCCCTCCAGGCCCGCCGAGGTGATCTGCTCGGTGTTGGCGCCGACCGCCTCGCGCAGGTTCTTGGCGATCTCGTTGATCTGCTTGTCGGTGACGTGGAACGGGCTGTTGAGCAGCCAGTTGCGCAGCTCGTCGATGCCGTCCTGGATCTGGTCGGAGAGGTTGTCGATGTTCTCCATGACCTGCCAGGTCACGAACCAGCCGATGAGGCCCATCACGACGAAGCCGAACAGCGCCGTGAGCGCCGTCGCCGGGCCGCGCGGCACCCCTATGCGCCGCAGCCGGGCCACGGTCGGCTGGAGCAGCGCCGTGATCAGCAGCGCGGCGGCGAAGGCCAGCACGACGAGCTGGACGGCGCTGATGACCCGCATCAGCACCCAGACCGTCCCGGCCAGCACCAGCAGCCGCCAGCCCGCCTCGGCGGCGACCCGCACGCCCCACGGCACGGCCTGTGCGGGATCCGGACGGGGGCCGACGGCGGGGGCGTAGTCGGGCGGCGCGGGCACCTGGGACGACGACTCGGCGGGCCCCGCGGGCTCCCCGCCCGCCGAGTCCTCCAATCGTTCCCGCTCCACTTCGGCGCGGCGCTGCTCCAACCGCTTGCCGGCCTCGGTCAGTCGGGCTCCGACCCGGCCGAGCCACCCTGGCACTCGCGACATGATCCGTCCCTCTCCCCCGTTTCTCCCCACCACTCCCCCTGGAGTCGTCGGTCAGACGGTACATGGCGAAAGCCCCGCACCGGGGAACGGTGTGGGGCTGTGCCGGGACGGCAAGGGCCTGTCAGGGCCTGTTCTGGCCTAGTACCAGTGGTTGGCCTGCCAGAACGACCACGCCTCGCAGGGGCTGCCGTAGCGGTCGTTCATGTAGTTCAGGCCCCACTTGATCTGGGTGGCCGGGTTGGTCTGCCAGTCGGAGCCGACCGACGACATCTTGGAGCCCGGCAGGGCCTGGAAGAGACCGTAGGCGCCCGAGGAGGGGTTGACGGCCTTGTAGTTCCAGCTGGACTCGTGGTCCACGATGTTGCTGAAGCACTGCCACTGTCCGGCCGGCACCATCTGGCGTGCCATGGCCTGGATCTGGGAGATGGTGTAGGAGCTCTGGACCGCGAAGTCGGACGCGTCCTTGGAGCGGCTGGCGGCCTCCTGGGCCTCCTCGCGCTCCTTGGCCTCCTTGGCTGCCTTCTCGGCGGCCGCCTTCTTGGCGACCGCGGTCTGGGCGGCTGCCTTGCGGGCGGCCTCCTCGGCTTCCTTCTTCGCGCTCGTGTCCGCGGCGATGGCCATCGTTTCGGCCTGCTGCGTCAGGGACGCGGTCTGCACCTCGGCCTGCTGGCCCGCGGGGATGTCCGCGAGCAGCGTGGTGGCGCCAGTGGCTGCCGTCGCTTCGGCGTCGTTGTTCTGCGCGGTGCTGCCCGAGGCAACGCCGACGACGCTTCCGACAGCGGTGACCGCGGTGGCCGAGGCCACTGCGAATCCCCGGACCGAGATCCGGCTCACACGGTTTCCTTCCAGCATCGCCCGCTTCGGTGACCCTCGCGGACGCAATCGTGCCCCTGGCACTGGCCTCCCCAACTGCGGGTCACGGGAGGCACGGGCCCGGTGGGCAACTCCCGCGAGGGGAGTGCCGCGTGGTGCTCGGGCGGCATACGACGACGCTATGCAGTTGAAGCTGTGTGTTTCTGTGGCGCCGTACCGCTGGGGGTACAGCTGTGTCGTATGCGGGGCCTGACAGGAGTGAGACTCTGCCGTAACCGGACGGCGCAAGGCAATTCTGTGGTGCGTGTGAAAGCTCACATGCCGTTTGGCCCAGGGGATTCCCGGAAAGCCGCACGCGCGCCGACGCCGCCCGGCTAGGCTCTGTGCCTTTCCCGGACGGCGCCAACTACTGCGTAACCGCACCTTGTTGGTACGGGTCAGGAAGTGCGGGTCAGACCTGCCCGTCCTCGAGCATTTCGGTCACAAGGGCCGCGATCTGGGACCTCTCGGAGCGAGTCAGGGTCACGTGGGCGAAAAGCGGATGGCCCTTCAGCTTCTCGACAACCGCGACCACACCGTCGTATCGACCGACCCTGAGATTGTCCCGCTGGGCGACGTCATGGGTCAGAACGACCCGTGAATTCGCGCCGATCCGGGACAGAACGGTCAGCAGAACGTTTCGCTCCAGCGACTGGGCCTCGTCCACGATCACGAACGCGTCGTGCAGCGAGCGGCCCCGGATGTGCGTCAGCGGCAGCACCTCCAGCATGCCGCGCGCGGTGACCTCCTCGATGACCTCACGGCTGGTGACCGCCGACAGCGTGTCGAAGACCGCCTGCGCCCAGGGGCTCATCTTCTCGGCCTCGCTGCCGGGCAGATAGCCGAGCTCCTGCCCGCCCACCGCGTACAGCGGCCGGAAGACCATCACCTTCTGGTGCTGACGGCGCTCCAGCACCGCCTCCAGGCCCGCGCACAGCGCCAGCGCCGACTTGCCGGTGCCGGCCCGGCCGCCCATCGACACGATGCCGACGTCCGGGTCGAGCAGCAGGTCGAGCGCGATCCGCTGCTCGGCGCTGCGGCCCTTGATGCCGAACGCGTCCCGGTCGCCGCGCACCAGGCGGACATTGCCCTCGGCGGTGACCCGCCCGAGCGCCTTGCCGCGCTCCGACTGGATGGTGAGCCCCGTGTGCACGGGAAGGTGGGCCGCCTCGGGGACGTAGACATGCCCCTCCTCGAAGAGGATGTCCACCTGCTCGCCCGGCAGGGTCACTTCGGACATTCCGGTCCAGCCGGAGGCGTCCGTGATGGCGAGCTCCGCGCGGTACTCCTCGGCGAGGAGCCCGACGGAGGACGCCTTGATCCGGAGCGGGAGGTCCTTCGACACGACAGTGACGTCGAACCCCTCGGCCTGCAGATTGCGGGCGACCGCGAGGATGCGGGAGTCGTTGTCCCCCAGGCGGTAGCCGCTGGGCAGCACGCTGGGGTCCGAGTGGTTGAGCTCGACACGCACGGTGCCGCCGAGGTCCCCGATCGGGATGGGGGCGTCAAGCCGGCCGTGCCGCACCCGGTAGTCGTCGAGCAGGCGCAGGGCCTGCCGGGCGAAGTAGCCGAGTTCGGGATGGTGCCGCTTGGCCTCCAGTTCCGTCACCACGACGATCGGGAGCACGACCTCGTGCTCGTCGAAGCGGCTCAGGGCGTTCGGGTCGGCCAGCAGAACGCTGGTGTCGAGGACATAGGTGCGCCGGTCTGGCTTGTGGCGCTTTGCGCTGGTCACCACGGAAGGACGAACCCCCTCGGATGAGGTCGGGGAGCGACGGAGCGGAGGCTGGGCCGGGAGAGTGAGAAGGACCAGGCCGGTCGCCGGCCGCCCTGTGCACACAGGGGCCGGGAACCGGCCCTCCGCTGCTGCTTCCGTGCCGTGACCGCACGGTAGGGCTGGTGCAAAAGGGCCTCCCGGGCGGACGGCACCCGCGCCGCCCGCTGAGATCCGACACCCGTGGTTCGGGTGTCGACCTGTCTGGCTTATGCCCTCGAACAAGCGCTGCCATGCCACGGCATATGACGGCGCGCCGGTGAACTCCGTGTGACGTGCGGGATGTACGCGAGAGGGAGGCTCGAAGGGGAGGCTTCGTCAGCCGCCGTAACGCCGGTGGCGGGCCGCGTAGTCGCGCAGGGCGCGCAGGAAGTCGACCTTGCGGAAGGCCGGCCAGAAGACCTCGCAGAAGTAGTACTCGGAGTGCGCGGTCTGCCAGAGCATGAATCCGGACAGCCGCTGCTCCCCGCTGGTGCGGATCACCAGGTCCGGGTCGGGCTGCGCGCGGGTGTAGAGGTGACGTCCGATCATGTCGACGTCGACGGACTCGGCGAGCTCCTCCATGGGGACGCCCTTGGCGTGGGCGTCGAGGAGCATGGACCGTACGGCGTCGGCGATCTCCTGGCGGCCGCCGTAGCCGATGGCCACGTTGACCGTTATCCCGGCGACGTCGGCGGTGGCCTCCTCGGCCTCCTTCAGCGTCCGCTGCATTCCGGCGGGCAGCAGATCGAGCGTGCCGACGTGGTGCACCCGCCAGCGTCCGTCGGCGGCGAGGGTGCGCACGACATCCTCGATGATGCCGAGGAGCGGGACCAGTTCCTCCTTGGGCCGGTCGAAGTTGTCCGTCGACAGCAGCCACAGGGTGACCACCTCGACGTCCGTCTCGCTGCACCAGCCGAGGAACTCCTCGATCTTGTCCGCGCCGGCCCGGTGGCCCTGCGCGGTGGTCGAACCGGCCGCCTTCGCCCAGCGGCGGTTGCCGTCCATGATGACGCCGATGTGCTTGGGCACCTGAGCGTGGTCCAGGTGGCCTTCCACCCGGCGCGCGTACAGCCTGACCAGCAGGCCGCGCAGCTTGTCGCGCAGGTTCACGTGATCGTCAGCCCCTCCGTACGGATCGGACAGGCGTGGCCTCGGCCGCGGTTCGGCGGCCTGCGACCCGGTGCCGGGCGCGGGCGGACCCTGTCCGTATGGCGGTCCCCGGAGGCAGAGCCTACCCCCGCGGGGGCGGGGGTCCCCAACGTCCGCAGTGGGGGCGTATGTCAGGGGTGCGGGGGCTGTCAGGGGTATTGCGGCGGTACGCCGTGCGACCGGGGCCGCTTGAACCACGCGCCGGACGAGCCCTGGCTGAGCAGCACGATGACGGCGATCGCGCTGCCGAGCGGCACGATGCCCAGCGGGATGCCGCGCGCGGTCGCACTGAGCGCGAACAGGATCTGCACGGAGGCCAGCACGATCGACGTGATCCGCACGCCGTTGCCCGCCTTCGGGTACCGGAACGCCAGGACGAAGAGCACGAAGGTCATGAGATACGTGCTGAAGAACCGCCCCGAGGCCTGGGCACCGGCGCCGGCGGCGACCAGGACGGTGAGGAGGACACCGAGCCCGAGGGTCGCGAAGATCACGATCTGGGCGGCACGGACGGGGGCGGGCATCGTCTGGGGTGGG
>NZ_JAOCQE010000136.1 GCF_025290915.1 Streptomyces sp. 15-116A | reverse complement strand
TCGCGGGCGGCGCGGAAGGCGGCGAGGGCGCGCTGTTCGGCCTCGGTGGGCTCGGTGGTTCCGGTCTCCGCGGCCCGGTGCAGGGCGGCGGCCAGCCGGTCCTCCAGCGTGGCCTCGTCGAAGACGCCGGCGCGGCCGTCGGCGTGCCGACGGCCGGGGGCCACGTGGCCGCTGTGCCGTTCACCCATGCCCGCTGTCCGTTCCCGTCCGGCTGCGCGACCGGTCCGACGTGTTCGTGGTGCCGGCCGTGCGCCCGCGCCCGTACGTACGGCTCAGGTGCCGCAGCCGACTCATCCACCGGATCGGCCGGTACGGGCCGTGGCTGCCGCCGTTCACTTCGACTCACCCAGCGTCCGGCGGCCGTCATCCGTCACACCTGTCACGCCCAGCTGCTGCGCCAGGCGCTTCAGCCCCCGGTGCGCGGCGGTGCGCACCGCGCCGGGCCGCTTGCCGAGGACGCGCGCGGCGGCGGTGCCGTCGAGGCCGACGACGACGCGCAGCAGCACGGCCTCGGCCTGGTCGCGGGGCAGTCCGCGGATCAGCCGCAGGGCGTGCTCGGTGGACAGGGACTCCAGTACCTGGTCGTGCGTGTTGTGCTGCCCGGGCAGCTCCAGCAGGTCCTGTTCGAGCGCGGAGGGCCTGGGCCGTACCTTCTGCCGCCGCAGGTGGTCCAGCGCGCGGTGCCGGGCGATGGTCGCCGTCCAGCCGCGGAACCCGGCGCCGTCGCCGCGGAACCGTCCCAGGTCGCGGGCGATCTCCAGCCAGGCGTCGGAGGCGACGTCCTCGGCGTCGTCGCCGACCAGTCCCCGCAGGTAGCCGAGCAGTCCGGGCTGCACGATCCGGTAGGCGACCGCGAAGGCGGCCTCGTCACCCTGCTGGGCCCGCGCGACGGCCTCGCCCAGTTCCCCGTCGTACGCGTGCACGCGGCGGGGTTCGCCTGCCTGGCCCAAGAACTGTCCTCGTCCGTACCGGTTCGTAGCGACTCCGCACCGTTCGGCACGGTCCTGCTTGCCCTCGCCCTCCACGGTCATCAGCGCCGGGGCGGTGGCAAGTGTCACAGCGGCTCACCGGGACGATCCGGCGGTCGGGCCTCAGGGCCTGGCGGAGCCGGGCGCCGCCTCGCGGCTGACTCCGCGCGTGGCGTCCCGGCACAGCAGGCGCAGCGAGCCGTCGCCCGTGTAGCAGCGGCGGGCCTCCTCGATCGGGTCCCACAGGCGGCCGTCCGGGGTGCGCACCCAGTGGTCGCCGCCGGAGGACCACCACTCGCCGCCGGTCTGACGGACGATCACCTCACCGGCGTAGGCGCCGAATCCGCGCAGCACCGTCTCCACGGCGGCGTACGGGGCGGACTCGCGGCGTATGCCCTCGATCATGCGGTCGACGCTCCACAGACTGTGCGCCGAGTAGTCGAGGCGCAGCCGTGCTCCTTCGCGCATCGCGGCCACCGCGTCCGCCGCCCACCGGACGGGTTTGGCGGCGGCGGAGGGCCTGGGCTCCTGCTGGGGCGTCGCGTTCGTCGCTGTCGTCGCAGTCGTCACATGGGGAAGAGCGTGCGGGCCCGGTGTTTCGTCACCCGAATTCCGGCGTGTTTCCGCAACCGGCGCAGGACCGCCTCAGCTCCGCCGCACGACGGTCACAGCCCCGCCTGAAGTGGGGCCGTTCTAGGGGGTGTCCCTGCGGCTGCGGCGGGACAGGGCCGCGCGCAGCACGCGGCGGCCCTCCGTGGTCACTTCCAGCGCCCGGCGCAGCCCGGCCGGGCCGTGGCCGGACAGCACCTCCAGGACGGTGATCTGGCGGCGCAGTTCGGCGGCGACGAGCGGTGACATGCCGTCCGTGCGGCCCGCCCGGGGCGCGTCGACGGTGCCGGCGCGGTCCTCGGCGGGGTCGGCGCCGTCGAGGAGGCGGTGGATGCGCAGGGCGGCGACGGAGCAGGCGTCGGCCCACGGCCGCAGTTCCCCGGCGGAGCGGTCCGCCGGGGCGGCGGTGAGCATGCGGTGGGCGAGCGTGACGGCCTCGTCGGCGCCGGCGGTCTGGTCGAGTTTGTCGCGCACCAGCGCCAGGTGCCCGGGCCAGTCGCCCGGGGCGGCGTCCACGGAGAGAGCGGCCCACAGGGGACGCAGCACCTCGTCGTCGCCGCCCAGCAGCGGCACGCACCGATCCAAACAAGCCAACCCGCTCACGGCCAGCCCGAGCTCGTCGGCCTGCGCTATCCGTTCCACAAGGCTCATCCACGCCTCCCCTTTTTTCAGGGCTCGGTTCGCCTCCGGGGCACTCGCCGATACGGAGCCCGCACTTCCCCTTACTGCGTGCGACGGCCCGGGAGTGTCACTCGGGCACCACCCCGAGCCGGTCGAGGAGGCGGAAGAAGAGGTTTTCGGCCACCGGGTCGGGGTCCGCGGACAGCACCTCCACCAGCTCGGCGGCGGACACCGTGTGCCCGGCCTCCGCGGCCCAGTCGACGGCGCGGTCGGCCGCGTCCCGGGGTTCCAGGAAGTAGTCCTCCAGGGTGAGTTCCTCCTCCCCGCCCCCGCCGATGTACCCGGCCATCGCGGTGCGCGCCAGACACGTCGTCCACGCCCCGCTCTCCGGCGCCGCGGCCTCCACGACCACGCAGTCGCTGTCCATGACGTATCCGAACAGCGCCGGCGCGCCGGTCTCGCGTGCGACGTCGTTCATGTTCCCGATGTCGCCGCCGCCGCTCGGGTACTCCCACACCTGCCAGCCGTCCGGCGCCGAGGTGCGCAGGGTCATGCCCTGGGCGGCACCGGCCAGCGCGTCCAGCTCGGCGAGCGGCCGCTCCCCACGGCCCACGACGAAATACCCCCAAAAGCCCATGTGCTGGTGTTCCCCCTGATGTATCGGTTCGGCTGAGCAGAACACCACCACAGTCGCACGGCAGTTCGCAGCCGTATGCGGCAATCCGTCACGGAGCGGGCGCGCGGACGGCTCAGCCGAGCCGCTCCGCCAGGGCGCGGAACTCCGCCCAGGACAGCTCCGGCGGGTCCGGATCCCACAGCTTCTGCACCGTCGCCCGCAGCGGCAGCCGGATGCCGGCCGCGACCTGCTCCTGGGTCTGCGCGCGGGGCAGGTCGCCCCAGATGGCGAAGGAGCCGCCGATGATCTGGGAGTCGTAGCGGGCCGGGACGGGGGTGGTGCCGCGCAGCACCCGCGGGGTCCACTGCTCGTAGATCCGCTGTCCCGTCGGGTAGACGAAGGTCAACGGCTCGCCGAGGACGTAGTAGAGGAACTCGTCGTTGTAGTTGATGACCTTGCGACCCTCGGCGAGATATTCGGCGGGCTGCCGTGCGCCGATCTCCTTGCCGGTCCAGTAGGCGACCTGGATGTCCTTATCGGCCTGCACGGAGCCGCCGCGGAAGAAGCCGTCGTTCCAGGCGCGGGGCGTGCGGTCGTGGGCGCGGACGGTGGCGGCACGGTCGTTGAGCCAGCCGGTGGTGAGGTCCTCGACGGTCGCGCCCGAGCCGTAGCGCTCCCGCGCGGCGGCAGCCAGGTTCGGGAACGACGCCTCGGGGTCGGACACCACCAGTGCCTGGTACTCGTCGCCGCCGAGGTGCCACTGGCTGCCGGGGAAGAGGCCGGCGTACTCGTCGATCAGCTCGTCGACGATCTCGGCGGACTCCGGCTTGGAGATGTCGATGGCGCCGCGCACGGCCCCGCCGTTCACGTTGCGCAGCTGGAGGTCGGGGTGCGCGGCGATGACGGCGCCCAGGTGCCCGGGCGAGTCGATCTCGGGGACGACGGTGATGTGCCGGCTCCGCGCGAGGTCGACGATCCGCTTCACCTGCGCCTTGGTCAGATGGTCCTGCGACACGATCTCGGGGTGCGAGTCGGACTCGATGCGGAAGCCCTGGTCGTCGGAGAAGTGCAGGCCCAGCTCGTTGAACTTCAGGTCGCCGAGCTCGCGGATCCGGTCCTCGATCCAGCCGGCGTCGTAGTGCTTGCGCGCGATGTCCAGCGACAGTCCGCGCCGCTGCTTGGCGGGCTCGTCGCGCACCACGCCCTCGGGTGCGGCGCCGGCGCCCTTGATCTCCTGCTTGAGGGTGCGGGTGCCGTAGAACACGCCCGCCTCGCCGGGGCCGCTGACGGTGACCCGTCCGCCCCGCACGGTCATGGTGTACGACTCGGGATTCGCCCCGGAATCCCGGTTCAGCTCCAGCCGCAGGTCCCCCGCCTTCTCGTCGTCCTTCTCCCCCGCGTACGTCAGCCCCAGTTCGCCGGCTATCAGGCGCCCCTCGTCGGCGAGTGCCCCGTCGTTCACGACGACCCGGTGTCCGCGCCCGGGCTTCCAGCCCGGTCCGCGCTCGGCGGTGTGCTCACGCACCGCGGGTATGGTGCGCGGCGCCTGCGACAGGGGGTACGAGCGGCTGGGGCTGGGACTGGGGCTCTCCCCCGGTGTCGTCCCGGCGGCCCGGCCGGATCCGTCGCCGCGTTCCTCGGCGGAGGTCGCCGCCGCGCCCCCGCCGTCGCCGTCCGAGGAGGCCCAGAGCCCGAGTCCGACGCCCGTCCCGGCGACCAGCGCACCCGCGGTGAGGGCCACGACCGCCACCCGCCGCTGCTTGATCCTCTGCACGGATGCCCGACGCCTGTGCTGCCGTTGCTGCCTGTGCTGACTCACACCGCCAACCTACGGCCCATCCGGGTGAAGGGCGTCGCCGAGCCGTTCCGAAACTCTCCCGTCCGGGTGAATTCCGGGTATTGATCGGACACGTCGTGGACTCACTCGATAACGTGATGTCACAACTCTCACACCATCCACCGGACCGACACGCGACACCCACGAGGACCCACGCTGCCTGCGCACCGTCTCCCAGACCTCCCCGGCCGTGTCGCCATACCCGGACAGTCCCGCGACACACCCCCGCTGATCCTTTTCAACGCGGCCCCGCCCGACGCGGCCCAACGCACCCTCCTGACCTGCCTGCACAGCCACACCTGGGCCGAGCGTGTCGCCGGCCACCGCCCGTACCCGGACGTGGACGCCCTGCTGGCGGCCTCCGACGAGGCGGCGTACGACCTGAGCGCGACGGATCTGGCGGAGGCCCTGGCCGCCGAGTCCCTGCCCGCCCTCCCCGAGGACACCTACTCGGCCGCCCACACGGCCCTCGACGCGGCCCAGGCGGCCTACGAGGCCCGCTTCGGACACGCGTTCGTGATCTACCTGGACGAGACCCCACCGGAAGAACACCTGGACCGCGTCCTCGCCGACATCCGGTCACGATTGGCGAACGATCCGGACGACGAACGCCAGGTGGCGGCGGAGCAGCTCCGGCGCCTTGCAAGAAGCCGCCTGGGCAGCACCCTCAGGGGCGCGGGGAACTGCGCGACCAGCCACTGACGCCCCCGCACCCGGCAAACCACCGCAAACCCCACCCCCGTAGCCGCCTCCCTAGCCCAGACGCGTGCCACTTTGATCACACCCCGCCACCCCCGCTGAGCCCAGCGGCAGCGCATCGCTACGATGCTGGGGGCCGGTGGACCGTACCCGGCCGGGCCCGACCGACACGACAAAGCCGGCGCGGCCCCAATCCCCGCTCCCGGAGGAAACTTCCGTGCCGGCTGGAACGCTGTACCGCGGCCGGGAAGGAATGTGGTCCTGGGTGGCTCACCGAGTCACCGGCGTCCTCATTTTCTTCTTCCTGTTCGTTCACGTGCTGGACACCGCCCTCGTGCGGGTGTCCCCGGAGGCCTACGACAAGGTCGTGGCCACGTACAAGACGCCGATCGTCGCGCTGCTGGAGTACGGCCTCGTCGCCGCCATCCTCTTCCACGCGCTCAACGGCCTGCGTGTCATCGCCGTCGACTTCTGGATCAAGGGCGCCCGGTACCAGAAGCAGATGCTCTGGACCGTCGTCGCCGTGTGGGTCGTGCTGATGCTCGGGGCGATCTACCCCGTCCTCGGCCACGCCGCTCGTGAACTGTTCGGGAGCTGACGCCAATGTCCACGACTGAAACCTCCGCCTCGGGAATCGGCCCCGTCGAGGGCGCGTCCCTCTACTCCGTCGACAACCCGGCGCCGGTCATCGAGCCCCCGCGCAAGCGCACCAAGAAGACCCCGAAGACCACCCGCGGCAACTTCGAGCTGGCCGCGTGGCTGTTCATGCGCCTGTCCGGTGTCGTGCTGGTCGTCCTGGTCATCGGCCACCTGCTCATCCAGCTGGTGCTGGACGGCGGCGTGTCCAAGATCGGCTTCGCCTTCGTGGCCGGCCGCTGGGCCTCGCCGTTCTGGCAGGTCTGGGACCTGCTGATGCTGTGGCTGGCGATGCTGCACGGCGCCAACGGCCTGCGCACGGTCATCAACGACTACGCCGAGCGGCCGAACACCCGCCTGTGGCTCAAGGGCCTGCTCTACACCGCCACGGTGTTCACCATCCTGCTGGGCACGCTGGTGATCTTCACCTTCGACCCGAACATCCGCTAGGCACGGGGCTGCGAGAATCATGAAGATCCACAAGTACGACACCGTCATCGTCGGCGCCGGTGGCGCCGGTATGCGTGCCGCCATCGAGGCGACGAAGCGCAGCCGCACCGCTGTCCTGACCAAGCTCTACCCCACCCGCTCCCACACGGGCGCCGCGCAGGGCGGTATGGCCGCCGCGCTCGCCAACGTGGAGGAGGACAACTGGGAGTGGCACACCTTCGACACGGTCAAGGGCGGTGACTACCTGGTCGACCAGGACGCCGCCGAGATCCTGGCGAAGGAGGCCATCGACTCCGTCCTCGACCTGGAGAAGATGGGCCTGCCGTTCAACCGCACCCCGAACGGCACCATCGACCAGCGCCGCTTCGGCGGTCACAGCCGCAACCACGGCGAGGCCCCGGTCCGCCGCTCCTGCTACGCGGCCGACCGCACCGGCCACATGATCCTCCAGACGCTGTACCAGAACTGCGTGAAGGAGGGCGTGGAGTTCTTCAACGAGTTCTACGTCCTGGACCAGCTGATCACCGAGGTCGACGGCGTCAAGAAGTCGTCCGGCGTGGTGGCGTACGAGCTGGCCACCGGTGAGATCCACGTCTTCCAGGCGAAGGCCGTGATCTACGCGTCCGGCGGCTGCGGCAAGTTCTTCAAGGTGACGTCGAACGCGCACACGCTGACCGGCGACGGTCAGGCGGCCGTGTACCGGCGGGGCATCCCGCTGGAGGACATGGAGTTCTTCCAGTTCCACCCGACCGGCATCTGGCGCATGGGCATCCTGCTGACGGAGGGCGCCCGCGGTGAGGGCGGCATCCTGCGCAACAAGGACGGCGAGCGCTTCATGGAGAAGTACGCGCCGGTCATGAAGGACCTGGCGTCGCGTGACGTCGTGTCCCGCTCCATCTACACGGAGATCCGCGAGGGCCGCGGCTGCGGTCCCGAGGGCGACCACGTGTACCTGGACCTGACGCACCTGCCGCCGGAGCAGCTGGACGCCAAGCTGCCCGACATCACCGAGTTCGCGCGGACGTACCTCGGTATCGAGCCGTACACGGACCCCATCCCGATCCAGCCGACCGCGCACTACGCGATGGGCGGCATCCCGACGAACGTCGAGGGTGAGGTCCTGGCGGACAACACCACCGTCGTGCCGGGCCTGTACGCCGCCGGTGAGGTCGCCTGCGTCTCCGTGCACGGCGCCAACCGCCTGGGCACCAACTCGCTGCTGGACATCAACGTGTTCGGCAAGCGGGCCGGTATCGCTGCGGCCGAGTACTCGCAGACCGCCGACTACGTGGAGCTGCCGGAGAACCCGGAGTCCTTCGTCGTCGAGCAGATCGAGCGGCTGCGGTCCTCCACCGGCAACGAGCGGGTGGCCGAGCTCCGCAGGGAACTGCAGGAGACGATGGACGCCAACGTGATGGTGTTCCGCACCGAGCAGACGATCAAGACGGCGGTCGAGAAGATCGCCGAGCTGCGCGAGCGCTACAAGAACGTCGCCATCCAGGACAAGGGCAAGCGGTTCAACACGGACCTGCTGGAAGCGATCGAGCTCGGCAACCTGCTGGACCTCGCCGAGGTCATGGCGGTGTCCGCCCTCGCCCGCAAGGAGTCCCGCGGCGGTCACTACCGCGAGGACTACCCGAACCGCGACGACGTCAACTTCATGCGCCACACCATGGCGTACCGCGAGGTCGGCGCCGACGGCACCGAGACCGTCCGTCTGGACTACAAGCCGGTCGTCCAGACCCGCTACCAGCCGATGGAGCGTAAGTACTGATGGCTACCCCTGTTCTGGACAAGGCGGACGCGGCCGGCAAGCCCGAGCCGGGCTTCGCCGACTCCCCCTACATCACCGTCACCTTCCGGATCCGCCGGTTCAACCCGGAGATCTCGGCGGAGGCGACCTGGGAAGACTTCCAGCTGGAGATCGACCCGAAGGAACGTGTCCTCGACGGTCTGCACAAGATCAAGTGGGACCTGGACGGCACGCTGACGTTCCGCCGCTCCTGCGCCCACGGCATCTGCGGCTCCGATGCCATGCGGATCAACGGCAAGAACCGTCTGGCGTGCAAGACGCTGATCAAGGACATCAACCCGGAGAAGCCGATCACGGTCGAGCCCATCAAGGGCCTGACGGTCCTGAAGGACCTGGTCGTGGACATGGAGCCGTTCTTCCAGGCGTACCGGGACGTGATGCCCTTCCTGATCACGAAGGACACCAACGAGCCGACGCGTGAGCGGCTGCAGTCCGCGGAGGACCGCGAGCGCTTCGACGACACCACGAAGTGCATCCTGTGCGCGGCCTGTACGACCTCGTGCCCGGTCTTCTGGAACGACGGCCAGTACTTCGGTCCGGCCGCCATCGTCAACGCGCACCGTTTCATCTTCGACTCGCGTGACGAGGCGGGCGAGCAGCGCCTGGAGATCCTCAACGACCGCGACGGCGTGTGGCGCTGCCGCACGACCTTCAACTGCACGGACGCCTGCCCGCGCGGTATCGAGGTCACGAAGGCGATCGCCGAGGTGAAGAGGGCGCTGATCACGCGCCGCTACTGAGGTCGTCTCAGGCACGGACAGCACCGAGGCCCCGAACCTGCGTGGTTCGGGGCCTCGGTGTCGTATGCGGCAGGACGTCAGCCGCGCAGCACGCGGCCCTGCTTGTCGGTGCGGTCGTTGCTGACCAGGAACATGATGCCGTCGATCAGCGCCCAGATGCCGACGCCACCGCAGGTGAGCAGCTGGGCGACGCCGACGCCGACGGAGCCGACGTAGAAGCGGCCGATGCCCAGCGTCCCCAGGAAGAGCTGGAGGATGCCGGCGACGATCTTCGACTTGTCGGAGTACGGGCGGCCCTGGGGGTCGTAGCCGAAGGGGGCGTCGGGGGCGGGGACAGTCATGGTGGTGCTCCTGGGAAAAGGACGTGACGAGCCGGGCGGATTGCCCGGGCGGCCCAGGAGGGACCACCGTGTGAAGGTGTGCGGATGCGCGCGACAGCTGCGGTTCGCCGGCTGTTCCCCCCTGCGCAGGAGGAGCGTAAGAGTCCGGCCGGGCGGGCGGGGAGGGGGGTGGAACGACTGTTCCCGTTCCGTGATCAACGGGGCGGGGTTCCCGGCGGACTCAGACGATGTTGCGGAGCACGGTCCAGGCCACCGCGGTCAGCAGGATCAGCGCCTGGGCCCATGGAGCGATGCGGGGAGCCCAGGTGCGGCCTCTGAGGCCCTCCACCGTCCAGCGGCCCCACAGAGCCAGCGCGAACGGCGCGGCCAGCAGCAGAGCCCGGTTGTCCAGCCAGGCCGCGGCGAAATGACCGTGCATCAGGTCGTACACCATGCGCGTGCCGCCGCAGGCCGGGCACAGCAGGCCGGTGACCACCCGGAAGGGGCACTGGGGCAGGAGGTGGCCGGGCTCGTGCGGGTCGGTGCCCCACAGATAGGCGGCGCCCGCGGCACCGGCCGCGAGCACCACCAGGGGGGCGACCGCGGGTTGCCACCGCGGACGCCCGTCTGACGGGGCCGGACGGACGGCGTCAGCCACGCAGGATCCGGCCCTGGTCGTCCGTGCGGTCGTTGCTCACCAGGTAGATGATGCCGTCGATCAGCGCCCAGAAGCCCAGGCCGCCGCAGGTGAACAGCTGGGCGAGACCCACGCCGACGGAGCCGACGTAGAAGCGGCCGACGCCGAAGGTGCCCAGGAAGAGCTGGAGGATGCCGGCGACGATCTTCGACTTGTCGGAGTACGGGCGCCCGTAGGGGTCGTAGCCGTACGGCGCGTTGGGGTCGCCGGGAGGGAAGCCGGGGGGCGGGTAGCCGCCGGGAGGTTGCTGGTATCCGGACTGCGGATAGCCGCCGGGAGGCTGCTGGTATCCGGACTGCGGATAGCCGTAGGGGCCGGGCTGGCCGGCCGCGCCGGGGTTCGGGTAGCCGTAACCGGGCGGCTGGGACGGCTGCTGCGGCTGCTCACTCACGGTGGTGTCACTCCTGGAAGGCGGCGGGAAAGCTGCCAGTCATATTGCAGGACGGGCGGGGCGGAACAGAAGTCAGGGCCGTGACGTACCCCACCCGCCCTTCGGGCACAGTCCAGTTGAACATGTTCAAAAGGCCGGTCTAGAGTGTTCCCCGTCAGCGTTTTGAACGCGTTCAAGAGAGGGTGGGGGACATCATGGACCGTACGGTCATCGCCTATGTCATCTATCTGGTGGTCAGCATCGCGCTGACTGTGTGGGTGGCGCGCACGCTCAGCCGCAACGGGCGGGTGTTCCTCGCCGATGTGCTGAAGGGCAACGAGAAGCTCGCGGACGCCGTCAACCACCTGCTGGTGGTGGGCTTCTATCTGGTCAACCTCGGCTTCGTGGCGCTGTATCTGAGCGACAGCGGGTCGATCGAGGACACCCGCGGCATCTTCGAGGCCCTGTCGGCCAAGCTCGGGGTGGTGCTGCTGGTGCTCGGCGTGATGCACCTGGGCAACGTGTACGTGCTCAACCGGATCCGGCGGCGCGGGGTGATGGAGCGGGAGCAGATGCCGCCCGTGCCCGCGCAGGACTGGGTGGCCCCGTCGGCCGGGGCGTGAGCGCCATGACGGCCACCGCACGGGACCGGGGCGCCGCGCGCGTCCCGGTCCGCCGGCTCACCGTGCTGTACGACGCCGAGTGCGCGCTGTGCCGCTTCGTACGGGACTGGCTGGGGCGGCAGCGGCAGCTGGTGCCGCTTCAGTTCGTCCCGGCGGGCTCCGAGGCGGCGCGGGAGCGTTTCCCCGGGCTGGGCCACCGGGTCACGCTGGAGGAGATCACCGTCGTCGGGGACGCCGGGCAGGTCTACCGGGGCGCCGCCGCCTGGATCGTCGTCCTGTGGGCGCTGCGCGAGCACCGCCCGCTCGCGCACCGGCTGAGCACCCCGTCGGGGGCCCGGCTCGCCAAGGGGGCCGTGCTCGCCGCCGCCAAGTGGCGCGGGGCGCAGTGGGGCGGGCAGGCGTACCGCCGCCAGGACGGCTGGGTCTACGACGGCCGCTCCGGGTGGTCCTACGCCCGCGCGGACTGCGCGGACGGCAGCTGCGCGACGCCGAGGACACCGGGCTAGGCTCTCTGTCCGTGCCCGCGAAGAACGACGGCCCCGGCGACGGTGGCGCACTCAGCAAGTCCGAGCAGACCCGTGCCCTGATCCTGGAGACGGCCATGCGGCTGTTCCAGGAGCGCGGGTACGACAAGACGACGATGCGGGCCATCGCCAAGGAGGCCGGGGTCTCCGTCGGCAACGCGTACTACTACTTCGACGGCAAGGAACACCTGATCCAGGGCTTCTACGACCGGATCGCCGCCGAGCACCAGGTGGCGGTCCGGGAGGTCCTGGCACGGGAGACCGATCTGGAGGCGCGGCTCGCGGGCGTGCTGAAGGCGTGGCTGGACATCGCCACGCCGTACCACGAGTTCGCGGTGCAGTTCTTCAAGAACGCCGCCGATCCGGACAGCCCGCTCAGCCCGTTCTCCCCGGAGTCGGAGCACGCGCGCACGGAGGCGATCAGCGTGCACCGGGCGGTTCTCGCCGGGACGAAGACGAAGGTGCCCGAGGAACTGCGGGACATCCTCCCGGAGTTGATGTGGCTGTCCCAGATGGGGCTCGTCCTGTACTGGATCTTCGACCGCACCGAGGGGCGGGAGCGCAGCTACCGGCTCGCCGAGCGGGGCGCCCGGCTCACCGCGCGCGGTGTCGCGCTGGCCCGGTTCCGGGTGCTGCGGCCCCTCGTGCGGGACGTGCACGAACTGTTCACGGAGTTCCTGCCGGGGATGACCAGGGCGCTGCCCGACCCCGCGAAGAAGAGGGCGCCCGCCGACAGGTCGTGACGTCGACGGGCGCCCCCGGTCAGCTCAGTTGACGGGGTCCATGTCGCCCACGGCGAGCTCCACGTCGTACACCAGGGGGCCGTCGCTCACCGTGACGTGCGCCGCGCGGGAGGCGAACGGGGTGGCGGTGACCGCGATCAGGTAGGTGCCCGGGCCCGGCACGGACAGGATGTAGGAGCCGTCGGCCAGGGAGAACACCCGGTCCAGCTGGCGTCCGCCCGGCGTCAGCAGGGTGACGGCGGCGCCGTCCACCGGATCGCCGTCGGCGCTGCGGACGAAACCGTGCACGACGGAGGACGCACCGGCGGGCTCCGGCTCCGCGACCGCCTTCGCCGGCTCCTCCTTCGGCTCGACCGCCAGATGCGGCAGCCGCCTGTCCAGCCACCGCGGCAGCCACCAGTTGGACGTGCCCAGCAGATGCATCACGGCCGGGACGAGTGCCGTACGCAGGATGAACGCGTCCAGCGCCACCGCGGCGGCCAGGCCCACGCCCGCCATGGCGGCCCCGTAGTCGCCGCTGAGCACGAAGGCGAGGAACACGCAGACCATGATCAGCGCCGCGGAGTTGATGACCCGGCTCGTCTCGGCGAGGCCGACGCGGACCGCGCGGGCGTTGTCCCGGGTGTGCACCCACTCCTCGTGCATCCGGCTCACCAGGAACACCTGGTAGTCCATGGACAGGCCGAACAGCAGCGACAGCATGATGATCGGCAGGAAGGCCGCGATCGGGCCCTCGGTGCCGAGGCCAAGCAGGTCCAAGCCCCAGCCCCACTGGAAGATCGCCACCAGGACGCCGAAGGAGGCCGCCGCCGCGAGCAGGTTCATCAGCGCCGCCGTCAGCGGCACCACCAGCGAGCGGAACGCGATCAGCAGGAGCAGGAAGCCCAGGCCGATGATCGTGGCGATGAACAGGGGCAGACGGTCGCCGGTGACGGAGGCGAAGTCCTTCGACACCGCGGTCACTCCGCCGACATGGGCCTCGACGCCCGCGTCCGGGATCACGTCCTCGCGCAGGGTGTCGATGAGCCGGTCCGTGCGTTCGTCGGTCGGGGCCGTGGTGGGCACGACCTGGATGACCGTGACGCCGTTCGCCGGTGGCGCGGCGGCGACCTGGGCGACGCCCTCCGTGCGCTCCACGGCCGTCACCAGGGCCGGGGACGCATCGCCGTCGACGACCACCTGGAGCGGGCCGTTGAAGCCGGGGCCGAAGCCCTCGGCGAGCAGGTCGTACGCCTTCCTGGTGGTCGTGGACGCGTCGTCGTTGCCCTGGTCGACGGTGCCGAGGCGCAGCGACAGCAGCGGCACGGCCAGGGCGGCCATCAGGACGACGGCCAGGACGGCGACGGACCGCGGGCGCCGCTCGACACCGGCCGACCAGCGGGCGGCGAGACCACTCGGCTGCTCCGTCTCGGGCCCCTTGGCGGCGAGTGCGCGGCGCTGGCGGCGGCTGAGCACCCGGTGGCCGAGGAGGCCGAGGAGCGCGGGCAGCAGGGTCACCGCCGCCAGCACGCTGAGCACGACGGTGAGCGAGGTGCCGATCACCACACCGTCCAGGAAGCGCAGGTTCGTCACCAGCATTCCGGCGAGCGCGATGCACACCGTGCCGCCCGCGAACAGCACCGCCCTGCCCGAGGTGTTGAGGGCGGTGACCGCCGCCTCCTCCGGGTCGGCGCCGCGCAGGATGCCGCGCCGGTGCCGGGTGACGATGAACAGGGCGTA
The DNA here is from genome assembly GCF_025290915.1 of Streptomyces sp. 15-116A. Taxonomy (GTDB): domain Bacteria; phylum Actinomycetota; class Actinomycetes; order Streptomycetales; family Streptomycetaceae; genus Streptomyces. Next base: position 3,153 of record NZ_JAOCQE010000136.1, on the reverse strand, counting down.
GTCGATGCCGACGCCCAGACCGATCAAGGTGGCCAGCAGGGAGGCGAGTTCGGGTACGTCGGTGACATGGCTGATCAGCTGGGTGCCGAACATGCCGATGCCGACGCCGAAGACCGCGACCACGATCGGCAGCAGCATCGCGAACAGTGACCCGAACGCCACGAACAGCACCACGGCCGCCGCGAGGATGCCGACCAACTCGGCCGTGCCCGTGGGCGGTTCCTGGACGCGGGTGATGGCCTGGCCGCCCAGCTCCACCTGAAGTCCGTCGCCGGCCGCGTCCTTGGCCGTGTCGACGACGTCCTGCACCAGTTCCTTCGGTACCGCGTCCGCCTGCTCGGCGAACGTCACCTGCGCGTAGGCGATCCGCCCGTCCCGGCTGATCTGCGCCGCGCCCTGCGGCCTGTAGGGGTCGGTGACCTCGCCGACGCCCTCCATGCGGCCGATCTCCGCCAGCGCGGGCGCGATCCGGCCGCGTACGGCGTCGTCGCGCACGGACCCCTCGTCGACCTTCCACACCACGGTGTCGGTGTCCCCCGCGCGCTCCGGGAACGCCTTCTCCATCAGGTCGTACGCCTTCTTGGAGTCGGTGTCCGGCAGCGAGAAGACGTTCGCGTAGTTGGTGCCCGCGCTGCTCGCCGTCGCCGCGAGTCCGAACAGCGCCCCCACCCACAGCAACAGGACCACCAGCCGATGCCGATAGCACCAGCGTGCCAATACCGCCACGTTTGAGCTCCTTCGGTTGCTCGGTCGGTCCCCCGGGTCCTGGGCAAGAGAATCCGTGGCGGCACCCGTGCGGGGACACGACTCGCCGCGGACTCTCAAGGAACTCCAAAGGGCTGAAGCGGTACGGGTGTCAGTGATCGTGCCGATACTGGGGGAATGACGACGGCTCCAGGCACCGTGCTGGTCGTGGAGGACGAGGAGAGCATCGCGGACGTCCTCGCCATCGCCCTGCGCTACCACCGGTTCGAGGTCATGACGGCGGGCACCGTCCGCGAGGCGCTCGCGCTCACCGAGCACACCGCGCCCGACGTGGCCCTGCTCGACGTGATGCTCCCGGACGGCGACGGGCGCGCGCTCGGGCGTGAACTGCGCGCGCGGCGGCCGGAGACGGCGCTGGTGTTCCTCACCGCGCGTGACGCCCCGGCGGAGATCGTGGGCGCGCTCGGCTTCGGCGACGACTACATCACCAAGCCGTTCAACATCGACGAGGTCGTCGCCCGCATCACGGCGGTGCTGCGCCGCACCCGGCCGGCCGACGTCCTGCCGCAGCGGGCGCCGCTGCGCTACGGCGACCTGGAACTCGACGAGACGACGTACTCGGTGCGCCGCGCGGGACAGACGGTGGAGCTGACCCCCACCGAGTACGCGCTGCTGCGCTTCCTGGTGCGCAACGGCGGCCGGATCGTGCCGAAGGAGCAACTGCTGCGGCACGTCTGGCAGTACGAGCACACACCGCCGGAGTCGACCGTCGTGGAGACCTACATCAGCTATCTGCGGCGCAAGCTGCACGCGCTCGGCCCGCCGGTGATCACCACCCGGCGCGGGGTCGGATACGGGCTGGCATGAGGCCGCGGCTCAGGATGCCGAGGCCGCGCTGCGGGCGGGGGATCCACTCGCTGCGGGGACGGCTGACGCTGGCGAACGTGGTGCTGCTGGCGCTCGGCATCGTGGCGGCCACCGCGGTGAGTGTGTGGGGCATGCGCTACTACCTGCTGGACCAGATCGACACCGAGCTCACCCAGACCCGTGACTCGCTGGGCGGCTCCCAGCTGACGCTGCGGCAGATCGACTCGCTGAGCGTGCTGAGCTTCTTCCGGGAGCGGATCGAGCCCGAGCGGGACCGGGAGGGCAGCCCCGACTCGCTGTTCGCGGCCGTGGACGCGCGCGGCGAGCCCGTCCGCGTGCTCGGCTTCGAGCCGACGCCGGCGCAGCGCGCCTTCGCGGACACCGTAGGCGATCCGCGCCCGCTGATCGCCGATCCCGAGCCGCACGACGTCACCGTGGGCGGCGCCTCCTACCGGGCGACCGCGACCCGGCTCGCGGACGGCACGTACATCCTGATGGGCACCTCGACCGAGTCCCTGCACCGGGGCGTCACCAAGGCGGTCAAGTTCGATCTGGCCATCGGCACACTGCTGTTGCTGCTGCTGGCGTGCGTGACGATGTGGAGCGTACGGCGCCGGATGCGGCCGCTGGAGGACATGGTGGAGACCTCGTCGGCGATCGCCGAGGGGGATCTGACCCGCCGGGTGCCCTCCAGCCGGGACCCGATCCTGGAGGTGGAGCAGCTGCGGCTCGCCCTCAACTCCATGCTGCACCAGGTCGAGTCGGCGTACCGGACGCGCGAGCGCAGCGCGGCCCAGCTGCGCCGCTTCGTCGCCGACGCGTCGCACGAGCTGCGCACGCCGCTCGCCGCGATCCGCGGCTACCTCCAGCTGTACGAGCGGGGGATGCTGCGCGAACCGGAGGAACGCAAGCGGGCCTGGGACCGGATGATGACCGAGTCCGACCGGATGGGGCGGCTCGTCGACGAACTGCTGGTGCTGGCGCGGCTGGACCAGCGGCCCGAACTGCGGCTGCGGAACGTGGACGTGAGCCGGCTGGTGCGGGACGCGGCGGAGGACCTGCGCGTGCAGCAGCCGGAGCGGCCGGTGAGCGTCGAGGCGTCCGGTGCGGTGCTGGTGCGGGCCGACGAGTCGGGGCTGCGGCAGGTGCTGGGCAATCTCCTGGCCAACGTCCGCATCCACACGCCCGCGCAGGTGCCGGTACGGCTCGGGGTGACCCGCGCGGAGGACACCGTACGGCTGTGGGTGGAGGACGACGGGCCGGGGCTCTCGGCCGAGGACGCGTCCCGCGTCTTCGACCGCTTCTTCCGCGCGGGCGGCGGCGCGGGCAGCGGCCTGGGCATGGCGATCGTCCAGGGGGTGGTCCAGTCCCACGGCGGCGAGGTGAGCGTGCGCACGGCACCGGGCGAGGGGCTGGCGGTGACGGTGAGACTGCCGGTGCGGGGGCTGTCGGGGGCGGAGGAGCTGTCGGGGCGGCCGGGGGACAGGGCGGCCGGTGAGGATGCGGTGCCGCTTCCGGCCACGCCGCCGTAGCGCCTTCGGCGCAGGGGCGGCGCCCTTGCGGAGGGCCGGCCGGCGGTCG
>NZ_JAOCQE010000135.1 GCF_025290915.1 Streptomyces sp. 15-116A | reverse complement strand
GACCGCGGCTTCCGCCTCCACGATGTGAGCCGGCCCGAGCACGAGCGGGCGGCCTCGCGCGGCCTGCGGTTCGCGTTCGTCGCGGCCGGAGCGGTGTCGCTGGCCGCGATCGCGCTCGGCGGGGTCAGCACGATCACGCCGACCGACGCGGAGGCGCGCGGCACGGGCAAGGGCAGCAATGTGACCCCGATGCGCACGCAGGGCACCGGCGCGGCCCCCGCGACCGAGACGCAGCGGCGCCGGGGCTCCGGTCCGCTGCTCGGTCAGATGCAGGGCGCCCAGAGCGCGCTCGGTGAGACCCCGGCCGCCCCCGTCGTGGTCTCGGCACCGCTGCTGCCCGGTGTGCCGCAGGGTGACGGCATACCGCTGGTGGGCGACGCGGCGCCGTTGTCCCCGCTGATACGACCGCTCAGCGCGACCCCTCCGCCGGTGCTCACCGCGTGGACCACGGCGTCCGGGATCAACACCCCCGACCTGCTCCCGACGGCCGCCCCCACGGCGTCCTCCCGTACCGTCCGCTGACCGGCCCCTGCGCACGGGCGCGCGAACCTGATTGAATCCAGGAGGCGCGCCCGGGCCCAGCCGGGGCGCGGCCACGGAGTCGATGATCCGCGGCAGGCGCCGATGCGTCCGGCCGCGACCAGGTGCGGGGAGAGCATGAACGAGGGGAAGCCGGGCCCGTCGGGGGAGCGAGAGAGCACACCGGAGCCGGCCCACAACGAGCCCCGGTCCACCGACGGCGACTTCGAACTGGCCCGACCGCAGCCGCCCGCACCGCACGAGGGCGACTACGAACTGGACCGCCCGAGGGCCCCGATCCCGCCCACGCCGGAGGCTCCCGCCGACGGGGAGACCGCCGAGCAGGAGACAGTGCCCCCGGCTGCGGCTGCGGCTTCGGCTTCGGTGGCCGCGGAGGAGGAGCAGCACGGGGTGTCGGTGGAGGAAACAGCGGCGCCCTCACTCAGCGCGCCCGCCGCCCCGGCAGCGGAGCAGCCCAAGCCGTTGCACGACCCCGACCCCTACAGCACACCGCCGTACGGCGAACCCGGACCCTGGGCTCCCGCGCCGCCCGTGCAGCATCCGGCGACGACACCGGCCCACGGCATGGCCGTACCACCCCCCGTGACGACCCACCGAGGTCCGCACGAGCAGGCCCCCGCTCCGAGCAGCGCGCCCGCACCCGCTCCCGTAGTGCCGGTGCCCGCCCAGGAGACGCCCGCCCCAGCACCCGGCGTCTCCGCCCCAGCCTCGGGCAGTCACGCCCCGGCAGCTGGCGTCTCCGCCCCTCCCACGGCCGGCCACGCCCCGGTGCCCGGTATCCCCGCGCAGGTCTCGGACCCCCACGCCACCGTCCCCGGAGCCGCCGCGCACGCTGCTTCCGGCGTTCCGCAGGCCCCGGCTTCCGCTGCCCCTGACCCCTGGCGGCGCTACGACCCCTGGGCCGCTGCTGCCGCCCCCGCTCCGTTCCAGCTGAGCGGGGAGGCGGTCGAGAGCGAGGCGCGGCGGCGTAAGCGGCGGGCGCGGATCGTGGTCGGGGCGCTGCTGGTGTTCGCCGTGGTGTGCGGGCTGGCCGGGGGGCTCGTCGGGGCCTACCTCGAACGCAACGGCGGCGTGGGAGCCGTGGAGCTGCCGCAGGCCGGCAAGGAGGACACCGGGCGCGAGCCCGGAAGCGTCGCCGGGATCGCCGCGCAGGCGTTGCCCAGTGTCGTCACCCTCCACGTCAGCGGCGGTGGAGAGGCCGGCACCGGCACCGGCTTCGTGCTCGACACCCGCGGGCACATCCTGACCAACGATCACGTCGTGGGGCCCGCCGGGGACGACGGCGAGATCACCGTGACCTTCCACAGCGGTGACACCGCCGAGGCGACCGTCGTCGGCCGGGACAGCGGCTACGACCTCGCCGTCGTGAAGGTGAAGGGCGTCCGCGGGCTCGCCCCGCTGCCCCTCGGAAACTCCGACAACGTCCAGGTCGGCGACCCCGTCGTCGCCATCGGCGCCCCCTTCGACCTCGCCGGTACCGTCACCTCCGGCATCATCAGCGCCAAGGAGCGGCCCATCACCGCCGGCGGCGAGGAGGGCGACGGCAGCGACGTGTCGTACGTCGACGCCCTGCAGACCGACGCCCCGATCAACCCCGGCAACTCCGGCGGCCCGCTGCTCGACGCCAAGGCCCGCGTGATCGGCATCAACTCCGCCATCCGCTCCGCCGACAGCGGCGCCGACACCGACGGCGGCCAGGCCGGTTCGATAGGCCTCGGCTTCGCCATCCCCATCAACCAGGGCAAGCGCGTCGCCGAGGAGCTGATCAACACCGGCAAGGCCACGCACCCGGTCATCGGCATCACCCTCGACATGCAGTACACCGGCGACGGCGCCCGCGTCGGCACCAAGGGCAGCGACGGCGGCCCCCCGGTCTCCACCGGCGGCCCCGGCGACAAGGCCGGGATCAAGCCCGGCGACGTCATCACGAAGGTCGACGGCCGGCCCGTCCACTCCGGTGAGGAACTCATCGTCAAGACCCGCGCCCACCGCCCCGGCGACCGCCTCGAACTCACCCTGGAGCGCGACGGCGAGGAGCGTACGGTCTCGCTCGTGCTCGGCTCCTCGGACGGCGAGTGAAACGTACAGGTTCGGCGCAGTACCGGTCGTACGGGATGGCCGGGTACCGTGGACCCGGCCCGAAGGCATCGCGAGGAGCTTGCAGTGTTCAATGACATAGGACCGCTCGAGCTGGTCACGCTCATCATCCTCGCCGTGCTCGTCTTCGGTCCGGAAAAGCTCCCCAAGGTCATCCAGGACGTCACGCGCACCATCCGGAAGATCCGTGACTTCTCGGAGAGCGCCAAGCAGGACATCCGGCAGGAGCTCGGCCCGGAGTTCAAGGACTTCGAGTTCGAGGACCTCAACCCCAAGACGTTCATCCGCAAGCAGCTGGACAACGACGACCTGGGGCTCAAGGAGATCCGCAACGGCTTCGACCTGAAGAAGGAGATGGCCGAGGTCACGGACGCGGTCCACGGCCGTGACTCCGGTGCCGGCTCGTCGTCCTCCGCCTCCGGTGCGTCCGGCGGCAAGGTCGAGATGACCAAGCAGCCGGCGAGCACGGACGAGCGGCCGCCGTACGACGCGGACGCCACCTGACGCCTGACGCCTGCCGGCGGCGAGCCCGGCGTACGCCCCCGCGTACGTGATGCGTTTCATACGCCACCCGGGCTGCGTACGGCCCGATCCGGACGTCCGCGCGCCCCACGCGCCGGGCGGTTTCCGGCCGTGTGCCGACGGGGTGGCTATGCTGCCGAGTTGTTGTGCGGATCGGACGAGTACGCCCGTAGGGGGGCGGGCCGCCCGGTCCGACGAGAGCGAGGAGGCGTCCGGGATCATGGAGACGACGAGTCGGGCGGTCGCGCAGGCGCCGGCCGCGGAGGACGGACCACGGGTCCACGCCGCGCCCGGGCGTACGGTCGACGACTACCTGCGCGCGCCCTTCCCTTGGTACGGCCTCGACGAGGCGTTCACGGGGCCGCGCTGGCTGATGCAGGTCGGCACGGCGGCCGACGGAGCCGTCGAGCACGGGTCGATCGGACACGGTGACGAGCCGTCGGTGCGCAACGAGCACGCGGCCGGTCAGGACGTCAAGGAGAAGTTCGCGGTCGTGGTGACCGTCGCCGCGAACCCGGTGCGGCGCAGTGCGGACGGCACGGGGCTGCTGGAGGCCACGTCGGTGTCCTCCGCTGCCTGGCTGGCGGGTGTGGGGCTGCTGTCCTTCACCTGGCCGGGGCAGATGGACCATTCCCTGCGGGACGACTGGCTGGAGCAGCAGACGGAGACGGCGTGGGCGCTGGCGGACGATCTGTCCGGGGCCGAGTGGTCGACGCTGTCGCTGCCGGTGGACGGGGTGCCCACGCCGTTCCACTACCGGGAGTCGGAGTTCGGGTGGGTGCTGGCCGGGTCCACGCAGGCGGGCGTGCATGTGGGGGCGTACGGGCGGGGGATGAGTGCGTACGGGTTGGGGTTCGCCGCGGTGAAGGATGTTGGCGCGTACGCATGAGTGAAGGGGCGCCGGGTGGTTTGGGCGCCCCTTCGCCGTAGGGCCTTGTGTGCGTGGGCGGCTGCGGGTGGTGTGTGGCTGGTCGCGCAGTTCCCCGCGCCCCTTACGGGGCGCTTCCCCTCAGGTTTCTCAGAACTTGTTCCGCGGGGTGATCCCCAGCGACATGCCCGACAGGCCGCGCTGCCGGCCGCCCAGCTTGCCCGCGATCGCGCGCAGGGCCGAGCCCGCCGGGGAGTCCGGGTCGGTGAGGACGACCGGCTTGCCCTCGTCGCCGCCTTCGCGGAGGCGGACGTCGATGGGGATGTTGCCGAGGACCGGGACGTTGGCGCCGGTGGTGCGGGTGAGGCCGTCGGCGACGAGCTGGCCGCCGCCCGTGCCGAAGACGTCGACCATCTCGCCGCAGTGCGGGCAGGGCAGGCCGGACATGTTCTCGACCACGCCGACGATCTTCTGGTGGGTCTGCACGGCGATGGAGCCCGCCCGCTCGGCCACCTCGGCCGCCGCCTGCTGCGGGGTCGTGACGACCAGGATCTCGGCGTTCGGGACCAGCTGGGCGACGGAGATCGCGATGTCGCCGGTGCCGGGCGGCAGGTCCAGGAGCAGGACGTCCAGGTCGCCCCAGTAGACGTCCGCGAGGAACTGCTGGAGCGCGCGGTGCAGCATGGGGCCGCGCCAGACGACGGGGGCGTTGCCCGGGGTGAACATGCCGATGGAGATGACCTTCACGCCGTTGGCCGAAGGCGGCATGATCATGTTCTCGACCTGGGTCGGGCGGCCGTCGGCGCCCAGCATGCGCGGCACGCTGTGGCCGTAGATGTCGGCGTCCACGACACCGACCTTCAGGCCGTCGGCCGCCATCGCCGCCGCCAGGTTGACCGTCACCGAGGACTTGCCGACGCCGCCCTTGCCGGAGGCGACCGCGTAGACGCGGGTGAGGCTGCCGGGCTTGGCGAAGGGGACCTCGCGCTCGGTCTGGCCGCCGCGCAGGGCGTTCGCCAGCTCCTTGCGCTGCTCGTCGCTCATCACGTCCAGCGTGACGTCGACGCGGGTGACTCCGTCGACCCGGGAGACCGCGTCGGTCACGCGCTGGATGATGGTCTCGCGCATGGGGCAGCCGGAGACCGTCAGGTACACGGTGACCGCGACCGCTCCGTCCGCGCCGATCTCCACCGATTTGACCATCCCGAGCTCGGTGATGGGCCGGTTGATCTCGGGGTCGTTCACCGTCGCCAGTGCCTCGCGCACCGCGTCTTCCGTAGCCATGAGAACGATGGTACGGCGCCCGGTACACCGGCCGGTAAGCCCTTCAGTGGTCGCCTGCGTCACGTCCCGGCGGCCGTTGTGCCCGCATCGCGGGGAGTATCCCGTTGTGTTCCCGGTGTCCGTTGTGGCGTTCCTCCAGTTCCTTGACCACGTCCTGCAGCTCCGAGCGGATCCAGTCGCGGGTCGCCACCTCGCCGAGCCCGATCCGCAGCGCGGCGATCTCCCGGGTCAGATACTCGGTGTCCGCGATCGACCGCTCGTTCTGCTTGCGGTCCTGCTCCAGGTTGACCCGGTCGCGGTCGTCCTGCCGGTTCTGCGCGAGCAGGATCAGCGGCGCGGCGTAGGAGGCCTGCAGGGACAGGGCGAGGGTCAGGAAGATGAACGGGTACTCGTCGAACCGCACCGACTCGGGCATCAGCGTGTTCCAGACGACCCAGATGATGATGGTGACCGTCATCCAGACCAGGAACCGCCCGGTGCCGATGAAGCGGGCGATGCGCTCTGACATCCGCCCGAAGGCCTCCGGGTCCCACTCGGGCAGGATCCGCCGCCGGGGCGGGCGCGGCTGGTCCAGCCGGGGCACCCGGGGCCGTCCGGCGGCGGTGGCGCCCGACGGCAGCCGCTCGCGCACTCCCTCGCGCTCAGGCCCCATCGGTCACCACCCCCTCGTCGAGGTGGAACTCGGTCTCCCGCCAGTCCTCGGGCAGCATGTGGTCCAGTACGTCGTCCACGGTCACGACCCCCAGCAGCGAGCCCGCCTCGTCGACCACGGGCGCCGCCACCATGTCGTACGCCGCGAAGAACCCGGCGACCACGGGCAGCGCCGCGTCCGGCTCCAGCGGCTGCAGATCGTCGTCCAGGATCGAACTGACCAGGGTGTACGGGGGGTCGCGCAGCAGGCGCTGGAAGTGCACCGTGCCGAGATACTTGCCGGTCGGAGTCTCGTCGGGCGGGCGGCAGACGTAGACCTGGGCGGCGAGGGCGGGGGACAGGTCGGGGTTGCGGACCCGGGCGAGCGCCTCGGCGACGGTCGCGTCCGGGCGCAGGATGATCGGCTCCGTCGTCATCAGACCGCCCGCCGTGTGCTCCTCGTATGCCATCAGGCGCCGCATGTCGGCCGCGTCGCCGGGCTGCATCAGGCTCAGCAGCCGCTCCTTGTCCTCCTCGGGCAGCTCGGCGAGCAGGTCGGCCGCGTCGTCGGGGTCCATGGCCTCCAGGACGTCCGCGGCGCGCTCCTCCTTCAGCTTGCCGAGGATCTCGATCTGGTCGTCCTCCGGCAGCTCCTCCAGCACGTCGGCCAGCCGGTCGTCGTCGAGGGCGGCGGCGACCTCGGCGCGTCGCTTGGGGGAGAGGTGGTGCAGCACATTGGCCAGGTCGGCCGGGCGCAGCTGCTCGAAGGTGGCCAGCAGGTTCTCGGCGCCCTGCCCGTGCTCCTCCAGCGAGAAACCGGTCACCGCGGACCACTCGACGGTCAGCGTCTCGCCCTTGCTGCGCCGGAACGCCCCGCCCTTCCTGCCCTTGCGCACGAAGACCCGGTCGATCTCCCAGTCCCGGCGGGCCGGCAGCTGATGCACCGACAGATCGAGGACGGTGACCTCCTCGTCGGTGTCCACCAGCGTCACCCGCCGGTCCAGCAGCTCGCCGAACACCAGCCGCTCGGTGGGCCGCTGCTCGAACCGCCGCACATTGAGCACGCCGGTGGTGATGACCTGCCCCGACTGCACCGCCGTCACCCGGGTCATGGGCAGGAAGATACGGCGCCGGGTGGCCAGTTCGACGACCAGGCCGAGCAGCCTCGGCGGCCGCCTGCCGACGCGCAGGATGACGACCAGGTCGCGCACCCGCCCCACCTGGTCGCCGGTCGGGTCGAAGACGGCGACACCGGACAGGTGCGAGACGAAGAACCGGGGGGCGCCCGCTGCCATGGCCGCGGCTCCTTTTCGTGCGGGGTGTCCGTTACGGGTACTGCCTGCTGCGTCTGCTTTCCGAATTGCCCGCTCGGGTGGGCTTCAGGCTAGCCCGTCCCGATCGGCCGTGCTCTCGCGGCCGGTCCGGCCGGACTGGCTCCGTCCGCGTCGTGCGACCCCGGTACCCTGCGGTACGCCGTTCAGGTCCCCCGTCAGAGAGGCAGCCGCACCTGTGATTCCGATCTCCCAGGGCCGTTCGCGCAGGGCCACGCGGGCGCTCGCCGTGTGCGCGCTGCTTGTCACGGGGACGGCGCTCACGGGGTGCTCCGAGGATCCGAACGAGGGCACCAACGGCGTCGGCGCCCTGCCCGCCGAGGAGATCCAGAGCCGGACGCAGAAGGCCGCCGCGTCGGTCGACACGGTCCGGCTGCACGGCACCGTCGTCACCAAGGGACGCACGTACCGGCTCGACATGCGGGTGAAGGGCGAGGGCGGCATCGGATCGGTCACCACCGAGGGCGAGACGTTTCGCCTGCTGCGGGTCGGTGACGAGCTCTTCCTGAAGGCAGGCGCCGAGTTCTGGGGCCAGGACGGCGAGGGGGAGGACGGCGGCGCGAGCAAGGCGGACGCGGCGGCGGCCGAGAAGCTCGCCGAGAAGTACGTGAAGGTGCCGCAGGGCGACCCCTCGTACAAGAAGTTCAGCGGCTTCACGGACAAGGAGGTCCTCCTCGGCGGTCTGCTGACGCTGCACGGCAAGCTGGCCACGGACGGCCACCACGAGCAGGCGGGCGTCCGTACGATCCGCATCACCGGCGACGACGGCTCCGGCGGCACCCTCGACGTCTCCCTGGAGGGCAAGCCGTATCCGCTGCGCCTGGTCCGGGCCGGCGGCGCGGGCACCCTCACCTTCTCGGCCTGGGGCGACGACTTCCCCCTGAAGAAGCCCGCCAAGGACGAGACCCTGGACTACGGCAGGCAGCTGCCGAGCTCGTGACTTCCTAGCGGTGCTTCCGGCGCCGGGCCAGCAGCTTGGGCAGGGCCGCCGGGATCGGGCGGCGGGTCGTCGCGGGGGAGGGGAGCGGGACCTCGGACAGGGAGCCGTCCGGCAGCGGTGCCGTCGCCCCGGTGGGCTCCAGGCGCAGCACCCGGCACTCGCGGGCCCAGCGCTCGGTCATCGCCTCGCCGTCCGGCGCGTTGAGCCGCTTGCCCTTGAGCTCGGCGACCGTCGCCGTCCACTCCTCGCCGCCGGACGGCAGCTCGACCACCTTCGCGGTCCAGGAGACCAGCCGGCCGCCCTTGTCCTTGCTGCGGACCGTCACCTCGGCCTCGGCCCCGTCGGTCAGCCCCGGCAGCGGCTGCTCCCCGGTCCCGTCGCCGACGACACAGGCGGCACCCTCGTGCCACACATGCCACAGCGCACGGGCCGCCGGAGCCCCGGCGCCCCGCACCCAGATGAGGCCGGACTTCTTCGTGGCCTCCTCGATCAGGGCCCGGTCGAGCAGCTCGCTTGTCATGCGCTCAGCCTATCCAGGCCGGTCCCGCAGCCAGCCCTCACAGCCAGCCGTTGCGCTTGAGCGTGCGGTGGATGCCGAAACAGATCGACACCGTGATGGCCATGATCACCGGGTAGCCGTAGCGCCAGTGCAGCTCGGGCATGTGGTCGAAGTTCATGCCGTACACCCCGCACACCATGGTCGGCACGGCGATGATGGCGGCCCATGAGGTGATCTTGCGCATGTCCTCGTTCTGCGCCACGGACGCCTGCGCGAGATTGGCCTGAAGGATGGAGTTGAGCAGTTCGTCGAAGCCGATGACCTGCTCCTGCACCCGGGCCACGTGGTCGGCGACGTCCCGGAAGTACTTCTGGATCTCCGGGTCGATCAGCCGCATCGGCCGCTCGCTCAGCAGCTGCATGGGCCGCAGCAGCGGCGACACCGCCCGCTTGAACTCCAGCACCTCACGCTTGAGCTGGTAGATCCGCCCGGCGTCGGTGCCGCGCGGGGTGCCCTTGCGGCCCGGCGAGAACACCTCGGTCTCGACCTCGTCGATGTCGTCCTGCACCGCGTCCGCGACCGCGATGTAGCCGTCGACGACGTGGTCGGCGATGGCGTGCAGCACCGCCGAGGGGCCCTTGGCCAGCAGCTCGGGGTCGTCCTGGAGGCGGTGCCTGAGGGCCCGCAGGGAGCCCTGGCCGCCGTGCCGGACGGTGATGAAGAAGTCCCGGCCGGTGAAGCACATCACCTCGCCGGTCTCCACGACCTCACTGCTGGAGGTGAGCCGGTCGTGGTCGACGTAGTGGATGGTCTTGAAGACCGTGAACAGCGAGTCGTCGTAGCGCTCCAGCTTGGGCCGCTGGTGGGCCTGGACGGCGTCCTCCACGGCCAGCGGGTGCAGCCCGAACTCGCGGGCGATCCCGGCGAATTCGGCCTCGGTCGGCTCGTGCAGCCCGATCCACACGAACCCGCCGTCGCGGCGCACCAGGCGCATCGCCTCGTGCGGGGTGAGCGTCGAGTCGGTCTCGATGCGCCGGCCGTCGCGGTAGACGGCGCAGTCGACGACGGCGGTGGTGGTCGCCGGGTCGCGGGTGGTGTCGTACGGGCCGCTGTCCTTGCGCAGCGAGACACGGGAGGGACGGACCACGGCACGCAGGTCGCGAATCATCGACATGGCGGGCTCCTTCGCAGGCGGGCAACGAAAGGCGCCGGTACGACGGGTGGAACCACCCGGAATGAGGACGTCCGTGAACTGCGGATGTTTGGCACGTCCACAAAGCGGGGAGCACCGCACCGTCGCGGTGGCGAGCTTCGTCGCTGATACAGCTACTGGGGCAGATCAGGCAGAACGAAACGAAGTGCTCTTCCGTTGGAACACGCGACTGAACACGCGGATGCGAGAGGTGGCAGCCAGAACGAAGCGGCTACATCAGCGGGCGGAAGAGCGGGTGATACTGCACGGTCGACTTCGGTCCATGTCAGCCTCACCTCCTCCGGCCGGTCCCTCGTGAGGGACGATCCACAATCCCCTTGGGGGATTCCCCCGTAGACGGGGAGAGTCACATAGGCGTCGGGACTCGAACCAGCGACGCCTCCGCGTGCTGCCCCGACCGGCCAAGAGTATCAGCCGACCAGTGTGTCAAGGCGCTGCTTTGCCCGGTCCTGACGAGTTCTATGCTCGCCGCATGGCTGATGTTCTTCCTCTGGTCGAGGCCCGGTTGCGTACGGCGCTGGGCGAACCGGACGCGCGCGCGGCGGTCACCTTCCTGGGCACGGACCGCATCGAGGTGCTCCGTTTCACAGAGGGCGACATCGTGCGCTACGCCACGCTCGGCATGTCCGCGCAGCCGATGAGCGACCCCACGGCGGTGCTCGCCGACCCGGTGAAGGGGCCGCGCGCCGAGCTGGTGCTGTCCGTGCGCGCGGGGCTCGCGGACACCGACAAGGTGCTCCGGCCGCTGGCCGTGCTCGCCGCGTCCCCGCAGGTCGAGGGCGTGATCGTGGCGCCCGGCGCCTCCCTCGACGTCGGTGAACCGCTGTGGCCCGGCGCCCCGTTCACCTCGGTGCTGGTCGCCGAGCCGGGCGGCCTGGTGGAGGACCTGGCACTCGACGAGCCGCTCGATCCCGTACGGTTCCTGCCGCTGCTGCCGATGACTCCGAACGAGGCGGCGTGGAAGCGGGTGCACGGGGCGGGGGCCCTCCAGGAGCGCTGGCTCAGCAGCGGGACGGACCTACGGGATCCGGTCCGGAAGTCCGTCGCGCTGGACTGAGCCCCGGCGTGAGCAAGCTCACCAAACTCCGTGCGGGGCTGCTCAGTTGGCGAACACTGTGACGCCGTCCTCGGTGGCGTGCCGCGGCTGGAGTTCCTCGGCCTCGTTGGTGAGTGCCTTGCGCCGTACGACCACCACCAGCGCGCCCAGTACCGCGGTGACGGCGGCCACGACGAACGGGATGTGGACGTCGCTCCACTCCTCGATCTTCGGTGCGAAATAGGGCGCGGCCGCCGCCGCGAACCAGCGCACGAAGTTGTACCCGGCGCTCGCGACCGGCCTGGGTGCGTCCGACACCCCGAGCGCCAGTTCCGTGTACACGGTGTTGTTCACGCCGATGAGCGCGCCGGACAGGACGGTGCAGACGACGGCCGTGGTGTGGTCGCCGTATCCGAGCACGAGCACGTCCACGGCGAGCAGCACGAGGGAGCCGCCCAGCACGGTCAGGGAACCGAACCGCTTCTGCAGGCGCGGCGCCACGATCACCGAGAACACCGCGAGCAGCACGCCCCAGGCGAAGAAGACCGCGCCCGAGCGGTAGGGCGACATGTTCAGTACGAACGGCGTGAAGGCCAGCACGGTGAAGAACGTGTAATTGTAGAAGAACGCCGAGACCGCCGCCGAGGCCAGCCCGCCGTGGCCGAGGGCCCGGATGGGGTCGAGCAGCGAGGTGCGCCGGGCCGGCCTGGGCTGTTCCTTCAGGAACGCCGTGATGCACAGGAAGCCGATCGCCATCAGCACGGCCGTGCCGAAGAACGGGTAGCGCCAGCTCGCGTCGCCGAGCAGCGCGCCCAGGAGCGGGCCGCAGGCCATGCCGAGCCCGAGGGCGGACTCGTACAGCAGGATCGCCGCCGCGCTGCCGCCGGCCGCGGCGCCGACGATGACCGCGAGGGCCGTCGAGACGAACAGCGCGTTGCCGAGGCCCCACCCGGCCCGGAAGCCGACCAGTTCGCCGACCGACGTCGAGGTGCCGGAAAGACCGGCGAAGACCACGACGAGCGCGAGGCCGAGCAGCAGGGTCCTGCGGCCGCCGATCCGGCTGGAGACGAAGCCGGTCACCAGCATCGCGAGCGCGGTGATGAGGAAGTACGAGGTGAACAGCAGGGAGACCTGTCCGGCCGAGGCGTCGAGGCCCTGGGCGATGGAGGGCAGGATCGGGTCGACGAGCCCGATCCCCATGAAGGCGACGACGGACGCACCGGCGGTCGCCCACACGGCTCCCGGCTGCTTGAGGATGCTTCCGGCTCCCGCTTCGAAGGGATCCACTGGGTGCTCCAATCCCGGGGTGTAGATAGGTGGTGTGTGCACACAATAAGTTAGCTGAGCTAATTAATGCAACCTACATCTACTTTTCCCGGATCCGGTTCCCTCCGGTCGGGTGATCGTCCTTGACGTGGCGCGGCTGAGCTAGGACCGTGGGGCTCTATGAGGGGCGAACCCAGTTGCCCGAAGTGCGGTGGCCGGGTCAGGGCTCCCGGCCTCTTCTCCGATGCGTGGCAGTGCGATGTGCACGGCACCGTGCATCCGTTGCAGCCCGTGCTGCCGCCGAGTGTCGAGGCTCTCGACGTCGTGGTGCACCGCACGAAGGTGCCGGTGTGGATGCCGTGGCCGCTGCCCGTGGGCTGGCTGTTCACGGGGGTGGCCAGCGCGGGTGACGACCGCAGCGGCGGACGTGCCGCGGCCGTCGCGTGCACCGGGCCCGGACCCCTCGGGGGGATGGGTGAGCTGATCCTGGTCGCCGAGGAGCTCGGCGTCGGGCTCGGCGCCCGGTACGCGGGCATCGACGGGCCGGATCCGGGGCCGTATCTGAACGTCGAGAGACCCGCTCAGACCAAGGTGCTGGCCGCTGGCCGCCCCACCCCGCTGTGGCATGTGTCCAAGACGCCGGACGACCGCGCCGTCTTCGCGGGCGAGGCGCTCGGGATGTGGCTGTGGGCGGTGGTGTGGCCCGAGCAGTCCGGACTGCTGCTGTACGACGAGCTGGTCCTCACGGATCTGCGCGACGCAGGCGCCGAGGTGGAACTGGTGCCGTGCGGAGCGCTGTCGCCGCGGCTGCTGGAGGCGTAGGGGCTGGGCAGTGTCCGCTGGCATGCCGGGCGTCGCAGGGCTGGGGGTACCCCCTCTGGGGGAGGGACTTTACGGACACGCCCTAGTCCCGCCGCGTAGGGGGTGCAGGGCGGGTTCGGGTGTGACAGGGCTGGTGGAAAATCCGGCTATCCTGAAGCGTCCCCGTCCGTCCGTCACCCGCTTGGAGTAATGCGTCGTGCGTATCGATCTGCACACCCACTCCACCGCGTCCGACGGCACGGACACGCCCGCCGACCTGGTCCGCAAGGCGGCGGCCGCCGGACTCGACGTCATCGCGCTGACGGATCACGACACCACCCGCGGCCACGCCGAGGCGCTCTCCGTGCTGCCCGAAGGGCTCACCCTGGTCACCGGCGCCGAGCTCTCCTGCCGGCTCGACGGCATCAGCATGCACATGCTGGCCTACCTCTTCGACCCCGAGGAGCCGGCGCTGCTCGCCGAGCGCGAGCTGGTCCGGGACGACCGGGTGCCGCGCGCCAAGGGCATGATCGCCCGGCTGAACGCGCTGGGGGTCCCCGTCACCTGGGAGCAGGTCTCCCGGATCGCGGGCCACGGCTCGGTCGGCCGCCCGCACATCGCCACGGCCATGGTGGAACTGGGCGTCGTCCCCAGCGTGAACGACGCCTTCACCCAGGAATGGCTGGCCGACGGCGGCCGGGCGCATCTGGAGAAGCACGAGACCAACCCCTTCGACGCCCTGCGGCTGATCAAGAACGCGGGCGGCGTCGCCGTCTTCGCCCACCCGGCCGCGACCAAGCGGGGCCGCACGGTCCCGGAGTCGGCGATCGCCGACCTCGCCGAGGCGGGCCTCGACGGCATCGAGGTCGACCACATGGACCACGACCCCGACACCCGGGCCCGGCTGCGCGGCCTCGCCAAGGAACTGGGCCTGCTGGTGACCGGCTCCAGCGACTATCACGGCAGCCGGAAGACCTGTGTGCTCGGCGAGTTCACGACGGACCCCGAGGTGTACGGCGAGATCACGCGGCGCGCGACCGGCGCGTTCCCGGTGCCGGGGACGGGCGGGGCCTGAGCCCCTGCCCCCGCGTCCACTTCACTCCCCGCTCATCCCCAGCAAGGCACTCATGTTCGACGTCGCCGTCTTCGGCTCCCTGTTTCTGACCCTTTTTGTCATCATGGATCCCCCCGGGATCACCCCGATCTTCCTCGCCCTGACCTCCGGCCGGCCCGGCAAGGTGCAGAAGCGGATGGCGTTGCAGGCCGTCTGTGTGGCCGGTGGGGTCATCGCCGTGTTCGGCCTGCTCGGGCACCAGATCCTCAACTATCTGCATGTCTCGGTGCCCGCGCTGATGATCGCGGGGGGACTGCTGCTTCTGCTGATCGCGCTGGACCTGCTCACCGGCAAGACCGACGAGCCCAAGCAGACCAAGGACGTCAATGTCGCCCTGGTGCCGCTGGGCATGCCGCTGCTGGCCGGGCCCGGCGCGATCGTCTCGGTCATCCTCGCCGTGCAGAAGGCGGACAGCGTCGCCACTCAGGTGTCGGTGTGGTCGGCGATCCTCGCCATCCACGTCGTGCTGTGGCTGGTGATGCGGTACTCGCTGCTGATCATCCGGGTCATCAAGGACGGCGGCGTGGTGCTGGTGACCCGCCTCGCGGGCATGATGCTCTCCGCCATCGCCGTGCAGCAGATCATCAACGGCGTCACCCAGGTCATCCAGGGCGCCTGACGCCCCGGGTGGGGGTCAGGAGGCGGGCAGGTCGGCCGGGCGGATCCACAGGCGCTGCCCGATGGCGGCGGCCTGCTGGACGATGGTGTTGACGCACGCGGCGTCCACGATGGTGGTGTCCACGGGCGTGCCGTCGACGTCGTCGAGTCGCATGATCTCGAAACGCATAGGTCCCCTCTCGTTCTTGTACGCGCTGTACGTACGTCTGCAACGCACTGTGCGATGCAAACATTCCCTACGCTAAGGAAATTTTTCGAGCGGCTAAATACTGACCGGTAAGTGTTTGGTGCGAGACCGATCGGGACCAGTTGTGTTCGCAGCGTGACCGCCGGGACAATGGGGGCGATGAACGACGACCTCGCGGCGCTGAACGCCCGAATCGACCGCACGAACGAGCTGCTCGAACGCATGCTCGCCGAGGTGGCGAAGACGCCCTCGACCCACGCGATCTTCGTCGACGCCGGATATCTCTACGCGGCGGCCGGGCGGCTCGTGGCGGGCACCGAGGACCGCCGGGCCTTCGACCTCGACGCCGAGGGACTCATCGACGCGCTCATCGACCGGGCCCGCACCATCTTCGCGGACAGCAGGCTGCTGCGCGTCTACTGGTACGACGGCGCCAGGCGCCGTATCCACACCGCCGAGCAGCAGTCCATCGCCGAGCTGCCGGACGTCAAGGTCCGCCTCGGCAACCTCAACGCCAACAACCAGCAGAAGGGCGTCGACTCCCTGATCCGCACCGACCTGGAGTCACTCGCCCGGCACCGCGCCATCAGTGACGCCGCGCTGCTCGGCGGCGACGAGGACCTGGTCTCGGCGGTCGAGGCCGCCCAGGGCTACGGCGCCCGGGTCCACCTGTGGGGCATCGAGGCGCCCGAGGGCCGCAACCAGGCCGAACCGCTGCTCTGGGAGGTCGACAGCCAGCGCACCTTCGACCTGGACTTCTTCAAGCCCTACGTCTCCCGGCGCACCGCCGTCGCCTACGAGCCGACGACAGGGCGGCCCACCCGTGAGGACGTGCGCTTCGTCGGCGCGCAGATCGCCGCGAAGTGGCTCGCCGCCCGCGGCCGCGACACCCTCGTCGAACTGCTCCCCGGCCATCCCTACCTGCCCGGCTCGGTCGACCAGGATCTGCTGGTCGAGGCGGAGGGCCTGCTCCAGTACTCCCTGCGCGGCCAGGCGGACCTGCGCCGGGCGCTGCGGGACGGCTTCTGGGACCACTTGCAGACGCAGTACTGAGGCAGGCGCAGTAACGCGTGCAGACGCAGCACTAGCAGGACGAACCGCCGAGGCCGTCCCAGAAGTCCGCGAGGGCGTGGGCGGTCGCCTCGGGACGGTCCGCGTTGGGGGAATGCTCGGCGCCCTCGATGACGGAGCGGTGCGCGTTCAGCCGTACGGCCATGTCGTCGAGGTCCGTCACCGGCCAGGTGTCGTCGCGTGCGCCGGACAGGACGTGGAACGGCAGCGGCACGGCGGCGAGTTCGGCGACCCGGTCCGGCTCCGTACACAACTGGCGCCCGGTCGAGAGGAGTTGAGCGGGTTTGGTGCGCAACCAGCGGCGGCGTAGCAGCTCGGGTCCGCCGATTCCGCGCGCGGGGCCTCCGACCTCTTCCGGCGGGCCCATCGCCAGGATCGCCTCCCAGCACTCCTCCATCGACATCACCGCGAGCGCGTCCCGCAGCAGTTTCACGCGCTGCTCCTGGGAGAAGGAGATCCGTCCAGGCCCGGAGGCCATGAGGGTGAGGGAGAGGAAGGGGGAGTGGTCCAGCAGGACGGCGGAACGGGCGATCAGCCCGCCGAGCGAATGCCCCACGAGATGCACGCGCTCCCCGAGCGCCGCCACCTGCGCGAGCACATCCCGCGCCAACTCGCCCAGCGCATAGGCGGACTCGTCGTCCGGCCCGTCCGACTCGTGCTGCCCCCGCCCGTCCACGGCGACGCTCCGGTACCCGCGCGCGGCGAGCGGCTCGTGCAGGAGCGTGAAGTCCTCTTTGCTGCCGGTGTATCCGGGCAGCAGCACCACGGTGCCCTTGGCCGTGACTCCGGCGGGCACGGGTGCGTCGACGACGGCGAACTCACCACGGCTGGTGTGCAGTTGGTAGGCCTCGGCGCTGGGGGCGGGGTGGCTGGTCACGGGGTGAGAGTAGCGGGCGGGACGGCGGCGGGGGTGAGGGCGGGTACGCCGACGGCCCGGCCCCACCAGTGGTGGGACCGGGCCGTCGAGGATTCGCTCAGCCCTCCGCGGGCTCTGCGGCTGCCGCCTTCTTCCGCGTGCGGCGCGGCTTGGCCTCGGCCGCTGCCTCCGGCTCCTGTGCGGCGACGGTCGCCTTGCGGGTCCGGCGGCGCGGCTTGGTCTCCGCCGCCTCGGGCTCCTGCGCGGCCTGCGCCGGGATGTCGGCCAGGGGCGCGGCGGGCTCGGTGGCCTCGCTCGCCACGGTGGCCTTGCGAGTGCGGCGGCGCGGCTTG
>NZ_JAOCQE010000134.1 GCF_025290915.1 Streptomyces sp. 15-116A | reverse complement strand
GGCGGTGCACGGCCTGCTGGTAGAGGGCCTCGTCGAAGACTTCGGGGTCGCAGTTGACCGTGTATCCGGCCAGGAGCAGGGCGGGGATGGCGCGGTTCGCCAGGTGTTTCTGCTCCTCGGCACCGAGGTGGTCGGGCACGGTGTGCCAGATGTAGAGCGGCTCGCCTGTGGGGTATGCGTGGCGTTCGAGGCCGAGCTGTTCCAGCAGGTCGTGGAGGCCGGCGGGGGCGCCGGTGGGGGTGTCGGCGTGGATGGTGGTCGTCAGGGCCTTGATGTAGATCTCGACGTCTGTGCCGTACTCGTCGGCCAGATTGGCCATACGCTTCTTCTCCGGGGTCAGCGGCGGCGGGAAACCGGGGGCTGTGCACGGCCCGCTGCCGGTGTCGGGGCCGGTGCGGTCGCTGGCGGCTGCGCCGGGCGGGCGGCGTGGTTGCGGGCGCGCAGGATGACGCGGGCGGCTTCGCTCAGGGAGTTGGCCGTGCTGCCGAGCCGTGCGATGGGCTCGGGTTCGTCGCCGGGCGCGGCGTCGTGGAGATCGCTGGCGGCGATCCAGGCGCGGACGATCACTTCTCTGGTCAGGGGAAGCAGCCCGTGCACGGGCGCAGCGACCTCGGTCAGAACCTCGGCCACCTTGCTACTGGTCTCGGCGGCCGAGGCCCGCTCGGCGAGTTGGGTGAGGTAGCGCAGGGCTGCGTCACGGTCGCCGTCGGGGGTGGCCAGCATGTTCAGGGCGGGGTCGAGGTGGACGCTGTGGCCGGCGGCGAGCAGGGCGTGCGAGGCGGTGGTCGCCTTCAGGCGCTGCTGCTCGATGGGCAGGCCGTGCGGAAGACGGTGGTAGTCCCCGCGGGGTCCGGGAGAGGTGAGGAAGCCGCCGGTCCGCTGAAGGATGTCTGCTGCCTGCTCGGTGCCGCCGATGGCCACGACCAGTCCGGTACGGGGGTCCTTGGTGATGGTGACGTACTCCAGGACCCAGAAGTCGGGCTCCGTCTGGTTCATCGCGTCCTGGCGGTGGGTGTGCGGGTGCCGGCGGGGGCCGGCGGCATGGAGGCCGGGGCGGAGGTGGGCGCGTGGCGTCCGGCGGGGTGCTGGAGGGCGGTGCCGATGCCGAGCGCGTCGAGCTGCGGGCCGATCTCGCGCAGCGCGCGGGCCTGGGCCTGGGTGTCGTCGCCACTCAGGCGGTAGATGCCGCTGTGCGGGTCCTGGATGAAGCCGTGGGCGGCGAGGATGGTGCCGGCCCGGTCGTCGGCGGGGGCGGTGGCGACGCTGCCGTCCGGCTGCCAGGTCAGGACGACCCGGTCCGGCTGGGAGGGCTGGATGCCGTCCAGGGCGTTGTGCCGGACCTGGGCGAGCGCACGGTCGTAGCGGACGAGGAGATCGCCGGCGACCTGCTCGGCGCCGAGGAACGGGTCGTCCGTCAGGGCGATGCCGTTGGGCTCGGGGACGCCGCGGTACGCCTCGTCCGGCAGGGCGGACGGGGCGACGGCGGCGAGGAGGAAGCCGTCGCGTTCGTCGTGCCGGTCGATCAGGACGAGCTGCGCGCCGTCGGGGCGGCTGAGGACGGCGGCCTGCTGCAGGGGATGTTCGGCCAGCAAGGCGGCGACCAGGTCCAGGTCCCAGATGCGGTCGGTGAGTTCGGCGAGGTCGTCCTTCGCGTCGGCTGCCAGGTGCGTGCTGGTCCAGGTGTCGGGAAGTTCGCCGGCGAGGACGTCGGCGTAGGAGGCAAGGCGCTCGGAGGCGCTGTGGTCGTGCATGGTGTCCTTGGGCAGTTGAAGGGGCTCAGCGGCGCAGGCGGGTGGCACCGACGGGTGGCGGTGCCGGGGCCGGCAGGGCACGCGGCGGGGGCGGGCAGGCGCACACCGCGGAGCGTTCGGTCTCGTGGTCGGGAACCTGCTCTGAGCAGGCGCGGCGGCCGGGGTGAGGGGCGTGCCGGTCGGCCAGCCGTCCGCGGGTGTGCGCGAGGTCGGAGCGGATGACGCGGACGTATGCGTCGGCGAGGTAGCGCAGGCGCCCGGCGGTGTACGGATCGCTCGCGTCGCCGAGGCCGTCGAAGAACTCCGCCAGTGCGCCGAGGGTTTCCTCGAACCCGGCGAGGATGCCGTCGTGGGGCGCGGTGAGTTCGGTGAGGATGTCGGCTGCCTCGGTGGTGTCGGTGGCCTCGCGGAGGCGTTCGGCGAGGTGGGAGACCGAGGCGCCGAGCGTGGGATAGGCCGCGGGGCGGGCTTCGGTGTCGAAGGGCTCGTCGCAGTCGACGTGGTACCCGACGGCCCGCAGGCGCCCTACGGCATCGGTGGCGAGACGGGACTCCTCGTCCTCGGTCAGGCCGGCGGGGGCGCGGTGGTAGTTCTCGTGGAGGCGGACGACTGCGACGAATCCCGCGCGCTGGAGGATGCTGTGTGCCTCAGCGTCGCCCCCGCGGGCGAGGAGTTCGCCGGAGTGCGGGTCACGGCGGATGTCCAGGAAGCGGCCGGTGGTGCGGGGCAAAGAGACGTTTCTCCTACAAAGATCGGTGGGTGGTGCGCCGGGCCGCGGCCGGTGCGGCGGCGGTCCGGGGCTGGGCCAGATGGGCCGCAGTGGCGTCCAGGTCCTGCTGAATCGCATGGAGGCGGCGGGCGATCAGCTCCAGACGGTGTGCCGTGTCCGTGCCGGCAGCCCCCGGTTGGCGGGCGATCCGGTAAGCGGTGTGCTCGACCAGTCCGCGGACCGTGGCCAGCGGGCCGGCCTGTTCGTCGGCGAGCTGCGTGAGGACGCCGGCGAGCTGCGCCGATGCGGTCGGGACCGTACGGGCAGCGGACCACTGCGTGGTGCCGGTGCGGAGGGGGATCAGGTTCAGGTCCTGCTCGATGCGGCGTGCTTCGTCCGCAAGCCGTCGCAGGATGTCGGCGGGAGGGGTGCGCCAGGTGCCGTCGAGGTGGATCAGGTTGGCGATCAGATCCAGACGTCCGGGCTGGCCCTGGACAGCGATCCACCGCCAGCCGTGCTCTGCGGCGCCGGGCACCTCGATACCAGCGGCCCGTGCGAACCGGTGGGCGGTTTCGGACCACTCGGGGCCGGTCAGCTCCCGGTCGTCCGGGTGGAGCCGGACGTCGAGGTGGAGGATCGCGTGCCGGTCGTCGTCCGGGCTGGCAGCGAACGGGTGCTCCAGGTACGGATCTTCGAGGTGCTCGGCCCACTCAACGGACGTCCAGGTCCTCTGCTCGTCGTCCGGGGTGTAGTAGTCCAGGCCCGGCCAGTGGGCGACCACGGTGTACTCCGTCAGGCCCTCGTTCGGGGAGAGGGGCCGCCCGAGCGCCTCGGCCAGCGGTTCGCGCGGCGAGTGGGCCCTCGGGTGCAGGCGGGGGATTATGACGGCACCCCGCTCGACGTGCGGGTGGGTGACCGGTGCTGATGAAGGTCGCGGGCTGCACAGAGCAGCGAGCGCTCGGGCACCAGGTCGGCGTGGACCGAGATGTCTCCTGGCGGAAGACAGTCGATCGCCCTGTCGATGGCGCTCAGCCCCTCGTCGTACCGGCCCAGCCGGCGCAGGGCACCCGCCGTGCGGAAGAGGACGATCGGGTCGGTGCCGGTGGCGAGGGCGGGCCGGGAGCTGAGGGCCAGGAGACGCTCCGCACCCTCGTTCAGGTCCTGGCCGAGCCACAGTCCGTGCAGCAGGACGTGCAGGGTCTTGGGGTGCTCCTCGGCCGTGGCGAGGACCTCGTCCATGACCGTCAGGCCCTCGGGGCGGGACTGGCCAAGCAGCGCGAAGGCGTACAGGGCGCGGGTGTAGCAGTCCAGCGGCTGACGTGCGGTCTGCGCGAGCTGTTCGACGAGGCGCTGGAGGGTGGGGCAGCGGAAGTCGAACCGCAGGGCGCTCAGGTACAGATGCGCCAAGGTGCGGGTGGTGATCGGATCGCGGTTCGTTGCGAGGACATCCTCGGGGGACAGCAGGCCCAGGACGCTGCGGCCGGTTGACCGTGCCGCCCAGGCGGCGTCCGCGCACACCTCGGCTGAGGTTTTCCAGTCGGCCCGGATGCCGTGGAGGTCTTCGGCCAGGTGCAGCGGCCAGGAAGGATCGTCCGCAGTTGCGGTGGCTCGGGCCCTGGCCTTGTGGAGCGCAGCGGCACGGTCGGGGCGGTTCGTGGGGGGAGTCACCGGCCGCCCCTGGTGTCTGCGGTGTGCACGAGCTGGCCCAGGGCGGTGGTGGTGTACCAGCCGCAGTCGATCAGCTCGTCGCGGCCGGCGAACCCCGTAAGGAGGGCGTCTTCCATGGCCCGCAGGTAGATCAGGCAGTCCGGGCAGCGGCGCGAGAGGTGCACGAGGTAGCGGGGGTGAGCGGTGACGTAGGACTGGGCACCCCCGGTGGGGTCACGCAGTCGCCATCCGTCCTCGTCGGTGGGGGTGTGCCAGGAGGGGGCGACGATGCGCATGGAGTCTCCCCACAGTTCTCCGCCGGCCACCCCCTTGAGGACGACGACGGTGTCCCCGGCCTGAAAGTGGGCGTGAGTGATATCTCGGGTGGGAGTGAGCGGGTCGGGGGTGAGGGCGGTGACGGGGGTGGGCTGATGGTCCCAGGACGGAGGGAGCACGCGGTTCCTTCCACGCGATGGCTGTCGGGGTGGGAGCATCAATAGTCCGGAGGAACGCCGGTTTGGCTAACCGGCGTTTCCCGGCTATGTTGCTCCGCCGTCAGCGGAACGGGTTCTCCGTCCCGCGGTCCGTCTCGGTGGCTGCGTCGAGGAGTTCGAGCAGGTCAGTGCCTTCGGAGTCGCGCTGGTCGATCCACCATCCGGCACGGGTTATGGAGCGGGCCTTTTCCTCCAGCTCCGCCCAGTCCGCCTCGTCCCAACTGCCCTCGATGACCAGGGCGGTGTGCGCGGCCATCATCAGCTGATGGCGGGAGCGCTCACCCCAGTCCAGGGCCTTGGCCGGGCCCTCCAGTTGCGGCATGTCGAACTGCTTGGCCCAGGTGGCGGCTGCCTCCTGCTCCTCGGCGCGCTTCTCCGCGAGCCACTTCTCCTTGGACGCGGAGTCGGCGTCGCGCGTCGCCTTCCAGCAGTCGGTGCAGTCCTTCGACGCGAGCCAACGGGCGAAGCCGGCCCGCTTGTCGGCGGGGCGGTTGGACAGGTCGTGATCTACCCGGTGGGAGCAGGCGTGCTCCACGGTCCAGTGCGTACTCACCCCCGGGGTACTCCGTTTGATGGGCGTTACGTTCGAGGTCGGGCTGCTGGTCTGGGGCTTCAAATCGAGTGCCTTTCGTTGACGGTTGGGGTTGCACGAGTCATGCGGCGGACGGGGGTGGTCTGGAGTGCTTGGCGGTGGTCTCGGGGACGCTTCCGCCTTCTGCCGCGTCGTCTCAGCGGGTCCTGCGGATGGCGTCTGTGGCCGCCTTGGCGATGGCGGCGGGAGCGCTGGAGGGCTGGGGCAGGTGCAGCAAGGTGGTCCCCGGCAAGTGGCGGGATTCCGCGGTGAGGGTGAGCTGGAGTACGGCGCAGCCGGCGGTCGTGAGCTGCTTGACGCGGGTGACGGCTTGAGCGGTTTCGTCGCTGCCGTAGTGGGCGTCGGTGACGATCACGAGGAGGCGGCCGGCGCCGGGCCGGCTGAGTTCGAGGCCGTGGTCGAGTGCGTCGATGGCGTTGGCGAGGTTGTGGTGGCCGCCGGTGGCATCGAACGTCGTCACGCGCTCTGGTGCTCGGTGGGTGGGGCGGGTCAGTGCGGTCAGGTGCCTGTCGTAGGCGATGGTGGCGGTACGGGAGTCGGGGTCGGTCAGGGCTGCTGCGCGTGCCACGATCCAGGCAGCGGAGGCGACGGGCTTGCAGGCGGCACGCATGGAGCCGGAGACGTCGACGGCGATCCCCACACGCAGTGGTGGGGTGGGGGAGTTCCGGCGGCGGGTGTGGGTGAACGGTTCCGCTGTGGGGACCGACCCGGCCGCGCGCTGAGCGTCGCGGGCGAGGGCCGCGCGCATGTTGAGGCGGCCGGGCGGGGTGGGGCTGGTGGTCCGCTCCTCGGTCCGCTCGCGGTAGGCGGCGGCACGCAGGGCGCGGCTCAGGCGCGCGGCGGCACTCTGCTCGGCGGCGGTGGGCCTGCGGGTGCCGGTGACCGGGTTGCCGGAGGGTGCCGGTGTGCCGTCGGGGTGGACGGTGGTGCTACGGGCGTTGAAGACCGACTTGGCGGTGGCGGCGGCTTTGCGTCGCTGGCGGGCCCGCTGGGCGCGGTCCTGAGCCTGCGCCTTGGAGCGCGACGCCATGGCGTTGGCCGCTGCGTCCTGTGCCGCGAGGTCGGCCGCGTCGGTGGCTGCCGCGTGGTCCATGACGACCTTCACGGCGCCGGACAGCAGATCGGAGAGGCCCTCCGGCACGGGCAGGGCGGGGGCCGCGGCGTCCAGAGCGTCGCACCACTGTTGACCGTGCGCGAGCATGGTCGTGGCGTCGTGGTCGGCGCACTGGTGAGCTGCGGTCCAGATGCGGGTGAGGGTGGCCAGCAGGTCTTGGCCCAGAACCTTTTCGCACAGATCGGCGACGGCCCGGGTCTCGCCGGCGTCCAGGATGCCGACGTCACGGCGGCCAAGGATCAGGGCCGCCGCGGCGGCGGCCTGTCCGATGCCCTGGAGGGTGGGGTGGGCGATGTCGGGCATGACCAGGGTTCGGGCACTGGTGCGCAGGTACGTGCGGTCCGTGGGCCGCGTGATCAGGTGCGCGCCTTCGACGCGGCTCTCCTCCAGCAGGAGCGCGGCCTCGACGACGCGGGGGTCGGCTCCGGCAGGCTGTGTCCAGACGGAGTGGGCGGCGTGCGCGGCCTCGTGGACGAACACTCCCCAGGCGGCGGGATACCGCTCCTCGTCGCCCACGATCCGCGGATGGATCTCGTGGGGCTGGAGGGGTGCGAACAGGCGGGCGTCGAACTCGACCTCGCCCAGCGTGGGGAAGTAGGCGGCCGGTGCGCCGCTGCGCGTGCCGGGGCGGCAGGTGACCAGGAGGTCCTGGCGGCCGGAGAGGGCGACCAGCCGGTCGCCGAGTTCGGCTCCCACGCGCAGCCACGCGGCCGGGGAGGAGCGGGGTTGGGCGGGCGGGGCGCCGTCGTCGTCCCAGCGCGCGAGGTCGGCGTCGTCTTCCGGCGTGGACTGGATGTGGTGGTGGGCGCTCATCGCGGGCGGCCCCGGTGTGCGGAGCCGGTGCTGCCCGGAGGCTGCCGGGCGGCTGAGGCGGGGAGCTGCTTGCCGAGGGTGAGAGGTGCGATCTTCTTGATGCCGACAGCCTTCGTGACGGCGTCGGCGACGGCGTCGCGATCCTCCACAGGAGCGATGCCGACGAGGTTCGCGAGCGCGGCTTTGGTGCCGAGGACGGCCTCGGTCTTCTGGTAGCTGAGCAGTTCCCGCAGTTGGGGGGCCCAGCCCAGCTCGCCGAGTTCGACCTGCTGGGCGAGGTGTCGGGCGACCCGGACCACCCGGGCATCGATCCTCAAGGCCAGGGCGAGGTCGTAGTCCGTGCCGATCTGGATCTGCACGCTGAACCGGCTCGCGAGCGCCTCCGTCAACACCGCCCCGTGGACGCCGGGATTGTGGCCCGCCACCACGTAGAAGCCCGGCTCGGCCTTGATGGTCTCGCCCTTGTGGGCCTTGACCTGGATCTGCCTGCGCCCGTCCATCGCGGGATACAGCGCCGCCAGGACCTTCGGTGAGATCAAGGTGGCATCGTCGATCAGCAGGGCGCGGCCCTCGGTCATTGCGGTGACCAGCGGACCGTACTGGAAGACGTAGGCTCCCGCGTCGTCCTGTGTGTACTCGCCGATCAAGTCGCCAACCGTGGTGTCGCCGTCACCGGCGACGGTGAGCAGGTCCGGGAACGCCGCCTCGACCAGACTCGTCTTGCCGGTGCCCGGAGGGCCGTAGAGCAGTACCGGCACGTCGGCGTCGCGCAAGCGGTTCAACGCCTCGACGTCGGGCAGATCGGCCAGCTCGCGGGGGTGGTAGAGCTGGCCCCCCGCGCGGCGGATCGGGCCGGTCTGCTTGGGCGCGGCTGCTGCGGTGTAGGTCGTACGGGCTGTGGCTGCCTGGGCGCGGGGAGAGTGGGTGCCCGGTGGGCTGATCACAGCCCTCTGCGCGGCTTCGGCGGTTTTCGCGTTCGCGCGGAACTGCGGTTGTCCGGTTCCGCTTTGGTCGGCCTCGCCGCGTCGCACCAGGGTGAGGGTGGCGTTGCGGACGGCGCCGTGGGAGTGGCCCAGCTGCCTGGCCATGTCCCCGATGGTGAGCTTGTCCGTCGGCCGGTCGGCCAGCAGTCGGGCCACCTTGGCCCGTAGTTCGCCGCCCTTGGTGCGCGCTGGTCTGGTAGGCCCGGGTGTGGTCAAAACGAGAACCCTTCAACAGGTGTGGGTGGGGGCGGGGTGGGCGATGCGCTAAAGAGGCCGGCCGCTCTCGGAGGAGATCACGGGCTGTGCCGACATCGGCGACCGGGCCAACCGGGGCGTACCGTGGGCGCTCACCGGCCGGCCGAGGGCTCGTTCCAGGGGCACGGGACGGCCGGCGACGAGCAGTTGGCTGGTTGCCGGGCAGCCCCGTGCGCCTGCTCCGTATCGGGTTCCGTCGCTCGGCAGGCGCAGCCGGGCGTTTCTTCGAAGCCGTCCTGGAGCAGGATCCGCCGGGCGGCGGCGTTGTAGCCGGTGGTGGTGATCTCGCCGGTGATGGTGTGTCGGATCGGAATGAACGGCTCTGCTGGTGCTTCGGGCAAAGCGGATGTCCTATCGGTGGCGGGCGGTCGTGCTGGCGCGGGGCGGCGGCGCGGGCGGTGTGGTGTCCACGGCCGGGCGCGGGCGGGCGCGGAGCACGGGGGTGCGGTGCGGGGGCAGGACGGCGACGGTCGCACCGAGGTCCTCGGCTGCCTCTTCGACTTCGCGGGTGAGGAACTCGATCTGCCGGCCCAGCGCTGAGAGGCGGGCGGCGATCTGGCGGCCCTGCGCGGTTTCCAGGGCGCTGGCGAACTGGCTGGTCGTCTCCAGAAGTTCTTGCAGGCGGACCATCGGGCCGGCGGCGTAGCCGCGCTGGACAGCTCCCAGGAGAGCATTCGAGGCGTCACCGGCACTGTGGCCTTCGACGACGTCGCGGATGAGGTCCTGCAGGGACAGCTCCGGTGCCGGTGTCGGGCGGTTGAACTGGGAGATGTCCGAGCGCAGCACGCCGGGCGGGACCGGAGCGGGCAGGGCCTTGCCCGCCTCGTACTCGTGGGCGAAGTGCCCGATCACCTGCCAGCCCGGCACGCCCGGGTCGCCGCGCAGCGCGACCACGGTGGAGTCGTCGTCCTCGACCAGGTAAGCGAGGGTGATCGGCTGTCCGTCGGCGGCATACCACGACTCGGTCAGCTCCAGCGCACCACGTATCTGTGCGGCCCGGGCCCTGTCGGTCCACAGCTGCTGTTCCTCGTCGGTCAGCGGAGCCTGGTGGTGCTGGCCCTCGCGCTGGTCGGCGAGGTTGCTGGCGATCGGGCTGTGGTCCGCCCAGGCAGTGAGGTGCGGCCACAGAGCCGCGTGCTGAGCACGTTCGGCTGGAGAGCCGGGCGCGGCCGGCCGGTCGAGGGCCCGGCGGATCTCGGCGGCGGAGGATTCCAGGCCGTCCAGGACGGCCCGCCACCCGGTCAGGTGCTGGGCGGGCGGCAACTCGTCGAGCGCGAGTCGGGCGGCATCGAGGAGAGCCTCGGCGTGCGGGGCGAGGTGGGTGGCGTACGCCTCCAGCGCCGCCTTGTCACGGTGGGCTCGTGCGGCTGCGGCGGCGTCTGCGTGGACGGTGCGGCCGTGGCGGTCGCGTGTCATGTCGAGGGCGGCATCGGTCTCGCAGTCGATGACGGCCATCCGCAGCCGGAAGTCGCGTGCCTTGCTGGCCAGTGCGGACGCTGTCGGCAACGGGCTGTCGGGGGCCGGGCTGTTCGTGGGTGTCATCGAGACCGCCCGTCGGCTGCGGCCGTCAGGTGGACGGTGGGAGCGTAGGTGGGCTTCGGCGGGATCGGCCGGGCCGACGGAGGGGAGGTGGTGGGCGTGGTGGAGCGCTGCGTCGTTCGGCCGGCGGCGGCCTGGGCGAGCCTGCTGCGGCGCTCCTGGAGCCCGTGGGGCCGGACAGGGCGCGGCGGGCCGGTGGAGAGGGCCGGGTTGAGGCGGATGTCGGCCTGCACGGTGTAGCCGTGGCGGCGCAGGTCGTGGACGGCCTGGCGGGTGCGTCGGACTCCGTCGCGCTCGGGATCGCTGAGGCGGTACAGCCCGGGTTCACCGGGAACGGGCTCGAACTGCTCGCGCTCCAGGAACCAGTGGGCGAGGTGCTGGGGAATCGAGGAAGTGAAGGAGGCGACGAAGCCGTGTTCCTTGTGGTCGCCGAAGGAGAAGTGGGTGCCGGGTTGCAAGGGGGCGAAAGTCTCCAGACTTGTCGGGGGGAACGGTCAGTGGCTGCGGTACGCCGGCCGGGCCGCAGCGAGGGGGCGGGCCGGGGCTGTGACGGGGAGGGCCGGGCGGCGGTGGGGTGCGCTCAGGCGGGCCTGGCGCAAGAACGCGTCGCCGTCGGTGAGCCACGTCTCGATCGCCGGCCACGCGCGTGCTCGGCGCTCCTGCTCCGGTACGGCATCACCGTGGATCTCGTCGAGCAGGGCTTCGGCATCGCTCACGGCGTCGGCCAGACGGGCGAGGGCTGTAGCGTCGTCGGGCCACGGGCTGTTCGCGGGCCGGCACCGGTCGAGCAGCGTCGGGGCGTGGTCGACGACGGTCAGGAAACGGCGCCAGGCGTGGTCGAGGAACAGCTCCGTCGAGGCGCCGAGGGCGGCGGCGCTCAGCGGGGTGGCGTCGCTGTAGCGGCCGGAGGCGTTCAGGGTCTGCCAGGTGTCGTGCTCGGAGCGGATGTCTGCGAGCACGGCGGCGATGGCCGCCGTCTGGCGGGCATGGACGGCCTGCTCGTAGGCGGGGAGGTACCGGTCGGTGAGGGCCTGGGCAGCCCGTCCGGGGAACGGTGGCAGGACGATGCTGCGCGGGGCGTGGGGATCGCCGTAGCCTCCTTCGAGCCCTTCCGGTGAGAAGGCGCCTACCAGGTAGTCGAGTTGCCGGCCGGGCCGCTCGATGAACAACAACGTGGTTCCCTGCGCCGCGTCGGTGAGGACCGCGGCGTAAGGGACCCGCTCGCTTCGGACGGCGCGACCGAGTTCGCCGCCGTCCCAGATCCACGGGACCAGGTCTTCCTGCCAGGCCGGGTGCGCATAGACCTCGACCGAGGCGTGCCACTGGCCGGGCAGCAGGCGTGCGAGATCACGGGCGGCGTCGCCGATGTACCGCCGGCTGCTCGTGTGCACGCTGGCGCGGTGCTGCTTCGCGCAGGTGACCAGATCGACCACGGTGGTCTGGGTGCCGTCCGCGGGCAGGTGCCAGACGCCGTCGTCGTCCCGCTGGAAGCCGCTCTCGGTGAGGGCTGTGTGCGCCCGCGGGTACTGCTCGCCGGCGGCGATGGCGACGATTCCGGACTCCCGGCTGTGCGACAGGATGATTTGGGCCTCAGCCACGGTCCAGGTCCTCGCCGCCGCGCAGGACGGCGCGCAGGCTGCGGCCGTAGGCCCAGGCGTGTTCCCGGGCCGCCGTCTCCAGCTGGTCGTATCCGTTTTGGGCCGTCATCTGCCCGGGGTGCTTGCGGTAGCGGTACACAGGGACCGGCAGCAGGATTCCGGGTGCGAGCGTGGTGACGCCGAGGGCCGCGCAGTAGTCCTCGCCCTGGACGAGGCCGCCCATCGGCGCTGCGCGCACGAGGTCGGTGCGGGCGAGGATCGTGGTCGGCCCGATGGGGATCGTGTCCGTCGGCGTCTTCCAATAGGTCCACACGTCGCCGGCCTCGTGCCGGCCGGGCGGGGTCGGGCAGCGCCACAGACGGGTCGAGCCATCGGGGTGCTGGTCCTCGCTCCAGCCCGCGCACCAGCCGACTCCGGTGGATTCCAGGATGTCCAGCCGTACGGACATGGCGTCATCGGTGAACTGGTCGTCATCATCGGCCCAGTTGACGTAGGGGGTGCGCACGTGAGTGAGGGCCAGATTCCTGGCGCAGGCGGCGCCGACCGGCCGGGGCAGCGTCAGTGTGCGGATGCGGGAGTCCTGCGCGAGCGCGGTCGGCAGGCGCTCTGGTGTGGTGCCGTCGAGCGCGATCACGGCCTCCCACGGCACGGACTGCCGGGTGAGGCTGGCGTGCATGGCGGTCAGGTAGTCGAGGCGGTCGTCGCGCAGGCGGGTGGCGATGACGACCGTAATCAGGGGAGCGGGCAGGGAAGTCTCCGGCAATGAGGGGCGGTGCGGGTCAGCGGCGGGCAGCCGTGCGGGGCCCGGTCGGCGCTGCACCGGCAGCGGGCCGCGGTGGGCGCGCGGTGCGCGAGGTGGTGGGCGTCCGGCGTGTGGTGATGGCGGGCCAGTGCGCCGGGTGGTCGCTGAAGGGGGTGTTGGGGTCGGTGTCCCAGGCCACGAGGGGGCCCGTGCCTGTGTGAGCCATGCTGATCACTTCGATGCCCTGCGGATGCAGGATGTAGCCCCACGGCATGCCCAGGTCGCTGGCGGTGGTGTCGGTGACCGTCATACGCACCGGGGGCGAGCCGTCCGGAGTGATCAGGTGATCGAGGGTCCGGCTGGGCCAGTGTTCGCCGCCGGTCAGCGTGGCCACGAGCGTGGGCGGGGCGTCGTCGAGGAGATCGGTGCCGAGTTCGTCCCAGCCGACGGCGATGTCGTCGATGAGGTGCTGGGCCATGGCCTCGACGTCGCGTCCGAACTTGTACTGGTAGGCGGCCAGGAGGAGCGGGAGGTGGTTGCTGGGCACGCCGTCGAGCTGGACGTGGATGCCGCTGTACCCCGTGCCGGCGGTGGGGCGGGCGATGAAGGAGTGTGTGGACAGGGAGTTCTCCGGAGCGAGCAGGGGGCGGGGGATGTCCTCGGTGCCGTCGAAGTGGCGGGCGGGTGCGGCTACGCGCGGTGTGACCAGGAGGGGACCGGGGGGCCGGAGGCGTCGGTGCGGGCGCAGGTGTAGCCGATCAGGCGGGAGGGCTCGGCCTTCGCGGGGACGGTGGCGGCGTCGTTGCACACGAACGTGTACCGGATGGACATGCGGGGCACGTCGTGGAGCCAGGCCCGGTCTTCCTTGCCGGGGTTGATCTGCAGGCCGGAGTGCGCGACGGCGTCGGTCTGGGTGTGCGTGTGGGAGAAGAGGACCAGCGCGCCGCCGTCTTCCGTCTTGAGGGCGTAGGCGTCCGTGAAGCGGTTGTCGGCTCCGTCGAAGACGCTGGTGCCCTGGTCGCCGAAGCGTGTTGCGGCATCGCTGTTGACCTTGACCTGCCGCTTGCTGGCCTTGGTCGGCGCGAATACCTTGCTTCCGGTGTTCGTGCCTCCGGTGGTGAAGTTGTCCAGCACGGCAGTACGCAGCAGGTCGGCGTCGGCGGCCAGCTGCTTGTTGTCGTTGGCGGCCACGGCCGTCGCGTATCCCTCGCGGTCCAGGGCGACGTCGGGCAGCTTCTGGCTGTCGAGGTCGACGACGGACACCATCTCCCAACGCTTGTGCTGGGGCTGTTCGGCGAACACGGCCAGGCGAGAGGGGGCCTTGCCCTTCTCGCTGGAGAGGGCGGCAGCGAACCAGCGGTCCTGTCCGTCGGCCATGCGGGGGATGTACAGCTTGGCGCTGGCGAGGTCGTAGGACCAGCGCTCGTACGGCTCGCGGTCCTTGGCGGGGAGTCCTTCGGTCTCGGTGTAGTCCGAGACGGACATCGCGTACAGGGGTCCGTCCTCGACGGTGTCGAGGAGGCGCCGGTCGCGGTCCGCGTTGGCCTCGTTGTTGATCTTGGAATAGCGGGTGATGACGTCGCGGGCCTGAGCAGCGCTGAGAGCGGGCGCGGGCTTCGGGGCGGTGCTGGCGCTGGGCGTCTGCCGGGCCTGGGCTGGGCCGTCTTCGTCGGAGCAGCCAGTGAGGGCCAGGGTGAGGCAGGCGGCGCCGATGATCAGCGGCAGAGTACGGCGGGCGGTGCGGATGGAGGCTCCAAGGGTTCGCAAGGGGAAGAAGTCAGGGCGTGCGTCTGGTCGGTGGGGCGGCTTTCGGCGATGCCGGCGGGAGGACCCGTGGCGGGAGGGGTGACGGCTGGGCTGGGGGAACGTGTGAGTTTTCGTGGGGCAAGGCGGGGTGCGGTAGCAGCCTGAGCTGGGCGAGGCGGTGGTCGATCGCCTCGATCAGGGGTTGGGTGCTGCCGCCGTGGCGGGCTTCGGGCCGTTGGGGAGCACTGGGGTCGTTGGAGGGCGCCGAGTCGTAGATGACCTCGAACAGCGTCGGGTCGTCGGGGTGCTCGCGAGTGGCGATCCAGCCCTCCGGGTCTCCGGGCGGTCGCTCGGAGGGCGGGTCGTGCGGCGGACTGATGACCAGGTAGCTGTCGTCGGGGAGCGAGACGCGCACGTTGTAGGTGCTGAGGCCGAATTCGATGTCGCACTGCAGCCCGCGTGCCCGAAGCGGCGTGATGACGTGTGCGTGGCGACGCCACAGCTCCTGCCACCACGGCGTGTGCACGTTGCGGTGGTCGGGCAGCGGTGCGAGCGGTACCTGGCCGGGTTCTGGAGTGGTCGTTTCGTCAGCGGCCATGGTTCCTCCTGCGGCGGGGGCGGGGGCCGGGTCATAGGCGGCGCGCAGCCTGTTCAGACCGGCTTCGTCGGCGAGAGCGAGGGCGGACAGCGCCCGGCTGGCCGCTGTCATCAGCAGGTGCGAAGGCGATCCCTTGGCCGCGTCGCGGTTCTCCTGCTTCCACCGTGCTGCGGCGACGAGGTAGTCACTCAGGGCGCGCAGTGCGGGTTCGGCGGCGTCCAGGACGTGGTCGGTGACCGCGTCGATCTCCGCCGGGGTCCGGGCTGCGGCGAGGGCGTCCAGGTACGGGGTGAGGTCGGGCGCTGGCCAGGGCTGGTCGGGTAGGGGGTACGCGGCGCGGAAGGGCTGTGCGTCGCGTTGTGCCCACCGCTTCAAGTCGCCGCGGGTGGCGAGGTTGTACCGGGCGGCTTGGATCTGGTCGGCGTCGCGGCCGACGTTGTCGTAGAGCTCGAAGTCTGGGTCGCGGGGGATGATGCAGGAGTCCTTCGGGGCTGGTGCGGGCTGCGGGTCGTTGCGGGCGGACTGCACCGGGGTGGCGATCTGTTGCACGAGCAGCTCACGGCTCTGGTGCGGTCAGCGGTGGAGACCGCCAGGCCGGGACGGCGGTGGTTCCGGCGGTCCCTCCCGGCGGGTCAGAGGCGCAAGGAAGCGCTGGACGCCGAGGTGGTCGTCGAGTTCCTTGGCTGCGTCGCGGAGGGATTCCGAGGCACGCCGCAGAAAGGCTCGCGCTGAGGCGTGGTCGATGACCATGCGATTCGTGAGGTAGTGCCGGTCGGTGGGGTTGGTGGTCCGGGGCAGGGACAGGGCGGCCTCTGCGGTCTCGGTGAAGTGCGGGGCTGCGTGGCTGGAGATGGTCGCGGCCGTGGCGAGTTGCTTCAGGACGGTCCGGCCGGTCCGGGTGGTGTGGTGAGGGCTCCGGGCGAAGGCGTCGGCCAGGCGGAGGACCTCGCGTGAGAGGTCCTGCGCATCGGTGGCGTGCTGGAGCAGCGCGGTGTAGGACGGCGCGGCCGGAACGTGCCCGTTCTCGTCGAGCAGCTCCCACCGCTGGGCGGCGTCGTGCAGTTTGTCCTTCATGGCGTTGAGTGCGCCGATAAGGTGGAGCGCGTCGTCGCGCGGTATCAGGTCGCGTTGGAAATCGGGCTTCACGGGCCTTTTGCTCCTCAGTGCATACGGGCGTCGGTATCGAAGAGCGCCAATTCGTGGCTGTGCAGGAGGTGCTGCACGATGAAGCTCCGACCTGCGACTTTCCACAATCCGCGCCCTCGGTTGAGGTGGGCGATGGCGTCCATCTCGACGGAGGTCAGGCCGAGCAGGGAGGCTGCGGCGTGGAGCTGGTCGGTCTCCTGGCGGTAGATGATCCGGGTGGAGCAGTCCGCCAGGAGACCCTCGGCCAGGGCGCGGCCCTGTGATCCGGCGTCGCCAGCGGTGAGCAGGTCGGACAGCCGATGGATCACCATGAGGTTGGCGATGCCGAGGCCGCGGGAGAGCTTCCACTGGGCCTGCATGCGCTGGAGGAGGCCGACGTGCCGCATCAGGCGCCATGCCTCGTCGTACACGATCCAGCGCCGGCCGCCGCCGGGGTCGGACAGGGCGGATTCCATCCAGGCGCTCGCGCAGGTCATCGCGAGGACGAGGGCGGTGTCGTCCCCGGAGCCGCCGAGGCGGGACAGGTCGATGGTGAGCATCGGCGCATTCGGATCGAAGGCGACGGTGGAGGGGGCGTCGAACATGCCGGCCAGGTCGCCGTGGACCAGGCGCCGCATGGCGTGGGCCAGGTCGCGGGCTGCGTCGCCGAGTTGGCCCGACATCATCCCGGCGGACTCATCGAGGTCGGTCGGGTTGTTGAGGGTGGCGGCGATGTCGCCGAGAAGCGGGGTGCGGTGTGTGTCGGCGGCGCGGGTGACGACGGCGTCGAGGGCTACGTCCAGGGCGGTGTGCTCCATGGGCATCAGGTCCCGGCCCAGGACGGTCCGGGCCAGGGAGCCGAGCAGGAGCAGGCGCCGCTTGCGGATCTCGCCCACCCAGTCGGCCTCGGCCACGCTGTCCGGGCGCGGGGCTGCGTCCAGGGGGTTCAGGCGTCCGGGCAGTCCGGGACCGAGGGCGACGGACCGGCCGCCGAGGGCTTCCGCGACCGGCGTCCACTCGCCCTTCGGGTCGCACGGGACGTAGACGCGGTACCCGAAGGCGACCGACCGCAGCGCGAAGGACTTGGCCAGCGCGCTCTTGCCCTGGCCGATCACGCCGGCGAGCAGCAGGTTCGGGTTGGTGAACCCTTCGACCTTGCCGTACAGAGCGAACGGATCGAAGACGAATGACGCCTCGGCGTGGACGTCGCGTCCGATGTAGATGCCCTCGGCGCCGAGTCCGCCTTCGGCGAGGAAGGGATAGGCGCCGGCCGCGACGGCGGTGGTCATGCGGTGGGCGGGAAGTTTTAGCCGGTTCCCGCGAGCGGAGGCGGGCCCGGGACGTCCGCTCGGTGGGTAGAGCGGGGCGGGCATCTGCTGCTCGGGGCGGGTGCTTTCGCTCTGGTGGGCGCTGGCTTCCGCGCGGGCTTTTGCGGCGGCCTCGGCGAGCTGGCGGCGGGCGGCCTTGCGGCTGGCGCGGTCGGTGCCGTGGGGGGTGAACAGCGGGCTGGCGGACGCGCGGCGGGCGCGGCGGGCGGG
>NZ_JAOCQE010000133.1 GCF_025290915.1 Streptomyces sp. 15-116A | reverse complement strand
CTACGGCCGCAGCGACCTGGGCCGGCTCGCCGAACGCGCCGAGCGGTTCGGCCTGCGCCTGTCCCACGCGCACGCCGTGGCGGTCGCCCGCGGCCCCGCCGCCTACGACGAGGGCGACCCGGTCCCCCGCCAGGTGGAACGCGCGCTGATCGCCCGCTTCGGCGACCGCAACGTGCTGCTCACCACCAAGGACGGCCGGCTGCTGTGCATCGCGCCCGGGCACCAGAGCGAGGTGCTCACCCACTTCGCCAAGCAGGCGCACGCCGCCACCGACGGCGGCCAGGTCGCCATCGGCCGCCCGCAGACCGGGCCGGGCGGCGTCGTGCAGTCCTACGAAGAGGCCCTGAGCTCCCTGGAGATCGCCGAGCGGCTGGGCCTGGACGCGCCGGTGCTGCACGCCGCCGACCTGCTGGTCTACCCCGTACTGGCCCGCGACCGGCAGGCCATGACCGACCTGGTGCACCACACCCTCGGCCCGCTCACCGCCGCCCGGGGCGGCGCCCGGCCGCTGCTCGACACCCTCACCGCCTACTTCGACGCGGGCTGCGTCGCCGCCGAGGCGGCCCGGCGGCTGTCGCTGAGCGTGCGGGCCCTGACCTACCGGCTGGAACGCATCCACAAGCTCACCGGCGCCAACCCCGCCGACCCGGCCCAGCGGTACATGCTCCAGACCGCGGTCATCGGCGCACGCCTGCTGGACTGGCCGGCCGACGGGGAGTGAGCGCGGCGGGGCCTGGGCGGTGGCTCGGGCGGTCGGGTCCGTCAGCCGGTCGTCAGCTTGACCTCCTGGCGCCCGACGACGTGCACGACCGGCAGCGGGAGGCCGCCGAAGGGGCGCAGTTCGGTGACGGTGGCCTCGACGTCCGCCGCGCCGGCCTTCACGGCACCGGCGGGTACGGAGCCGGTGTTCTTCCAGGCGTGCAGGCGCCCGTCGCACACGGCTTTGGTGCCGCCGACGCCGTAGCGGACCGTGGACGTGCCCTGGTGCACGGAGGAGCTGACGAAGACCGGGCCGGTGGCGGCGGTGCAGCGGTACGTGCCGGACAGGGTGACCGTGCCGTCGGCGGCGATCTTGCCCACGGTGTTCACCGTGACGGTCTCGCCGGGCGCGGACGAGGCCGCGGCGGAGGGTGCCGCGACCGCCGTGCCGAGCAGCAGGAGCGCGGCGGCCGTGGCGGTGAGGGCGGGACGTACGGACAGGGCGGGACGTACAGGCATGGGGAGCCTCCCGTAAGTGAGCGGAATGGGGTCCTCCAGCTGTACCCGGCGGCCGGGTGTCCGACCGTACGGCTCACCCCTTCGGCGGCATGTCCGTACCGGCCGTCGGGGAACGGTCGCGGGACTGTCAGAAAGCTGTCACGCTTCCCGGCGGGCCGTTCCGATGAGTTCGCGGCGGGCGCATGGTCTATCCGTACGACCCGTTCGGATCGTCCCGATGTGGAGGTGCGCCATGTGTGCCCACCAGCCTTCCTGCCCCCGCACCGACTCCCCGGCCCCGCACGTGGTGGCCGCCCACCCGGAGCAGGGCTGGACCCTGCTGTGCGACGGCGCGATCCTCTTCGACGACACGGGCGAACTGCTGCCCGACGGCCGCGTGATCGCCCCGCACCGCGCCCCGACCGCGCACCTCGTGGTCGCCGCCTGACCGCTGCCGCACTCGCAGCCTGACCGTTGCCGCTCGGCCTGACCCGCCGCGGCCACGAGCGAGCCGGCTCAGGGCAGCACCGCGAAGCCGTCGAGTTCGATCATCGCCTGCTCGTCCCAGAGGCGGACCACCTCGACGACCGCCATCGCGGGATAGTCACGACCCACCACGTCCCGCCAAATGCGGCCGAGTTCGCGGGCGTGGGTGCGGTACGCCGCCACGTCCGTCGCGTAGACGGTCACGCGGGCCAGGTCGGACGGAGTACCCCCGGCCGCGCGCAGGGCCGTGAGGAGATTGCCCAGCGCCCGCTCGAACTGCTCGGGCAGCGTGTCGCCGGTCACCTTGCCGTCGCCGTCGAGTGCGGTCTGGCCGGCCAGGAAGACCACCCGGGTGCCGGTGGCCACGACCGCGTGCGAGAAGCCGGCCGGTGGGGAGAGGTCGGGCGGGTTGATGCGCTCGGCGGTCACGGGGCGCCCTCCAGGTTCTTGTACAACTCCTTAGCGATGATGCCCCGTTGGACCTCGCTCGCTCCCTCGTAGATCCTCGGCGCGCGGACCTCGCGGTAGAGGTGCTCGAGCAGGTGCCCGCGTTGCAGGGCGCGTGCGCCGTGCAGTTGGACGGCGTGGTCGACGACGTACTGCGCGGTCTCGGTGGCGAGCAGCTTCGCCATGGCGGCCCGCTTCGGGACGTCCGCGTCTCCCGCGTCGTACGCCGTTGCCGCCGCGTACACCATGAGCCGGGCGGCCTCCGTGCGCAGCGCCATCTCTGCGACCTGGTGGGCCACGGCCTGAAGGTCGCTCAGCCGGCCGCCGAACGCCTCCCGCCGGGCGGTGTGGTCGAGCGTGGCGTCCAGGGCGGCCTGGGCCATGCCGACGGCGAAGGCGCCGACGCTGGGCCGGAACAGATTGAGGGTGCCCATGGCGACCCGGAAGCCGCCGTCCACCTCGCCGAGGACGTCGGCGGCGGTCACCGGTACGGCGTCGAGGTCGAGGGCGCCGATCGGGTGCGGGGAGAGCATGTCGAGGCCGGTGCCGGTCAGTCCGGACCGGTCGGCGGGGACCAGGAAGGCGGTCACGCCACGGGCGCCCGCGCCCGGTGTCGTACGGGCGAAGACCGTGTAGAGGTCCGCTTCGGGGGCGTTGGAGATCCAGCACTTCTCACCGGTGAGCCGCCAGCGGCCGGGGCCGTCCGGGTGAGCGGTGAGGGACAGGGCCGCCGCGTCGGAGCCGGCGCCCGGCTCGCTGAGCGCGAACGCCGCGACCGCGCTGCCGTCGCTCACCAGGGGCAGCCAGCGTTCCCGCTGTTCCGGGGTGCCGTG
This sequence comes from Streptomyces sp. 15-116A, assembly GCF_025290915.1. Classification (GTDB taxonomy): domain Bacteria; phylum Actinomycetota; class Actinomycetes; order Streptomycetales; family Streptomycetaceae; genus Streptomyces. The sequence goes on along the minus strand of NZ_JAOCQE010000133.1, from coordinate 14,285 downwards.
GGCGTGCACGGGGTGGGCGCCGAGGCCCTGGAGGGCGAGGGCGGTCTCCGCCTCGGTGCAGGCGTAGGCGAGGGACTCGCGCATCAGGCACAGGTCGAGGGCGCCGGAGGTGAACAGGCGCCGCAGCAGACCGAGGGCGCCGAGTTCGGCGACGAGGGGCCGGTTGACGTGCCCGGGTTCGCCCTTCTCGGCGAGCGGGCGCAGGCGGTCGGCGGCCAGGGCGCGCAGTTCGGCACACCAGGCGCGTTGTCCCGGTTCGAGTGAGAATGCGGTCATCGCCGGTCCCTTCTCTCCTCGCTGGGCCCTCACCCCTGGGCCACACCGAGCTTATCGCGGACCGTTGACTGCCGTCACCAACACGATACGCTCCTTCTGCGAGCCCACCACGCCAAGGGGGCGAATCGTCATGAATCCACGAGCCACCGCGCACGTCGACACCTTCGCCCGCGACCATCTCCCGCCACCGGACCAGTGGCCCGAGCTCCGCTTCGACCTGCCGGAGCTGCGCTACCCCGAGCGGCTGAACTGCGCCGCCGAGCTGCTGACCGGCCCGCCCGGCGACCGCCCGGTGTTCCGCACCCCCGACGGCGGGAGCTGGACCTACGACGAGCTGCGCGCCCACGTGGACCGGCTCGCCCACCTCCTCACCGGCGGCCTCGGGGTCGTGCCCGGCAACCGGGTGCTGCTGCGCGGGCCCACGACTCCCTGGCTGGCCGCCTGCTGGCTGGCGGTGCTGAAGGCGGGCGCAGTCGCCGTCACCGTGCTGGCCCAGCAGCGGCCGCACGAGCTGAGCACGATCTGCGAGATCGCCCGGGTCCGCCACGCGCTGTGCGACATCCGCTCGGTGGACGACCTGGCCAAGGCGGAGATCCCGGACCTGCGCATCGCCACCTACGGCGGCGACTCCCCCGACGACCTGCTGCACCGCCCGGCGCCCGGCACCCCGTACCGGGCGGTGGACACGGCCGCCGACGACGTGGCGCTGATCGCGTTCACCTCGGGCACCACCGGGCGGCCCAAGGGCTGCATGCACTTCCACCGGGACGTCCTCGCCATCGCGGACACCTTCTCCCGGCATGTCCTGCGGCCGGCCCCGGACGACGTGTTCACCGGCTCTCCCCCGCTCGGCTTCACCTTCGGTCTCGGCGGTCTCGTCGTCTTCCCGATGCGGGCCGGCGCGAGCGCGCTGCTGCTCGAACAGGCGCACCCCGACCAGCTGTTGCCGGCGCTCGCCGAGCACCGGGTGTCGGTGCTGTTCACCGCGCCGACCGCGTACCGCGCGATGCTGGACCAGCTGGACGGCCACGACCTGTCCGCGCTGCGCCGCTGTGTCTCGGCGGGCGAGAACCTGCCCGCGGCCACCTGGCGGGCCTGGCACGAGCGCACCGGGCTGCGCATCATCAACGGCATCGGCGCCACCGAGCTGCTGCACATCTTCATCTCCGCCGCCGACGAGCGGATCCGGCCCGGCACGACCGGCGTTCCGGTCCCCGGCTGGCAGGCGCGCGTGCAGGACGCCGACGGCACGCCCGTGCCCGACGGCGAGCCGGGGCTGCTCGCGGTGCGCGGACCGGTCGGCTGCCGCTATCTCGCCGACCCGCGGCAGCGGGAGTACGTGCGCGGCGGCTGGAACATCACCGGCGACACCTATGTCCGCGAGCCCGACGGCTACTTCCGGTACGTGGCCCGCGCCGACGACATGATCATCTCGGCCGGGTACAACATCGCGGGGCCCGAGGTCGAGGACGCGCTGCTGCGCCACCCGGACGTGGTGGAGGCGGCGGTGGTCGGACGGCCCGACGAGGACCGGGGCCAGGTGGTCGTGGCGTACGCGGTCCTCAAGGAGGGCGCCGAACGGGACGCCGAGGCGCTGCGTGCCTTCGTGAAGTCCGAGCTGGCGCCCTACAAGTGCCCCCGTGAGATCGTCTTCATGGACGCGCTGCCGCGCACCGCCACCGGAAAGCTCCAGCGGTTCCGGCTGCGCGGCTGACCAGGGGTGACGCCGGGACACGGGCGGGCCGGCACCGGACGGCGCGATTAGGATGATCAATGTGTCCGACCAGTCCGCGCAGCACGCTCCACGCTCCCTCATCGTCACGCTCTACGGCGCGTACGGCCGTTTCGTGCCGGGCCCGGTGCCCGTCGCCGAGCTGATCCGGCTGCTCGCCGCGGTCGGTGTGGACGCCCCTTCGGTGCGCTCGTCGGTGTCCCGGTTGAAGCGGCGCGGGCTGCTCGTCCCGGCCCGCACCGCGCAGGGCGCCGCCGGGTACGAACTGTCGCCGGACGCCCGCCAGTTGCTGGACGACGGCGACCGCCGTATCTACGCCACCGCCCCGCCCGAGGACGAGGGCTGGGTGCTCGCCGTCTTCTCCGTGCCGGAGTCCGAGCGCCACAAGCGGCATGTGCTGCGCTCCCGGCTGTCCGGGCTTGGCTTCGGCACGGCGGCACCCGGCGTGTGGATCGCCCCGGCACGGCTGTACGAGGAGACACGGCACACGCTCGAACGGCTCGGCCTCGACGCCTACGTGGACTTCTTCCGCGGTGAGCATCTCGGCTTCGCCGCCACGTCGGAGGCGGTGGCCCGCTGGTGGGACCTGGCCGGGATCGCGGGGCAGCACGAGGCGTTCCTGGAGCGGCACGCGGGCGTCCTGGAGTCCTGGGAGCGGCGCACGGACACCCCGCCGGAGGAGGCCTACCGCGACTACCTCCTCGCCCTGGACTCCTGGCGCCACCTCCCCTACACCGACCCGGGCCTGCCCACCGCACTCCTCCCGCCCGACTGGCCGGGCGCCCGCTCGGCGGCGGTCTTCCAGGGGCTGCACGCACGCCTGCGGGAGGCGGGGGCAAAGTTCGTGGGGCTGTGAACCCGAGGACCTTCAGACGTCGAGGCTGAGCCGGGGTTTCGGGGCGTCCGTGCGGCCCGTCTGGGGGCGGCGGCTGCCCGCACGGTACGGGGCCGGCCACACCGCGCCCGGGCCCGTGTAGCCCTGCTCGGCCGCCGCGTGCAGCGTCCAGTGCGGGTCGTAGAGGTGCGGGCGGGCGAGGGCGCACAGGTCCGCGCGGCCCGCGAGGATCAGCGAGTTGACGTCGTCCCAGGAGGAGATCGCGCCGACGGCGATCACCGGGATGCCGACGCGCTGCCGGATGCGGTCGGCGAACGGCGTCTGGTACGAGCGGCCGAACTCCGGCTGCTCCTCGGCGACGACCTGCCCGGTCGACACGTCGATGGCGTCGGCGCCGTGCGCGGCGAAGGCGCGGGCGATCTCCACGGCATCCTCGGCGGTGTTGCCGCCCTCCGCCCAGTCGGTGGCGGAGATCCGCACGGTCATGGGCCGCTCCTCGGGCCACACCGCGCGCACCGCGTCGAACACCTCCAGCGGGAAGCGCAGCCGCTTCTCCGGTGAGCCGCCGTAGGCGTCGGTGCGCTGGTTGGTCAGCGGGGAGAGGAAGCCGGACAGCAGATAGCCGTGGGCGCAGTGCAGTTCGAGCAGATCGAAACCGGCGCGCGCGGCCCGCCAGGCGGCGGCGGTGAACTGTTCCCTTATGTCGGTGAGTTGCGCGCGGGTGAGTTCGCGCGGTGTCTGGCTGCCGGGTTTGTACGGCAGCGGGGAGGCGGCGACGAGGGGCCAGTTGCCGTCGTCCAGCGGCTCGTCCATGCCCTCCCACATCAGCTTGGTGGAGCCCTTGCGCCCGCTGTGGCCGAGCTGCACGCCGATCGCCGTCCCCGGCGACTGTGCGTGCACGAAGTCGACGATCCGCCGCCAGGCCTCGGCCTGCCGTCCGGTGTAGAGGCCCGCACAGCCGGGGGTGATCCGGCCCTGCTCGCTGACGCACACCATCTCCGTCATCACCAACCCGGCCCCGCCGAGCGCACGGGCGCCCAGGTGGACGAGGTGGAAGTCGCCGGGGACGCCGTCGACCGCGGAGTACATGTCCATCGGGGAGACGACGACCCGGTTGCGCAGGGTCAGGTCGCGCAGCCGGAACGGCGTGAACATCGGCGGGGTGCCGGGCGGGCAGCCGAACTCCCGCTCCACCGACTCGGTGAAGTGCGCGTCGCGCAGCCGGAGGTTGTCGTGGGTGACGCGGCGGCTGCGGGTGAGCAGATTGAACGCGAACCGCCGGGGCGGCTGGTCGAGATAGAGGTCCAGGTCCTCGAACCAGGCGAGGCTGGCGAGGGCGGCGCGCTGGGTGGAGGCGACGACGGGGCGCCGTTCGGCCTCGTACGCCGTCAACGCGGCCGGGATGGACGGCTGTTCGCGCAGGCAGGCGGCGAGGGCGAGGGCGTCCTCGACGGCGAGTTTGGTGCCCGAGCCGATGGAGAAGTGGGCGGTGTGGGCGGCGTCGCCGAGGAGCACGATGTTGCCGTGCGACCAGCGCTCGTTGACGACCGTACGGAACGTCGTCCAGGCCGAGTTGTTGGAGCGCAGGGGGTGTCCGCGGAGCGCGTCCGCGAAGATCTTGGCGCAGCGTTCGATCGACTCGGTCTCGTCGAGCTCGTCGAAACCGGCGGCGCGCCAGACCTCCTCGCGCATCTCGACGATCACGGTGGAGGCGTCGGCCGCGTACGGGTAGCCGTGGAGCTGCATCACGCCGTGCTCGGTCTCGGCGATCTCGAAGCGGAAGGCGTCGAAGGCGAAGTCGGTGGCGAGCCAGATGTAGCGGCAGCGGTGGGAGGTGATGCGGGGGCGGAAGACGTCCTGGAAGGCGGTGCGGGTGGTGCTGTGGACGCCGTCGGCGGCGATGACGAGGTCGTGGGTCTGTGACAGGTGGGCGGGGTCGGGGGCCTCGGTGCGGAAGCGGAGGTCGACGCCGAGGTCGCGGCAGCGGGTGTGGAGGATGTCGAGGAGGCGGTGGCGGCCGAGGGCGGCGAAACCGTGTCCTCCGGAGGTGTGGCGGGTGTTTCTGTGGACGATGTCGATGTCGTCCCAGCGGGTGAAGTGCTGTTGTAGGGCCTCGTAGACGGGTGGGTCGGCGTGTTCGATGCCGCCGAGGGTTTCGTCGGAGAGGACGACTCCGAAGCCGAAGGTGTCGTCGGGGGCGTTGCGTTCGTAGAGGGTTACTTGGCGGGTGGGGTCGAGGCGTTTGAGCAACGCGGCGGCGTAGAGTCCTCCGGGGCCGCCGCCGATGATCGCCACCTGTAGGGGGTGGTTCTGCTCGTTGGGCGGCTGCGGGTCGTCTGTGGCTGGTCGCGCCCCGCGGCGGAGCCGCATATCGACACTGCCCCGCGCCCCTGAGGGGGTTGCAGTTCCGTCGCTTGAGAGCATGGCCTACCTCCCCTGCCACTTCGGGGGGCGCTTGGCTGTGAAGGCCGCGTGGAATTCCTTGTAGTCCTCGCCGGTCATCAGGAGGGCCTGGGTGGAGGCGTCCAGTTCGATGGCTGCCGTCAGGGGCATGTCCAGTTCCGCTGTGAGCAGGGCCTTGGTCTGGGCGTGGGCCAGGGCCGGGCCGTCGGCCAGGCGGCGGGCCAGGGACTGGGCCGTCTTGTCGGCGTCGCCGTCCTCCGCCAGTTCGCTGATCAGGCCGATGCGCTCGGCCTCGGGGGCGCGGACCGGTTCGCCGAGCATGAGGAGGCGGGTGGCGTGGCCGAGGCCCACGACGCGGGGGAGCAGGTAGGCCGCACCCATGTCGCCGCCGGAGAGGCCGACGCGGGTGAAGAGGAAGGCGAAGCGGGCCGTGGGGTCGGCGACGCGGAAGTCCGCGGCCAGGGCCAGGACCGCGCCGGCGCCGGCGGCCACGCCGTGGACGGCGGCGATCACGGGGAAGGGGCATTCGCGGATGGCACGGACGACCTGGCCGGTCATGCGGTTGAAGTCGAGGAGCTGGGCGGTGTCCATGGCGAGGGTGGCGCCGATGATCTCGTCGACGTCGCCGCCGGAGCAGAAGCCGCGCCCCTCGCCGGCCAGCACCAGCGCCCGTACGGCACGCTCCCGGGACAGCTCGGCGAGCAGGTCGCGCAGGTCGGCGTAGGCGCCGAAGGTGAGCGCGTTGAGCTTGTCGGGGCGGGCGAGGGTGACGGTGGCGAGGCCGTCGTCGAGGTCGACGCGCAGATGCTCCCAGCGGGCGGTGCGGGCGGCGGAGCCGGTGAAGGGACTCATGAGGGCGGCCTCCTCGGGCGGGCACGGCACTGCTCGCTGAGCTCTACCCCTCGAAGTTATCACTCATCCGTGACTGTCGTCAGGTAGGCGCAATACAGAACCCTGTCTCCGTCACGGCTCGTCCACAGGGTCGTAACGGTGGCCGCCAATGCGGGAGGCGGGGGAACGGGCGGGGTAGGCCGTCCGTTGCCCGGGTGGGATTCACCCGGCCGTACCATTGAGTAATTGAAAGCAGGACGGCCTGCTGCCATGAACGGACCCGCCTTGTACGAACGCCCTTCAGCCCCCGCCTCCTGGCGCGTGGCACTGCCGCACAGCACCGCCGCGGTGCCCGTGGCCCGTGCGCTGGTCCGTACGGCCCTGGCCGAGCAGGAACACTCCGCCGACTGCGACACGGCGGAGCTGCTGACCGCCGAGCTGGTGGCCAACGCCGTGGAGCACACCGCGGGCACCGCCCCGATAGAGCTGGTGGTGCGACTGCTGCCGACCGGCTGCCGGGTCGAGGTGCACGACGGCGATCCGGCGCCGCCCGGCGACCTCACGCGACCGGCCTTCGGCGAGCCGGACCCCTGGCAGGAGCACGGGCGCGGTCTGCTGCTGATCCGCACACTGAGCTCGTCCTGCGGCCATCGTCCGACCGAGTCCGGCAAGGCGGTGTGGTTCCATCTGTCGCCGGTCCCCCGGCAGCGGCGGCCGCAGGGCTGAGACCTGGTTCTTCAGCGGGCCAGGGTCGCGACCAGGATCGCCTTGATGGTGTGCATGCGGTTCTCCGCCTCGTCGAAGACGACCGAGTGGGGCGACTCGAAGACCTCGTCGGTCACCTCCAGGGAGTCCAGGCCGTGCGCCTCGTGCACCTCGCGGGCGACCTTGGTGCCGAGGTCGTGGAAGGCCGGCAGGCAGTGCAGGAACTTCACGTCCGGGTTGCCGGTGGCGCGCAGGACGTCCATGGTCACCGCGTAGGGGGCGAGGGCCTTGATGCGCTCGGCCCAGACCTCCTTCGGTTCGCCCATGGAGACCCAGACGTCGGTGGCCACGAAGTCCGCGCCGGCGACGCCCTCGGTGATCTCCTCGGTGAGCGTGATGCGGGCCCCGCTCGTGGCGGCGAGCTCGCGGGCCCGGTCGACGATCTCCTGGGCGGGCCAGTACGCCTTCGGGGCGACGATCCGGACGTCCATGCCGAGCAGGGCGGCGGTGACCAGGTAGGAGTTGCCCATGTTGAAGCGGGCGTCACCGAGGTAGGCGAAGGCGATGTCCGTGAGCGGCTTGGCGCAGTGCTCGGTCATCGTGAGGACGTCGGCGAGCATCTGGGTGGGGTGCCAGTCGTCGGTGAGGCCGTTGTAGACGGGCACCCCGGCGTACTGCGCGAGTTCCTCGACCTTCGCCTGGCTGTCGCCGCGGTACTCGATCGCGTCGAACATCCGGCCGAGCACCCGGGCGGTGTCCTTCACGGACTCCTTGTGGCCGATCTGGGAGCCGGCCGGGTCGAGGTAGGTGGTGTGGGCGCCCTGGTCCGCGGCGGCGACCTCGAAGGCGCAGCGGGTGCGGGTGGAGGTCTTCTCGAAGATCAGCGCGATGTTCCGGCCGCGCAGGTGCTGTGCCTCCGTGCCCGCCTTCTTGGCGGCCTTCAGCTCCGCGGCGAGGGCCAGAAGGTGACGGAGCTCGTCGCCGGTGTAGTCGAGCTCCTTCAGGAAGTGGCGGCCGCTGAGGTCTGTCGCCATGGACGAGCTCCCGGATCTTTGATGACTATACGACGTAGTGCATCACTATACAGACTCAGTCCAGGGCCCGGGTGAGCAGTTCCTGGAGCCGCAGGCCGCGCGCCGCGTCCAGCTCGCCGGACCGGCCCGCGCGGACGGCCGCCGCGAACTCGCGGCGCAGCACCGGCCAGCACTCCTCGTGGTCGAGCTCCGCGGTGTCGTACACCAGCTCGTCCTCGGTGCCGAACAGCTCGATCCGGGTGCGCACCCGCGGCAGCTTCACCGCGCCGGACAGCGAGGCCTGGCTGACCGCGCCGTTCTCGTGCTCGCAGGTCAGCTCGATCCAGCGGCGCGGGTCGCCGGTGCCCCGGATCGAGACGATACGGCCGACCGCCTCGTCCAGCAGGTCGATCAAGTGGGGGCCCAGATCGAGCAGCGCTCCGTGCTCCAGACGCCAGGCGGTGGCCAGCTCGCCGCCGAGGAAGGCGCCGTGCAGATAGCAGGAGCGGGCGCCGCGCACGCCGTCGAGGGCGGCTGCCCGCCGGAGGAAGTCGCGGGTCGCCGGGTGGTAGCGCTTGGTCAGCACCAGCTGGGACACCACGCCGTGCTCGGCGACCGCGTCGGCCACCGCGCGGGCGCCAGCCAGGTCCGGGCCGAGCGGCTTCTCCAGGAGCAGCGCCTTGCCCGCCTTGGCCGCGCGCACCGCCAGCTCGGCCTGCACGGCCGGGGGTACGGCGAAGTCCACCGCGTCGCAGGTGTCGAGGAGCTCCTCGAAGGAGCCTGCGACCGGTGCCCCGTAGGGGGCGGCCACCTCGGCGGCGGCCTCGGGGCGGCGCGCCCAGACGCCGGCCAGGGTGGTCTCGGGGCCGGCGGCGAGCATACGGGCGTGCATGGTGCGGGCCCAGGGGCCGGCCCCGACGAGGCCGACGCGGACGGGGGTGTCTGTCATGGAGGGTGCTCCGGTCTTCCGTTTCATGTCGTGCTGCCCGCAAGAGCGTTACGTCGTGCTGCCCGAGAGCCGTGCCGTGGCCACCTCGGGGGCGTACAGGTGCTCCACCACCATCGCCGCCGCGCCCGCGAGGCCCGCGTGGGCGCCGAGCCGGGAGGTGACGACCTCCAGATGGGCCGTCGTACGCGGCATCGCGCGCTGGTACAGCACCTCGCGCACGCCGGTGACGAACGGGGTCCCGGCCAGATCACCGGCGATCATCAGCACGCCGGGGTTGAGCAGGGTGACGACGGTGGCCAGGACCTCGCCGACCCGCATCCCCGCCTGCCGGGCGAGCCGCACCGCGTCGGGCTGGCCGACGGCCAGCAGCTCCCGCACGTCGGAACCCGACGCGGCCGGTACGCCGAGTTCGGTCAGCCGGCGGGCCAGCGCGCCACCGCTGGCGATCGCCGCCAGACAGCCGTACGAACCGCAGGCGCACAGCGCGTCGGCCCCGTCGTGCAGCCGGACGTGGCCGATGTCGCCCGCGCCGCCGTCGATGCCCCGGTACACCTGGCCGTCGACCACGACGCCCGCGCCGATGCCGGTGGACGCCTTGATCAGCACGAAGGCGCCGCAGTCCGGGTGGCCGGCGCGCTGTTCGGCGTACGCCATGAGGTTGGCGTCGTTGTCGACGAGGACGGGCAGGTCCTTCGCGGCGCCGGGCGCGTGCTCGGCGAACGCCTCGCGCAGCCTTTCACGCACCGGGAAGCGGTCCCAGCCGGGCATGATCGGCGGCTGCACGATCTGCCCGGACTCCCACTCGACGGGGCCGGGGACCGAGAGTCCGACGCCGCAGACCTCGGCCGCATCCCGGCCCGACTCGGCGACCAGCTCGGCGAACCAGCCGCCCAGTTCCCGCAGCACCGGCTCGGGTCCCTCGGTGATCCGCAGCGGTCCGGTCCGCTCGGCCAGCACCTGACCGGCCAGGTCGAGGACGGCCGCGCGGGCGTGCCGCGTACCGAGGTCCGCGGCCAGCACGACGGCGTGCGAGGCGTCGAACTCCAGGCGTACGGACGGGCGCCCGCCGGTGGACGGCCCTGCGGCCGTCTCGCGGATCCAGCCGGCCGCGAACAGCTGGTCCAGGCGGTGGCCGACCGTGGACCGGGACAGGCCGGTGGCCTGCTGCAACTCGCCGCGGGTGACCGCGGCCCCGGTCCTGATGAGCGCGAGCAGATGCCCCGCGCTCGACTGTGCACCCGACACCACCGTGGTTCCCCTCCCCTGGGCTCAGCCCTTGTCCGCGCCGCTGGTCAGCCCCTCGGTGAGGAGCTTCTCGGCGGCGAAGAACAGGAGTACCACGGGGATGGTGAGGATGACCGAGCCCGCCATCAGGACGGTCTTGGAGACCTCGATGCCGTTCGCCAGCTGGGCCAGGCCCAGCGACACCGTCCACTTGCCGGGGTCGGCGGCGAGGAACAGCAGGGCGAACAGGAACTCGTTCCACGCGATCATGAACACGTACAGGCCGGTCGCCATCAGCGAGGGCAGCGCGAGCGGCAGCACCACCTTGCGCACGGTCTGCAGCCGGGAGCAGCCGTCCAGCGCCGCCGCCTCCTCGACGGAGGCCGGGATGGTGACCAGGTAGTTCTTGAGCATGTAGATCGACACGGGCACCGTCTGGGCCACGTACACGATCGCCAGGCCCACCAGATTGCCGGACAGTCCCATCTTCGCGAACATCACGAACAGCGGCACCGCGAGCAGCGTCGCCGGGAACAGGTACACCGCGAGGAACAGCGCGCTGATCTGCCGGCCGCCGAAGAACTTCAGGCGGCTGATGGCGTACGCGCCGGGGACGGCCGCCGCCAGGGTCAGCACGACGGTGCCGATCGAGACGAGCGCCGAGTTCAGCATCAGCTTCAGGAAGCCCTGGCCGCCGTCGTCGGTGGACTTCAGCACGTCCCGGTAGGTGGAGAGGGTGAAGTCCTTCGCCGAGACCCACAGCGAGCCGGGGTCGACGAGCAGGGCGTCGATCGGCTTCAGGGACAGCATGATCATGTAGTAGAAGGGCACCAGCGTGATCGCCGCGAGGAACGCGATGACCACCCAGCGCGCGATCCCGAAGAACCGCTCCTCGAACTGTGCGCGTGTCATCAGGACTCCTCCTGCACCTTCCTGGCGAAGAACGTGAAGTAGATGCCGAGCAGCGCCATGAGGATGACGGCGAGCACCAGTGCCTGCGCCGCGGCCGCGCCGACGTCGTAGCGCGAGGTGAGGAAGTCGTACACGCGCACCGCCGCGACGTCCGTGCCGGAGCCGCCGCCGGTGAGCAGGTAGACGTCGTCGAACTTGTTGAACGTCATGATGAAGCGCAGCACGCACAGCAGCGCGATCACCGGCATCAGCTGCGGCAGCAGGATGTGCCGGAAGCGCTGCGAGATCGTGGCGCCGTCCACCATCGCGGCCTCCTCGAGTCCGTCCGGCACGGCCTGGAGGCGGGCGAGGAGGAAGAGGAAGGCGAAGGGGAAGTAGCGCCAGATCTCGAAGGCGATCACGGTGAGCAGGGCGAGCGGGATGTCGACGTGCAGCCCGAGCAGGCTCACCTCGTACTCGCGGGTGGACAGGAACGCGATGGGGTCGTCCCAGCCGAGGACCGTCTTGCCCCACTCGTTGACGATGCCGTACTGCGGGCTGAGCGCCACCTCCCAGACGAACGCGACGGCGACGACCGGCGCGACGTACGGCAGCAGCATCGAGCCGCGCAGCAGGCCGCGCCCGCGGAACGGCCTGCGCAGGGCGAGCGCCGCCATCAGGCCGAGGACGACGGAGCCGGCGGTGGCGCCGACGGTGTAGATCAGGGTGGTGAGGAGGCTGGACCAGAAGCCGGCGGAGCCGAGGACGTGGCGGAAGTTGTCCAGGGTCCAGTTGCCGAGGATGCCCATGCCCTGGATGTCGACCAGGCCTGCGTTCTGGAAGGCCAGCAGCACCGTCCACAGGATCGGGATCAGCACGACGACCAGCACCACCAGGAAGGTGGGGGTGACGAAGGCCAGGCCGGCGCGGTTCTCCCGGCGGCTCGCCGTCAGCGGCGGGCGGCCGGCGATCTCGAGGGACGGGTCGTGCGGCGCGGGCACGTTCGGGGCCGCCACAGCGACCGCGAGGGGCCAGCCCGGCAGCGCGGTGACCACCGTGCGCTCGTCCGGCGACAGATCGTGCTCCATGCCGCAGTCCCAGGAGGCGATCGCGACCGCGACCAGGGAGACGTCGTCGACGACGACGGTCCACCGGGCGCCCTCGCCGTCCTGGCCGAGGACCAGCCCGTAGCCGTCGGCCACGGGCGGCAGACCGAGCGCCGCGCACGCCTCCGGGTAGTCGTCGCCCAGCACACTCGGGAACTTCGCCGGCGTCAGCAGCACCGCCGTCAGCACATAGAGCGCGTCGTCCGCGGCGGCGACGGCTTCCTCGTCCGTCCCGGCCATCCCAGCCTCCCCATCATTGGTCCACCGGCGCGCACCCTATGCCGACCCCGAGCCCCTTGTCACGACCCGGCAGCCGCACCCGGAGCTGCAGTTTTCCCCCCGGACGGGGCGAATCGGCCACGCGCCGCGGAACCGATCAGGCGGCCGGCAGCCCCAGCAGCTCCCGTGCGACGGTGGCCGGAGACTCGTCGCGCTCCCGCGCGAGGGCGATCACGGCCCGGCACGCCAGCTCGTTCACCCCGAACGACAGCGCCTCGGGCGACACCCACCCGGCTGCCTCGTCGATCCGGTCCTGGTCGTCCTCCGCGCAGGCCGAGACGTACGCCGCCGCGGCCTCGAAGAGGTTGTGCGGGCGCTCCTCCCGCGCCGCCCGCTCCTCCGTGCGCAAACTGTCGATCACTCTGCCGCCGATCCTGCGAACCCTGCCCCACATACGGTCCACCTTCCGCTGCGCGGTTGCCCTCGCCGGCCGTTCATCTCCTGTTCCTCAACGTAGAGTTGGAAGCGTCAAGTCAGAAGAGGGCCGAGGGCGGCAGCACGGCGCGTTCAGCCCTCCCGCACCGCCAGCGCCAGGAACCGGGCGTCCTCATCGACGTACGACGTCATGCGCCAGCCCGAACCGGCCAGCAGCGGACGGAGGTTCGGCTCCGCGCGCAGATCGTCCGGCGTGATCTCGCGGCCCTGGCGGGCGGCCAGCGCCGCCCGCCCGATCGGATGGAACAGCGCCAGCACGCCACCGGGCCGCACCACCCGCGCCAACTCCCGCAGATTCTCCGCCGGCTTGGGCAGATGGGCGATCAGCCCCGCCGCGAACACGGCGTCCAGTGCCCCGGAGCGCAGCGGCAGCGCGGCGACATCGGTGAGCAGCAGCACCCCGTCCCGGTCCCGCCCTTTCCCGGCCGCCTCCCGCAGCATCGCCGGGGTGAGATCCGCCCCGAGGACCACCCCTGAGGGCCCCACGGCGGCACGCAGCGGCGGCAGGGCCCGCCCGGTGCCGCAGCCCGCGTCCAGCACCCGGTCGCCCGGGCGCAGCCCGAGCTCGGCGACCGCAGCCGCGTAGGCGGGGCCGTCGTCGGGGAAGCGCCGCTCCCAGTCGGCGGCCCGCGCGGTGAAGAACTCCTGGACGTGTGTGTGGTCGTCGCTCATGTTCCGCATGATCCCTCACCGGTACGGATGATGCCGCTGTGCGCACGTTCGAGCGTGATGCGGTCGTTCCGCTGCATAGCTGTGTCACATTCCAACAGCTTTCGAAACGCGCCCCCTTCGTGCGCCCGTGCCCCCCTAGCGTCCCGGAGCCATGGGACACCTGGACCACGCCGCCCTGGGGTGGCTTACCCCCGTGCTGTCGTACGCGATGGCCTGCACCGGCGCCGCACTCGGACTGCGCTGCACCGTCCGCGCCCTCGCGGCCACCGGCCGCTCCCGCCGCAACTGGCTGATCACCGCCGCCTCGGCGATCGGCACCGGCATCTGGACCATGCACTTCGTGGCCATGCTCGGCTTCAGCGTCAGCGGCACCGAGATCCGCTACCACGTACCGCTCACCATCGCGAGCCTGCTCGTCGCCATGCTCGTCGTCTGCGCCGGCGTGTTCGCCGTCGGCTACAGCCGCGACCGGGGGCGGGCGCTGCTCCTCGGCGGGCTCACCACCGGGCTCGGGGTCGCGAGCATGCACTACCTGGGCATGGCGGCGGTGCGCCTGCACGGCGAGGTGCGCTACGACCCGATGCTCGTCGGCCTCTCCGTCCTGATCGCCGTCGTCGCGGCCACGGCGGCCCTGTGGGCGGCGCTCAACATCAAGTCGCCCGTCGCGGTCACCCTCGCCTCCCTGATCATGGGCGCGGCGGTCAGCAGCATGCACTACACCGGGATGTTCGCGGTCAGCGTGCGGGTCACGCCCTCCGGGGACGCCCTGCCCGGGGCCACGGCGATGCAGTTCATCTTCCCCCTCGCCGTCGGCCTCGGCTCCTACCTGTTCATCACCTCGGCCTTCGTCGCGCTGTCCCCCACGGCGGGTGAGCGCGAGGCCTCCGCCTCGGCCCAGCGGCCCGTCGAACCCGTCGCCCCCTGACCGCGCCCG
>NZ_JAOCQE010000132.1 GCF_025290915.1 Streptomyces sp. 15-116A | reverse complement strand
CGGCGCGGTGCAGGTCCGGCTGACGGTCAGCGGCGGGAAGATCACCAAGGCGGAGGCGGTCCAGGCGCCCAAGGGGGGCCAGAGCGACCAGATCACCTCCAACGCCGTGCCCAAGCTCAACCAGGCCGCGCTCGCGGCGCAGAGCGCGGACATCGACGCGGTGTCGGGGGCGACGTACACGAGCACCGGGTACAAGAAGTCGCTGCAGTCGGCGCTGGACAAGGCGAAGGCGGCGGGGTCTTCCGGAGCCGGGTCCGGGGCCGGTGCCGGTGCCGGGCAGGGCGCGGGGGGCGGCGGCGAGGCGCAGGCGAAGACGGTCACCGGTGACGCGGTGAAGACCCAGTACGGGCCGGTGCAGGTCCGGATCACCGTCGCGGGCGGCAAGATCACCAAGGCCGAGGCGATCCAGACGCCCAAGGGCGGGCAGAGCGACCAGATCACCTCCAACGCCGTGCCCAAGCTCAACCAGGCCGCGGTGGCGGCCGGGAGCGCGGACATCGACGCGGTGTCCGGGGCGACGTACACCAGTACCGGGTACAAGCAGTCGCTGCAGTCGGCACTGGACCGGGCCGGTGGCTGACACGGTGACGGGATCCGCCGAGGCTCCCGCCGCGGAACGCCGGGTGGTGGAGACGATGGGGACCGTCTTCTCCTTCGACGTCCGCGGCGGGGAACCCGAGGTCGTGCGCGGGGCGCTGGAGGACGCGGTGGCGGGGCTGCACCGGGTGGACGAGGTGTTCAGCACGTACCGCGAGGACAGTCAGATCTCACGGCTGGCGCGCGGGGAGCTGACGGTGAGTCAGTGCGATGCGGAGGTCGCCGAGGTGCTGGAGCTGGCGGCGGAGGCGGAGCGGGTCAGCGAGGGCTGGTTCAGCGCGCGGTACCGGGGGCGGCTGGATCCGACGGGCATCGTGAAGGGCTGGTCGGTGGAGCGGGCGGCGCGGCGGCTGGCGGCGGCGGGGGTTACCGGGGTGAGCGTCAACGGCGGCGGCGACGTCCAGCTTCTCGGCACGCCCGGGGCGCATCGGCCCTGGCGGGTCGGGGTGGCGGATCCCCTGCGGCCCGGGGGGCTGGCGGCGGTGGTCTCGTCGGCCGGCACGGACGAACTGGCGGTGGCGACGTCCGGTACGGCGGAACGGGGCGCGCACATCGTCGACCCCCGCACGGGGCGCTCCGCGGTGACGGACTTGGTCGCGGTGACGGTGGTGGCACCGTCCCTGACCTGGGCGGACTGCTGGGCGACGGCGGCGTTCGCGATGGGATCGCGGCAGGGCCTGCGCTGGCTGGAGTCCCTGGAGGACGTGGAAGCCCTGTTGGTGACGGCGGGCGACGAGGTCCGGTGGACGAGCGGCCTCGCGGCCCGCCTGGGCTGATGCAGGGGCGTGACACTCACCCGCGCTGGCGGGGGTGCCGCTGCGCCCACCCGTGCCGCCCAGCGGCACGACTGCCCGCAGCTAAGCAGGTGAGGTGAGTCCCTAAGGGGCGCGGGGAACTGCGCGACCAGCCCCCACGCACCCGCACCCGGCAGACCACGGCAGCCACCCCTTCAGTGGCCGTTCTGAGCCAGCCTCAGCAAGTGGTCCGCCAGGGCCTGCCCTCCCGTCGGCTCCCGGCTGATCAGCAGCAGCGTGTCGTCACCGGCGATCGTGCCCAGGATGTCGTGCAGCTCCGCCTGATCGATGGCGGACGCCAGAAACTGCGCCGCACCCGGAGGCGTCCGCAGGACAACAAGGTTCGCCGAAGCCTCCGCGGAGATCAGCAACTCCTGCGACAGCCTCCGCATCCGCTCCTCCTTCGCCGACTCCCCCAGCGGCGCACGAGGCGTACGGAACCCCCCCTCGCTCGGCACCGCGTAGATCAGATCGCCGTCGGTGTTGCGGATCTTCACCGCGTTCAGCTCGTCCAGGTCCCGGGAGAGCGTCGCCTGCGTGACGCTCAACCCGTCGTCGGCGAGCAGCTTCGCCAGCTGGCTCTGCGACCGCACCGGCTGCCGGTTGAGGATGTCCACGATCCGGCGGTGCCGTGCGGTGCGGGTCTGCGGCACGGCGGGCCCCGCCGTCCCGCCCGGCCCCTGTTCCTCGTGCGCCTGGCTCATCGTCGTCTCATTCTCCGGATCGTCCGTCCCCGTGAGTCGCGTCGAGGATGCCGGGCAGCGCCTGGAGCAGCGCCTCCACGTCGTCGTCGCCGAGATTCAGCGGCGGCATCAGCCGTACGACATCGGGGGCGGGCGCGTTCACCAGGTAACCGGCGTCCTGAGCCGCCTGTTGCGCCTGGGGCGCGAGCGGCTCGGTGAGCACGATACCCAGGAGGAGCCCCGCGCCCCGGACATGGGCGATCAACGGGTGGTTCAGGGACTCGATCCCGTCCCGCAGCCGCTCGCTCTGCCGCTTGACGTTCTCCAGCAGACCGTCGTCGGCGATGGTGTCCAGCACGGCGAGTCCGGCGGCGCAGGCGACGGGGTTGCCGCCGAAAGTCGTGCCGTGCTGACCGGGCTGGAGCAGTTCCGCGGCCCGCCCGAAGGCGACGGTGGCGCCGAGGGGCAGTCCGCCGCCGAGCTGCTTGGCGAGGGTGACGACGTCGGGCAGGACGCCTTCGTGGGCCTGGTAGGCGAACCAGTGCCCGGTGCGGCCGATGCCGGTCTGCACCTCGTCGAGGACGAGCAGCGATCCGGTGGCGGCGGTGATCGCGCGGGCCGCCTTGAGGTAGCCGGGCGGCGGGACGACGACGCCGTTCTCGCCCTGGATGGGCTCGATGATCACCAGGGCGGTGTCCTCGGTGACCGCGGCGGCCAGCGCCTGCGCGTCGCCGTACGGCACGTGCGTGACGTCTCCGGGCAGCGGCAGGAACGGGTCCCGCTTGCCGGGCTGGCCCGTGAGCGCGAGGGCGCCCATGGTGCGGCCGTGGAAGCCGCCGTCGGTGGCGACGACATGCGTCCGGCCGGTGAGCCGGCCGATCTTGAACGCCGCCTCGTTGGCCTCGGCGCCGGAGTTGCAGAAGAAGACCCGGCCGTCCCGGCCGAAGAGCTGGAGCAGCCGCTCGGCGAGGGCGACGGTGGGTTCGGCCATGAAGAAGTTGGAGATGTGGCCGAGGGAGCCGATCTGCCGGCTCACCGCCTCGACGATCGCGGGGTGGGCGTGGCCGAGCGCGTTGGTGGCGATGCCGCCGACGAGGTCCACGTACTGCTTGCCCTCGGCGTCCCAGACCTTGGTGCCCTCGCCGCGCACCAGGGGCAGGCGCGGGGTGCCGTAGTTGTTCATGAGCGCGCCCTGCCACCGGGCGGTCAGTTCCTCATTGGTCACGGCTCCCCCTGTCCGTCGGGCACGACCATCGTGCCGATGCCTTCGTCGGTGAAGATCTCCAGCAGGATCGAGTGCTGCACCCGGCCGTCGATGACGCGGGCGGTGGTCACGCCGTTGCGTACGGCGTGCAGGCAGCCCTCCATCTTGGGGACCATGCCGGAGGACAGCTCCGGCAGCAGCTTCTCCAGCTGGGACGCGGTGAGGCGGCTGATCACCTCGTCGGAGTTCGGCCAGTCCTCGTAGAGGCCCTCGACGTCGGTGAGGACCATGAGGGTCTCGGCGCCCAGTGCCGCAGCGAGAGCCGCAGCCGCCGTATCAGCATTGACGTTGTAGACATGGTGATCGTCCTGGGAGCGGGCGATCGACGAGACGACCGGGATACGGCCGTCCGCGAGCAGCGCCTCGATCGCTCCGGTGTCGATGTCGGTGATCTCGCCGACCCGTCCGATGTCGACGAACTCGCCGTCGATCTCGGGCTGGTGCCTGGTCGCGGTGATGGTGTGCGCGTCCTCGCCGGTGAGGCCGACGGCGAGCGGCCCGTGCTGGTTGAGCAGCCCGACCAGTTCGCGCTGCACCTGCCCGGCGAGCACCATGCGTACGACGTCCATGGCGTCCTCGGTGGTGACCCTGAGGCCCGCCTTGAACTCGCTGACGATGCCGTGCTTGTCGAGGGCGGCGCTGATCTGCGGGCCGCCGCCGTGCACGACGACGGGCTTGAGGCCGGCGTGGTGCAGGAAGACGACGTCCTGCGCGAAGGCGGCCTTGAGCTCCTCGTCGACCATGGCGTTGCCGCCGAACTTGATGACGACGGTCTTGCCGTTGTGCCGGACCAGCCAGGGCAGCGCCTCGATGAGGATCTGCGCCTTGGGGAGCGCGGTGTGTTTACGCGTGGTGCTCATGAGGAGTAGGCGCTGTTCTCGTGGACGTAGTCGGCGGTGAGGTCGTTGGTCCAGATGGTGGCGGTCTCGTCACCTGCGGCGAGGTCGGCGACGATGTGCACCTCGCGGTAGCGCATGTCGACCTTCTCGCGGTCCTCGCCGACGCCGCCGTTCTTGCACACCCAGACGCCGTTGATGGCGACGTTCAGCCGGTCGGGCTCGAAGGCGGCCTTCGTCGTGCCGATCGCGGAGAGAACGCGGCCCCAGTTGGGGTCCTCGCCGTGGATGGCGCACTTGAGGAGGTTGTTGCGGGCGATGGAGCGGCCCACCTCGACGGCGTCGTCCTCGGTCGCGGCGTTGACCACCTCGACCTTGATGTCCTTGCTGGCGCCCTCGGCGTCCCGGATGAGCTGCTGTCCGAGGTCGTCGCAGACCTGCCGTACGGCCTCGGCGAACTCCGCGTACTCCGGGGTGACTTCGGCGGCTCCGGAGGCGAGCAGCAGCACGGTGTCGTTGGTGGACATGCAGCCGTCGGAGTCGACGCGGTCGAAGGTGACCTTGGTGGCCGAGCGGAGGGCCTTGTCGAGGGTCGCGCTGTCGAGGTCGGCGTCGGTGGTGAGGACGACCAGCATGGTGGCGAGGCCGGGGGCGAGCATGCCGGCGCCCTTCGCCATGCCGCCGACGGTCCAGCCGTCCTTGGTGACGACGGACGTCTTGTGGACGGTGTCGGTGGTCTTGATGGCGATGGCGGCCTTCGCGCCGCCGTGCTCGGACAGCTGGGCGGCGGCGGTCTCGACGCCGGGCAGCAGCTTGTCCATGGGGAGCAGGACGCCGATGAGGCCGGTCGAGCAGACGGCGACCTCGCCCGCGCCGATGCCCAGCACCTCGGCGGCCTTCTCGGCGGTGGCGTGGGTGTCCTGGAAGCCCTTGGGGCCCGTACAGGCGTTGGCGCCGCCGGAGTTGAGGACGACCGCGGTGAGCTGCCCGCTCCTGAGGACCTGCTCGGACCACAGGACCGGGGCTGCCTTGACGCGGTTGGAGGTGAAGACGCCCGCGGCGGCGCGGCGGGGACCGTTGTTGACCACGAGGGCCAGGTCCGGGTTGCCGTTCTCCTTGATCCCGGCGGCGATGCCCGCCGCCGTGAATCCCTTGGCTGCCGTGACACTCACGGTGCGACTCCGATCGTGGAAAGCCCGGTGGTCTCATCGAGACCGAGGGCGAGGTTCATGCTCTGGACGGCACCGCCCGAGGTGCCCTTGGTCAGGTTGTCGATGGCGCTGATCGCGATGATGCGGTGCGCGGCCTCGTCGTACGCGACCTGCACCTGAACGGCGTTCGAACCGTGGACGGACGCCGTCGCGGGCCACTGGCCCTCGGGGAGCAGATGCACGAAGGGCTCGTCGGCGTAGGCCTTGTCGTAGGCGGCGCGGACGGACTCGGCGGTGACGCCGTCCTTCGCGGTGGCGCTGCAGGTGGCGAGGATGCCGCGGGGCATCGGCGCGAGGGTCGGGGTGAAGGAGACGGTGACCGGCTCCCCCGCCGCCGCGCTGAGGTTCTGGATCATCTCGGGGGTGTGCCGGTGGACGCCGCCGACGCCGTACGGGGACATGGAGCCCATGACCTCGCTGCCCAGCAGGTGCGGCTTGGGCGCCTTGCCCGCGCCGGAGGTGCCGGAGGCGGCGACGATCACGGCCTCGGGCTCGGCGAGACCGGCCGCGTAGGCCGGGTACAGGGCCAGGGAGACGGCGGTCGGGTAGCAGCCGGGCACCGCGATGCGCTTGGACCCCTCCAGCGCGGCGCGGGCACCCGGCAGTTCGGGAAGGCCGTAGGGCCAGGTGCCGGCGTGCGGGGAGCCGTAGAACCGCTCCCAGTCACCGGCGTCCTTCAGCCGGAAGTCGGCGCCCATGTCGACGACCAGGACGTCCGGACCGAGCTGCTCGGCGACGGCGGCGGACTGGCCGTGCGGCAGCGCGAGGAACACGACGTCGTGACCGGCGAGGACGGCGGCGGTGGTCGGCTCCAGTACGCGGTCGGCGAGCGGCAGCAGATGCGGCTGCAGCGCCCCGAGCCGCTGCCCGGCGTTGCTGTTGCCGGTCAGGGTGCCGATCTCGATCCCGGGGTGGGCCAGCAGCAGACGCAGCAGCTCTCCGCCCGCGTATCCGCTCGCTCCGGCCACTGCCGCACGTACCGCCATGGATATCCTCCTCCTCAGAGGCATGACTATACGTATCGCTGCACGTTTATGCAATCAGTTCTCCTCGCCCGGGGAGCGGCCTCTTGACCCGTGTGACCGCAGCCACTACTTTGCGACAAAGCCGACCCATGAGAACCGGAAGGAGGCGACCGGCGGATGTACACCAACGCTGATCTGAGTCGCCTCGTCCACCGCACTGTCTGGGTTCCGGGTCGGATCGCGCACGGCTGCTGAACGCGCCGTCTCTGATGTGCCACCTCGTGGCACGCTCCGCGTCTCCCCATCACTTCCTTTCCTCGCTTCGCGGCATGGCGTCGTCGTACGCACCATGCCCCTCAGCGCCTGCTCCCCTCATCCGGCGCGCCTGAACACAGAAAGCTGCCTGAAAATTGGCGAACACAACTGCGCGGATCACGGTCAACGGAGAAGAGACACCGATCTCACCGGCCGCGCCCCACACCACGACGCTGGACTTCCTGCGCGACCGTGGCCTCACCGGCACCAAGGAGGGCTGCGCCGAGGGTGAGTGCGGCGCCTGTTCGGTCCTGGTGGCCCGTCCCGGGGTGAACAAGCCGACCGACTGGGTGGCGGTCAACGCCTGCCTGGTGCCGGTCGCCGCACTCGACGGCCAGGAGATCGTCACCGCCGAGGGCCTCGCGACCGCCGGTGAGCCCGGCATGCCGCCCGCCCTGCACCCCGTGCAGCAGGAGATGGCGGTCCGCGGCGGCTCCCAGTGCGGTTACTGCACCCCGGGCTTCGTGTGCAGCATGGCCGCCGAGTACTACCGGCCCGACCGCTGCGCCCACGCGGACGCGGGCGACGGCACGGACGCCGGGCACGGTGACGCCGAGCACGGTCCGAACGGCTTCGATCTGCACGCCCTGAGCGGCAACCTGTGCCGCTGCACCGGGTACCGCCCGATCCGCGACGCCGCCTTCGCCGTCGGTGAGCCGGCGGACGAGGACCCCCTCGCCCAGCGGCGCGAGCGGCCCGCGCCCGAGCCCGCCGTGACCGAGTACGCCCAGGACGGCAGCTCGTTCCTGCGGCCGGGCACCCTCGCCGAGACGCTGGAGCTGCTGCGCGCGCGGCCCGACGCCGTGGTGGTGGCCGGCAGCACCGACTGGGGCGTGGAGGTCAACATCCGTGCCCGGCGGGCCGATTGCGTGATCGCGATCGACCGGCTGCCCGAACTGCGCGAGCTGCGCGTCGAGTCCGGCCACATCGAGATCGGCGCGGCCGTGACGCTCACCGAGATCGAGCGCCGCCTGGACGGCGAGGTCCCGCTGCTGGCCGAGCTGTTCCCGCAGTTCGCCTCGCGGCTCATCCGCAACAGCGCGACCCTCGGCGGCAACCTGGGCACCGGCTCGCCCATCGGCGACAGCCCGCCGGTGCTGCTCGCGCTGGAGGCGTCGGTGGTCCTCGCCGGCGCCGACGGCGAGCGCGAGGTGCCACTGGCCGAGTACTTCACCGGCTACCGGCAGAGCGTGCGCCGGCCCGGCGAGCTGATCCGCGCGGTGCGGATCCCGCTGCCGCTGTCCCCCGTGACGGCCTTCCACAAGATCGCCAAGCGGCGCTTCGACGACATCTCCAGCGTGGCGGTCGCGTTCGCGCTCGACGTCGAGGACGGTGTCGTCCGCAAGGCCCGGATCGGCCTGGGCGGTGTGGCCGCCACCCCGATCCGCGCCCTCGCCACCGAGGCGGCCCTGGAGGGCGAGGCGTGGACGGCGGAGACCGTCGAGGCCGCGGCACGGGTGCTGCGGGGTGAGGGCACGCCGATGGACGACCATCGCGCCAGCTCCCTCTACCGTTCCGCGATGCTCGGCCAGAGCCTGCTGAAGCTGTACGCACAGACCACCGAGGCGGTGTCGTCATGAGCCATCTGTCCGAGCGTCCCGAGAAGCCCGTCGTCGGTGTCTCGCTGCCGCACGAGAGCGCCGTCCAGCACGTGACCGGCACCGCGCTCTACACCGACGACCTGGTGCACCGCACCAAGGACGTGCTGCACGCCTACCCCGTGCAGGTCATGAAGGCGCACGGCCGGATCACCGCGCTGCGCACCGAGCCCGCCCTGGCGGTGCCCGGTGTGGTGCGCGTGCTGACCGGTGCCGACGTGCCCGGCGTCAACGACGCCGGGATGAAGCACGACGAGCCGCTGTTCCCCGACGAGGTCATGTTCCACGGCCACGCGGTCGCCTGGGTGCTCGGCGAGACCCTGGAGGCGGCCCGGCTCGGTGCCGCGGCCGTCGAGGTGGAGCTCGAGGAGCTGCCCGCCCTGGTCACGCTCCAGGAGGCGATCGCCGCGGGCAGTTACCACGGCGCCCAGCCCCTGATGGAGACCGGTGACATCGACGCCGGCTTCGCCGACTCCGCGCACGTGATCACCGGCGAGTTCCAGTTCGCCGGCCAGGAGCACTTCTACCTGGAGACGCACGCGGCGCTGGCGCAGATCGACGAGAACGGGCAGCTGTTCATCCAGAGCAGCACCCAGCACCCGTCGGAGACCCAGGAGATCGTCTCGCACGTGCTCGGGGTGCCCGCGCATGAGGTGACCGTGCAGTGTCTGCGGATGGGCGGCGGCTTCGGCGGCAAGGAGATGCAGCCGCACGGGTTCGCGGCCATCGCGGCGCTCGGTGCCAAGCTCACCGGCCGGCCGGTGCGGTTCCGGCTCAACCGGACCCAGGACCTGACGATGTCCGGCAAGCGGCACGGGTTCCACGCGAAGTGGAAGATCGGCTTCGATGCGGAGGGACGCATCCAGGCCCTGGACGCCACCCTGGTCGCGGACGGCGGCTGGAGCCTGGATCTGTCCGAGCCGGTGCTGGCCCGCGCGCTGTGCCACATCGACAACACCTACTGGATCCCCAACGCGCGGGTCGCGGGCCGGATCGCGAAGACCAACACGGTGTCCAACACGGCGTTCCGCGGCTTCGGCGGACCGCAGGGCATGCTGGTGATCGAGGACATCCTGGGCCGCTGCGCACCCCAGCTGGGCCTGGACCCGATGGAGCTGCGCGAGCGCAACTTCTACCGGCCGGGCCAGGGCCAGACCACGCCGTACGGGCAGCCGGTCACCCAGCCCGAGCGGATCTCCACGGTCTGGCAGCAGGTCAAGGAGAGCGCCGGCATCGCCGACCGCAAGCGCGAGATCGCCGCGTTCAACGCGGCGCACCCGCACACCAAGCGGGCGCTGGCGCTCACCGGCATCAAGTTCGGCATCTCGTTCAACCTCACCGCCTTCAACCAGGGCGGCGCGCTGGTGCTGATCTACAAGGACGGCTCGGTCCTGATCAACCACGGCGGCACGGAGATGGGCCAGGGCCTGCACACCAAGATGATCCAGGTGGCCGCGACCACCCTGGGCATCCCGCTGCACAAGGTCCGCCTCGCCCCGACGCGCACCGACAAGGTGCCCAACACCTCGGCCACCGCCGCCAGTTCGGGTGCCGACCTGAACGGCGGGGCGATCAAGAACGCCTGTGAGCAGCTGCGCGAGCGGCTGGTTCAGGTCGCCGCGACCCAGCTCGGCGCGAACGCCTCGGACGTACGCATCGTCGAGGGCGTCGCACGCGCCCTGGGCAGCGACAAGGAGCTGGCCTGGGACGACCTGGTGCGCACCGCGTACTTCCAGCGGGTGCAGCTGTCGGCGGCCGGTTTCTACCGGACCGAGGGGCTGCACTGGGACGCGAAGTCGTTCCGCGGCTCCCCGTTCAAGTACTTCGCCTACGGTGCCGCGGCGACCGAGGTGGAGGTGGACGGCTTCACCGGCGCCTACCGCATCCGGCGGGTGGACATCGTGCACGACGTCGGCGACAGCCTCTCCCCGATGATCGACATCGGTCAGGTGGAGGGCGGTTTCGTGCAGGGCGCGGGCTGGCTGACCCTGGAGGACCTGCGCTGGGACACCGGTGACGGGCCGGGCCGCGGCCGGCTGCTGACCCAGGCGGCCAGCACGTACAAGCTGCCGAGCTTCTCGGAGATGCCCGAGGAGTTCAACGTGACGCTGCTGGAGAACGCCACCGAGGAGGGCGCGGTCTACGGCTCCAAGGCGGTGGGTGAGCCTCCGCTCATGCTGGCCTTCTCGGTGCGTGAGGCGCTGCGTGAGGCCGCCGCCGCGTTCGGGCCGGGCGGGGTGCCCGTGGAACTGGCGTCGCCCGCGACGCCGGAGGCGGTCTACTGGGCGATCCAGGCGGCGCGCGGGGCTTCCACCGACGGTGCGGTCGTCGACGGCACGGTCCGCGCCGAAGCGCTGAGCGGTGCCTGACATGACGTGGGTCGCCGCGGTCGCGCGGTTGCGGGCACGCCGGGAACCCGGGGTGCTCGTGACCGTCGCGGCCGTGCGCGGCCACGCTCCGCGTGACGCCGGTGCCAAGCTCGTCGTGGGGCGCGGCGAGACCTGGGGCTCGATCGGCGGCGGCAATGTCGAGGCCGTGGCGATCGACCGGGCCCGGGAGATGATCGCCGCGGGCGAGCGGAAGCCGGAGCTGATGGACTTCGCCCTGAACGACAAGGTGACCAACCAGCACGGCGTGCAGTGCTGCGGCGGCACCGTCGCGGTGCTGCTCGAACCGCTGCCGGTGGTCCGGGCCGTGGCGGTCTTCGGAGTCGGTCATGTCGGTCTGGAGCTGGCGCGCATCCTGGCCCGTCAGGAACTCGACCTGCACCTGATCGACTCCCGGGCCGATGTCATCGCGCCGGAACGGCTGGAGGTGCTGTCCGACGCGGTGGCGCAGGTGCACGTGCATCACACGCCGCTGCTGCCGGAGGAGGTCCTTCAGGAGCTGCCGCAGGGCACCCATGTGCTGATCATGACGCACGATCACGCCGAGGACGCCGCCCTGTGCGACGCCGCCCTGCGCACCCCCCACCTCGGCTCCATCGGGCTGATCGGCTCGACGGCGAAGTGGGCGCGGTTCCGCAAGCGCCTCGCCACCGAGGGCGGGCACGACGACGCTGTCATCGACCGGATCAAGACCCCGATCGGACTGCCCGACATCACCGGCAAGGAGCCGGCGACCATCGCGGTGAGCGTCGCGGCGGATCTGCTGCGGACGTTCGAGTCCGAGGGGAACTGAAGCCCACATCTACGTAAGAGGGCCCCGCGCCAGTGGCGCGGGGCCCTCTTCCCGTCCGTCGCCCGTCAGTAGGCGATGCGGTCCGCCTTGGCGATCCAGGCGTCGAACGGCTGGGTGCGGTGCGGCAGATCGAGGTGCTCGACCTCCATCGGCCACAGCTCCTGGGGGCGCTTGTCGAACAGGTCGTAGAACTTCCGGTCGTCGAAGCCGGCCACGGCCGCGTCGTGCCGGTCGGCGGCGTAGATGAGCCGGTCGACGCGGGCCCACAGGGACGAGGACAGACACATCGGGCAGGGCTCGCACGAGGTGACGAGGGTGCAGCCCTCCAGGCTGAAGGTGCCGAGCTCCTTGCAGGCGGCGCGGATGGCGCTGACCTCGGCGTGCGCGGTGGGGTCGAGGCTGGAGGTGACCTGGTTGTTGCCGAGGGCGACGATCTCGCCGTCCTTGGCGATCAGGGCACCGAAGGGGCCTCCGCCATGGGCCACGCTGTCGGTGGCGAGCTGGACGGCACGCTCCATCCAGGCGCGCTCGAACTCACGGATTCCGGTCTCGGCCGTGCGGGTGGTCATGGCAAGCTCCTTGTCATCGCGACGTGTACGCGGAGTACGACGTGTACGAGGAGTACACAGCCTGCTGATCAGCGCGGACCAGAAACCGAAGGCATGAACTGCGGCCCGCCTCGGACCCACACTTCGTAGGCTCCTACAAAGACGCCCGGCACCCCCCGCCTACCTCTGCTTGATCCGCAGGAACGTGACCGAGTTCGGTGCGAAGGTGTACGTGAACTCGTCCGCCACCCCCGAGAACGTCGACGTCACCGGGGTCACCGGTGTGTCCGTCTCGGTGTTGACCGCGTCCTGGTCGGCGGCCAGCGTGGTGACGCGGGCCCGGGAGGAGACCTTCGCGCCGCCGAGGTCGATCGCCGTGCGGGCGGCCGTGTCCTGGGCGTTGACGACCTTGACGATCAGGTCGCCGGTCCGCGCGTCCTCGGTGATCACCTGGCGGAACGGCTCGGCCGGCTTGTCGTCGGTGAAGCTGCCCCACTCCTGGCCGTCGAGGTAGAGGGTCACCTGGCGGCCCCGCACCTTGATGTCGATGTCGTAGGCGCGGCCCGTCTCGATCGACCCGGCCTTGGAGATCAGCGTCGACTTGCCGCCGTCCACGGCCTGCTCGACGGCGGACTGGGTGTTGTTCCAGCCGCCCAGGTTCCACCAGTAGTAGGTGCCGGTGTCCTTGACGCCGAAGGCGATGAGGAAGCCCTCCTTGCCGGACTTCTTGGTGGCCTTCACGTGCAGGTCGTAGTTCTGCCAGGCGGGATCGCCGGCGGTGACGAGGGTGTTCTCGGCGGACTCGTCGGTCTGGACATAGGCCCCGTCCTGGACGGTCCAGCTGCCGGTTCCGCCCGGAGTCCACTGCGAGGCGTCACCGGAGAAGTCGTCGCTCAGCAGCGTCTTCCCGTCCGCCGAGGTGACCTTCACGTCGTCGTACGCGGCGCTGGTGGCCCAGGTGGACAGGCCGATGCCGCCGGTGATGGGGCCGCTGACGTCCGGGGTGGTGGTCGCCTTCGAGGGGATCACGCGGTCGCCGGTGTTGGTCATGAACAGCTTCTGGACCTCGTAGTTGGCCGAGCCCCAGGAGGCGTGGTTGTTGAACCAGATCATGTCCGGCGACCACTGGACGTAGTCCTCGTTGGCGAGCAGCGGCGCGTACGAGGCGAGCTTGACGATGTCGGCGTTGCGTTCCAGGCCGGTCATGTAGGCGGCTTCGGCGAGGGCGTTCCTCCAGGCGTTGCCCTGGGAGGCGTACTCGCCGAGGAAGACCTCGGGGCCCTGGCGGTCGTAGGAGTCGTAGCGGTCGTTGTTCTGCAGGAACCACTGCGGGCTGTTGTAGTAGTGCTCGTCGACCATGTCGACCTTGCCCTCGCGGTTCAGCTGCCAGGCCGTCTCGAAGGTCGTACCGGAGTCGTCGGGGCCCGAGTTGGAGATGACGGTGATGTCCGGGTACTTCGCCTCGATGGCGGCCCGGAACTTCTCGAAGCGGGCGTAGAACTCGCGGGGCAGGTTCTCCTCGTTGCCGACGCCGAGGTGGGTGAGGCCGAAGGGCTTGGGGTGGCCCATCCGGGCGCGGACCTTGCCCCAGGTGGAGGTGGCGGGGCCGTTGGCGAACTCGATGAGGTCCAGGGTGTCCTGGATGTGCCGCTTCAGCAGGGCCTCGTCGTCGGTGGCCTTGTTCTGGCCGCAGCCGGTGACCAGGGCGGGGACGACGGGCAGGGGCATCGCGCCGATGTCCTCGGCGAAGCGGAAGTACTCGTAGTAGCCGAGGCCGTAACTCTGGTTGTAACCCCAGAAGTTGGCGTTGGTGGCGCGTTCCTCGACCGGCCCGACGGTGTCCTTCCACTGGTAGGCGCGCTTGCGCTCCCAGCCGCTGGCCTCGCTGTAGTCCTCCATGAAGCCGGTGTTGACCAGGCAGCCTCCGGGGAAGCGCACGAAGCCCGGCTTCAGGGCGGCGATCTTCTCTGCGAGGTCCTTGCGCAGGCCGCCCGGCTGGTTCTTGTAGGTGTCGCGGGGGAACAGCGACACCATGTCGAGGGCGGCCGTCTGTGTGGTGGCGACGGTGAGGCGGCCGCGGCTGCTGGTGCGGGTCGCGGTGAAGCCGGCCCGGTACTTGGTCCAGCCGCCCTTGACGGCGACCTGGCGGGCGTCGGCCAGGGCACCGGCGGTGTCCTTGAGGCCGACGCTCAGGGTCGTGCCGTTCTCGGCCCGCGCCCACACCGAGAAGTCGTAGCGCTTGCCCTTCTCCACGCGGATGCCGGTGTTGTAGCCCGCGTTGGCGACGGAGGAGCCGGCGTCCAGGGACAGGTAGGTGCGGTTGCGCTCGTTCAGACGGCCGGAGTCGTCTGCGGTCTTCGCCGTGCCGGTGACCGTCCAGGAGGTCAGGGGTGTGTAGGAGCCGTTGTCGGCGGTGGAGTACTCGAAGGACCGGTTCTGGACGAGCTCGGCGTACAGACCGCCGTCTGCGGCGCGGTTGATGTCCTCGAAGAAGACGCCGTACATCGTGTCGTCGATCGCCGCGCCCCGGCCGTCCGGGTCGACGGTGATCGTGTAGTCGGCGGCGGCCTCGGCGTGCGCGGGGGCGGGCAGCACTGCCGTGGCGGTCAGGAGGGCGGTGGCGCTGAGACCTAGTCTCCAGCGGGTGCGTGACATGGATACTCCGCGGCTCGGGGGCAGGGGTGGGACACCCCTGCTTGTTCGAAATATCAAACACTGATCAGCACTTCGAACGGCAAGATAGGGAGGGGGCAGGGACGCGTCAATGGGTCGCGCGGCAGCGCACGGGACGGAGAACGGGGCACGATGGGCGAGTTCTGGCCAGTGCCGGATGTGCTGGCGTATCTGCGGGGCAGCTGGCGGGTGACCCGCACCGTGCGGGACCTGGCGAGCGGCGACGAGGGTGACTTCCGCGGCACCACCGCGTTCCGGCCATCGTCCGAGGGCGGCCTGCTGCACGAGGAGTCCGGCACGTTCACCTGGCGCGGTGTCGCCCGGCCCGCCGAGCGGACACTGCGTTTCCTGCCGGGGCCCGGCGGCACGGCGGACGTACGGTTCGCGGACGGCCGCCCGTTCCACGACCTGGATCTGACCGAGGGGCGGCACAGCGCCGACCACCCCTGCTCGGCGGACCTCTACCGCGGCGAGTTCACCGTCCGGGACGCGAACCACTGGCGTACGGTCTGGCGGGTGCGCGGACCGGCCAAGGACCTGGAGATCACCACCGACTACGCGCGCGTGGGCTGAGCGGCCACGCTGTCCAGCCGCAGACTCCAGCGGCCGGCCCGGCCCGTCACGGTGGTCGTGGACAGCGGGCGGACGTCGAGGCTCCAGTACGTCGCGGGCGGGGCCTTCAGCACGTACACCAGCGCCGCGCGGATCACGGACGGTTCGGCCACGGCGACGATCCGGCAGCCGTCCTCCACGGGCCGGGTGTCGAGCCAGCCGCCGACCCGGGTGATGAACTCCGTCATCGACTCACCGCCGTGCACCCGGGCCCTCGGGTCGGCGAGCCAGGCGTCCACCGTCTGCGGCTCCCGGGCCATCGCCTCGCCCAGGGTCAGTCCGCGCCAGCGGCCCATGTCGCAGTCGCGCAGGGCGAGCTGGACCAGCGGGGCGTAGCCGAGTCCGTCACCGGTGGCGCGGCTGCGCGGGGCGGGCGAGCAGTAGCGCAGATCGGCGGCGGCGAGCGGCAGCAGCTCGTGGGCGACGCGCTGCACCTCGCTCCAGCCGGTGTGGTCCAGCGGCTGGTCGTCCTGGAAACGCTCGCCGAGCAGCGAGGAGGAGCTCCCCGCGGCGGCGACGAACGTGACCCGAAGTGCCATGCGGCGAATCGTGAGCCGCGAAAGTGTCCAGGTCAAGGGGTCCTGTGCGAGCGTCACGCAGGGTACGCCGGATCTTACTCGCCGGTCAGGACCTGCCGGACAAGCCACCCGAAACGCCCAGCCGGCCGGCTCCTCCTCAGTCGAGGACGAGCGCCATCCAGTGGTCGGGCCGGTCCAGCGGCCGGAACCCCAGCTTCGCGTAGACGCCGTGCGCGTCGTGCGTGGCGAGCAGGATCCGCCGCAACCCGTGCGGCCGCAGCTCCTCGCGTACGGCGGCCACCAGCGCCGTGCCGACGCCCTTGCCGCGCACCGACGGGTCCACGTACACATCGCACAGCCACGCGAAGGTCGCCCGGTCGGTGATCACCCGGGCGTAGGCCACCTGCTCGCCCGAGACCGACTCGTACACCCCGAAGTTGAGCGAGCCCGCGATCGCCGCGTCCTGCTTGGCGCGGGAGCGGCCGAGCGCCCAGTAGGCGTCGCCGGACAGCCACCGGTGCACGCGCGGGGCGTCGATGCGATCGGGGTCAGTGGAGATCTCGTAGCCCTCGGGCAGGCGCGGGGTGTCAGTCATGGCGGGATGCTCGCAGGCGGGGGCGCGGGGCGTCGAACGGTTTCCCCAGCGCCTCGTCGCACGCGGTGCGCAGCCGTCGAACGGCTATCCCAGCACCTCGTCGCACGCGGTGCGCAGCCGTCGTACGCCCTCGGTGATCTCCCCGGCACCGGCCACCGCCGCGAAGCTCAGCCGCAGATGGCCGGCCGGGGGTTCGGCGCTGAAGTAGGCGCGGCCCGGGGTGACGGCGACGCCCGCGCGCAGGGCGGCGGCCGTCAGCGCGGACTCGGAGGCACCGTCGGGCAGCCGCAGCCACAGGTGGTAGCCACCGGACGGGATGTGTGGCAGGGCGAGTTCCGGCAGGTGGAGCCGGAGCGCGGCGGCCATGGCGTCGCGGCGGGCCCGCAACTCGGCGGAGATCGCCCGCAGATGGCGGGGCCAGGCGGGCGAGCCGACGAGCTCAAGGGTGGCCTCCTGCAGCGGCCGGGGCACGAAGAAGGTGTCGACGACCTGGATCGCCCGCAGCCGTTCCAGGACGGGACCGTGGGCGGCGAGGGCGCTGACCCGGAAGCTGGGCGAGGTCGCCTTGGTCAGCGACGAGACGTGGACGACCACCCCGTCGGGGTCGTCGGCGGCGAGCGGACGCGGCAGCGGGCCCGCGTCCTCGTGCACCAGCCGCCGCACGAAGTCGTCCTCGATCACGAAGGCGCCCGCCTCGCGCGCGATGCGCAGCACCTCGCCGCGCCGCTCGGACGCGAGTACGGCACCGGTGGGGTTCTGGAACAGCGGCTGGCAGACGCACACCCGGGCGCCGCTCGCGCGGAAGGCGTCGGCGAGCAGCGCGGGCCGTACACCGTCGGCGTCCACGGGGACGGGCACGGGCCGCAGTCCGGCGGCGCGGGCGATGGCCAGCATGCCCGGGTAGGTGGGCGACTCGACGAGGACGGGGGCGCCGGGCGG
>NZ_JAOCQE010000131.1 GCF_025290915.1 Streptomyces sp. 15-116A | reverse complement strand
CACGACCCACCCCCCGCCGGCCCCCACGACGACCACCCCCTCGCCTCCTACGTGCTCCGCGTCAACGGCGCCGACCGGCCCGTCAGCGACGCCTGGATCGGGGAGTCGCTGCTCTACGTGCTGCGTGAGCGGCTCGGGCTCGCCGGGGCCAAGGACGGCTGCTCGCAGGGTGAGTGCGGGGCCTGCAACGTGCAGGTGGACGGGCGGCTCGTGGCCTCCTGTCTCGTCCCGGCGGTCACCGCGGCCGGCAGTGAGGTCCGTACCGTCGAGGGACTCGCCCAGGACGGGCAGCCCTCCGACGTGCAGCGGGCGCTCGCGCGGTGCGGTGCCGTGCAGTGCGGCTTCTGTGTGCCGGGCATGGCGATGACCGTGCACGACCTGCTCGAGGGCAACCCGGCACCGACCGAGCTGGAGACCCGCCAGGCGCTGTGCGGCAACCTGTGCCGCTGCTCCGGCTACCGGGGCGTGGTGGACGCCGTGAAGGCGGTCGTCGCCGAACGCGAGGCGCTCTCCGCGTCCCCCGAGCCCGGCGAACCGGACGCGGACGAGCCCCGTATCCCGCACCAGGCGGGCCCGGGCGGGGGCGGTGTCAACCCGTCGGCGTTCCAGCCGCCGCAGGATCAGCCGTACGACCAGAGCTATGACCAGAGCTACGGCCAGGACGGAGGCCAGGCGTGACCGACGAAGCAGCCACCGCGCAGGCCGCCGAGGCACTCCCCGAGCCGGAGGCCATCCCGCACGGCCTCGGTGCCTCCCTGCCGCCCGCCGACGCCCGCGCGAAGACGGAGGGCACCTTCCCGTACGCCGCCGACCTGTGGGCCGAGGGCCTGCTGTGGGCGGCCGTCCTGCGCTCACCGCACCCGCACGCGCGCATCGTGTCCATCGACACCAGCCACGCGCGCGAGATGCCCGGCGTGCACGCCGTCATCACCCACGAGGACGTCCCCGGCGACCCGGTCTACGGCCGCGGCACGGCCGACCGCCCGGTGTTCGCCTCCGAGGTCGTACGCCACCACGGCGAGCCCATCGCCGCCGTCGCCGCCGACCATCCGGACACCGCGCGGATGGCCGCCGCCGCCGTCATCGTCGAGTACGAGGTGCTCGACCCGGTGACCGACCCCGAGCAGGCCTTCGAGGCCGAGCCGCTGCACCCCGACGGCAACCTGATCCGGCACATCCCGCTGCGCCACGGCGACCCGGAGGCGTCCGGCGACATCGTCGTGGAGGGCCTGTACCGCATCGGCCGCCAGGACCCCGCCCCCATCGGCGCCGAGGCCGGACTCGCCGTGCCCCGCCCGGACGGCGGCGTCGAGCTGTACCTGGCGTCCACCGACCCGCACGCCGACCGGGACACGGCCGCCGCCTGCTACGGCCTGGAACCCGAGCGGGTGAAGATCGTCGTCACCGGCGTCCCCGGCGCCACCGCCGACCGCGAGGACCGCGGCTTCCAGCTGCCGCTCGGGCTGCTCGCGATGAAGACCGGCTGCCCGGTGAAGCTCGCCGCCACGCGCGAGGAGTCCTTCCTCGGCCACACCCACCGGCACCCCACCCTGCTGCGCTACCGGCACCACGCCGATAGCGAGGGCAAGCTGGTCAAGGTCGAGGCGCAGATCCTGCTCGACGCGGGCGCCTACGCCGACACCTCCTCCGACGCCCTGGCCGCCGCCGTCGCCTTCGCCTGCGGCCCGTACGTCGTGCCGAACGCCTTCATCGAGGGCTGGGCCGTCCGCACCAACAACCCGCCCTCCGGGCATGTGCGCGGCGAGGGCGCGATGCAGGTGTGCGCCGCCCACGAGGCGCAGATGGACAAGCTCGCCAAGAAGCTCGGCATCGACCCGGCGGAGCTGCGCCTGCGCAATGTGATGGCGACCGGTGACGTGCTCCCGACCGGCCAGACGGTGACGTGCCCGGCGCCGGTGGCGGAGCTGCTGCAGGCCGTGCGCGACCACCCGCTGCCGCCGCTGCCCAAGGACACCCCCGAGGACGAGTGGCTGCTGCCCGGCGGCCCCGAGGGCGCGGGCGAACCGGGCGCGGTGCGCCGAGGCGTGGGCTACGGCCTGGGCATGGTGCACATGCTGGGCGCGGAGGGCGCCGACGAGGTGTCCACGGCGACGGTGAAGGTGCAGGGCGGCGTCGCGACGGTGCTGTGCGCGGCGGTGGAGACCGGCCAGGGCTTCTCGACGCTCGCCCGGCAGATCGTCCAGGAGATCCTCGGCGTCGACGAGGTGCATGTGGCGCCGGTGGACACCGACCAGCCCCCGGCCGGCGCGGGCTGCCGGGGCCGGCACACCTGGGTGTCGGGCGGCGCGGTGGAGCGGGCGGCGAAGATGGTCCGCACGCAGCTGCTCCAGCCGCTCGCGCACAAGTTCGGCATGTCCACGGAGCTGCTGCAGATCACCGACGGCAAGATCACCTCGTACGACGGTGTGCTGTCGACGACGGTCGCCGAGGCGCTGGAGGGCAAGGAACTCTGGGCCACCGCCCAGTGCCGCCCCCATCCCACGGAGCCGCTCGACGACGCCGGGCAGGGCGACGCCTTCGTCGGCATGTCCTTCTGCGCGATCCGCGCGGTGGTCGACGTCGACATCGAGCTCGGCTCGGTACGGGTGGTGGAGCTGGCGGTCGCCCAGGACGTGGGCCGGGTGCTGAACCCGGCGCAGCTGGCCGCGCGGATCGAGGCGGGCGTCACCCAGGGCGTGGGCGTCGCCCTCACGGAGAATCTGCGCACCCCGCGCGGTGTGATCCGCCACCCCGACCTGACGGGCTACGCCCTGCCCACGGCCCTCGACGCGCCCGACATCCGGATCGTGAAGCTGGTCGAGGAGCGGGACGTGGTGGCGCCCTTCGGCGCGAAGGCGGTCAGCGCGGTGCCGGTGGTGACGTCCCCGGCGGCGATCGCCTCCGCGGTCCGTGCCGCGACGGGCCGTCCGGTCAACCGTCTTCCGATCCGCCCGCAGGCGGCGGTGGTGACGGGCGGCTGAGTCCCGCCCGTCCCCGGAGGCAACGTCAGCCGCCACCCGTGCGTCTGTTGAGGTGGAGGCCGTTGTCAGTGGCGGCGCGTAGTGTGCGAGGCGTTGGGGGACGGCTGCTGAGCGCACGCGACACGGGGGAATCATGAGCACGACGGGTATGACGGGTCTTGCCGCGCTGGCGGCGAGCACGGGGACGTCCTTCGGACTCGCGCTGGTGCGGGAGTTCGGCCGGGCCGGGGTGTTCCGCTTCGAGGAGGTCGACTTCCCGGCCACGCTCACCCATGAGCCGACCCGCCGCTTCCTGAGCGAGACGGGCCTGCCGGAGGACGGCGGCCCGTTCGCCCTGGACACGGACCTGCCGCTGCGCACGCTCACGGAGTACTACGCCGACGACCACGGGGACGGCTTCCTGCCCGGGGCCCTCCCCGCCCACGCCGACCGCCTGATACGCCTCGGCGCCCTGCGCGACGGCAACAGCCTGCTCGTGGACGGGACCACGGGCGCGCTTCTGCACTGGAACGAGCGGCAGTCCACCCTCGCCCCGCTGCACGCGGACGTCTCCACGCTCGCCCTGGCCCTCTGCCTGCTGCACCGGAAGCGCGACTCAGCCGGCTGCACGCAAGGGGCATCCGGTACCGGCACGTGCGGTGAGTTCGGCGCGTAGGGCGGCGAGTTCGGCCATCCGGGCGTCGACGATCCGGATCTTCTCCGCGAACAGCGCGGACAGTGCTTCGGCGGTGTCGGGGGCGTCGCGCAGTTCCTCGCCGTGCCGGGCGATCTCCGCCAGGGAGAAGCCGAGCGTCTGAGCGGTGCGGACGTAGCGCAGCCATTCCACCGTCTCGGGTGCGAAGTCGCGATAACCGCTGGGCAGCCGACGGCTGGTGACGAGGCCGCGCTTCTCGTAGAACCGGACGGTGTCCCTGGACACTCCCGCCCGCGCGGCCAACTCCCCTATCAGCATGGGCCCTCCGTCGGCCGATGGCTTGACCTTGGACCCTACTCCACTGTTTAGCGTGAGCCGTCCGCTGCCGCTGACCAGCAGGAGCCTGTCTCGTGACCCTCTTTCCTTCCCCCTCCCAGGCCTCTTACCTCCGTCTCGTGCGCGCGAGCGCCTGGTACGACCTCGTCGTCACGGCGGGCTTCGCGACCCCGTGGAGCTACGCGCTGGTGCACAGCCTGCTGTCGTCGGCGGGTGACGCCCTCGGTCTGGGGGTGCTGCCCGAACGCGACCCGGTGCAGACCCTCTACGCCAATCTGATGGGCTCGGTCGTGGTCGTCTGGGCCGTCCTGCGCCTGAGGAGGACCCTGCCGGTGCACGGCGTCTACGACGGCGCCGCCCGCGTCCTGTTCTCGGCCTGGCTGGCCTACGCCCTGGCCACCGGCGCCCCGGCGCTGCTGTGGCCGTTCCTCGCGGTGGAGGTGACGTGGGGCGTGATCCAGCTGGCGCCATGGTGGCGCCTTGGAGGCCGTGACCGGAATCGAACCGGTGTACATCGCTTTGCAGGCGATTCCCTCAACCACTCGGGCACACGGCCGTGTTGATGACTCGACCGTACGGCCCTGGCGATCCCGGCCTCAAGGAATCCCGGCGGGCTGCAACAGGACCGCCATACGCCGTTCATGAAGCGCCTGCGGACCGCCTGCGGACCTAGGACGAAGGGCCTAGCCCCGCACCTCCTCCCGACAGGGGTCAATGTGTGTCTTGGCCCTTACCCTGGCGACCATGACTGCCCTCGAACGGCGTGACGCCGATGTCGCCCCCATCCCGGACGCTGAGCCCGACGAGACCGTGTTGAGCCGTTCGTACCGGGCGCTGAGCATCGGCATCGTGTCGGTCGTGCTGCTGATCGCCTTCGAGGCGACCGCGGTGGGGACGGCGATGCCGGTGGCGGCGCGGGAGCTGGACGGGGTGTCGCTGTACGCCTTCGCGTTCTCCGGGTTCTTCACGACGAGCCTGTTCGGGATGGTGCTCTCCGGGCAGTGGTCGGACCGGCGCGGACCGCTCGGGCCGCTGACCGCGGGCATCGCCGCCTTCGCGGCCGGACTGCTGCTGGCCGGGACGGCGGCGGCGATGTGGCCGTTCATCCTGGGGCGGGCCGTGCAGGGGCTCGGCGGCGGGCTGGTGATCGTCGCGCTGTACGTCGTCGTGGGCCGGGCCTATCCGGAGCGGCTGCGCCCGGCGATCATGGCGGCGTTCGCGGCGAGCTGGGTGGTGCCGTCGATCGTCGGTCCGCTGGCGTCCGGGGCGGTGACCGAGCACATCGGCTGGCGGTGGGTGTTCCTCGGCATCCCGGTGCTGGTGGTGTTCCCGCTGGCCCTCGCGCTGCCGCAGATACGCCGCCGGGCGGCCGGCCCGGTCGGCGGCGAAGCGGACGCCTCGGAGGGTGCCTCCTTCGACCGCCGCCGTATCCGGCTCGCCCTCGGCATCTCCCTGGGCGCGGGCCTGCTGCAGTACGCGGCGCAGGATCTGCGCTGGATATCGCTGCTGCCGGGCGCGGCGGGCCTGGCCCTTCTCGTCCCCGCCGCGCTCGGTCTGCTCCCGCGCGGCACCTACCGGGCGGCGCGCGGCCTGCCGTCGGTGGTGCTGCTGCGGGGCATCGCCGCCGGGTCCTTCATCGCGGCGGAGTCCTTCGTGCCGCTGATGCTGGTCACCCAGCGGGGGCTCAGCCCGACCCTCGCCGGTTTCTCGCTCGCGGCGGGCGGCGGCACGTGGGCGCTGGGCTCCTGGGTGCAGTCCCGGCCGCGCCTTGAGCCGTACCGGGAGCGTCTGACGACCCTCGGCATGCTGCTGGTGGCCGCGGCCATCGCCGCCGCGCCGAGCGTCCTGATCGACGCGGTGCCCGTCTGGACGGTGGCCGTCGCCTGGGCGTTCGGCTGCTTCGGCATGGGCCTGGTGATCTCCTCCACCAGCGTGCTCCTGCTCCACCTCTCCGCCCCGGAGGAAGCGGGCACCAACTCCGCCGCCCTCCAGATCTCCGACGGCCTCTCCAACGTCCTCCTCCTCGCCGCGGGCGGCGCCGCCTTCGCCGCCCTCGGCGGCGGCACGGTGACCCACGCGGCGACGAACGCCTCCGCCTCCCACCCGGCCGCCTTCGCGGCGGTGTTCCTGCCGATGGCGGGGGTGGCGCTGGCGGGGGCTTGGGTGACGACGCGGTTGCGGCCGGAACCGCAGTGACACCGCGTGGTACCACGTAGTACCGTCGAAGCATGGCTGGACTGAATCTGCGGTTCACGGACGAAGAGCTCGAAGCCCTGCGAGAGAGGGCCGCTGCGGAGGGCCGCAGCATGCAGGCCTTCGCGCATGACGCAGTGATCGCGGCCATAAACGAGCACTCGAGGCTGTTCAACGAGGCGGCCGAGCATGTCCTGAAGGCAAGTGCCGAGCTGAACCGGAGGCTCGCCTGATGCACTACCTCACTCTCCCCGAGGTGCTCAACCTTGCTGAGCGGCTCGGGGCGGCCGAGGTGCGCGACTACGGACTCCTGGACTCGGCCCTGGCCCGCCCTCAATCGAGCGTTTTCGGCCAGGACGCCTATCCGGACGTATGGCAGAAGGCCGCAGCTCTGATGGAGTCCTTGGCCCGTAATCACACGCTTGTCGACGGCAACAAGCGGCTCTCCTGGTATGCCACCTGGGTCTTCCTGCACATGAACGGGCATCCGCTGGACCCCGATTTCGACGTGGACGAGGCCGAACGCTTTGTCCTCGACGTCTCGCAAGGTTTCCTCGACGTGCCGAAGATCGCCACGCAGTTGCCGGGCTTCGCGCGCTGACTGTGACGTCGATCCCACCCTGGAGTGGCCCGGCCCGGTACCGGCGTGGCACGGTCCGGGGCGCCGGTAGGGTGGCCCGGTTGTTCTACGTAGCCGCTCGACCCCCACGGAGATCGTGACTACCACCGCCGGCACCGCGTCCCATTCGCATCATCTGTCGCCCGCGTTTCCCGGGCGGGCCCCCTGGGGTACTGCCAGCAAGCTGCGCGCCTGGCAGCAGGGGGCGATGGAGAAGTACATCCAGGAGCAGCCGCGTGACTTCCTGGCGGTGGCGACGCCCGGCGCCGGTAAGACGACGTTCGCCCTGACGCTGGCGTCCTGGCTGCTGCACCATCACGTCGTGCAGCAGGTGACCGTCGTCGCGCCCACCGAGCATCTGAAGAAGCAGTGGGCCGAGGCCGCCGCGCGCATAGGGATCCGGCTGGACCCCGAGTACAGCGCCGGACCGCTCAGCAAGGAGTACCACGGCGTCGCCGTGACCTACGCCGGTGTCGGTGTGCGGCCCATGCTGCACCGCAACCGGGTCGAGCAGCGCAAGACGCTCGTCATCCTCGACGAGATCCACCACGCCGGTGACAGCAAGTCGTGGGGCGAGGCGTGCCTCGAGGCGTTCGAGCCGGCGACCAGGCGGCTCGCGCTCACCGGTACGCCGTTCCGCTCCGACACCAACCCCATCCCCTTCGTCACGTACGAGGAGGGCGACGACGGCATCCGGCGCTCGGCCGCCGACTACACCTACGGCTACGGTTCCGCCCTCGCCGACGGCGTCGTCCGCCCCGTCATCTTCATGAGCTACAGCGGCAACATGCGCTGGCGCACCAAGGCCGGTGACGAGATCGCCGCCCGCCTCGGCGAGCCCATGACCAAGGACGCGATCAGCCAGGCCTGGCGCACCGCCCTCGACCCGCGCGGCGAGTGGATGCCGGCCGTGCTGCGCGCCGCCGACCAGCGCCTCACCGAGGTCCGCAAGGCCATCCCCGACGCGGGCGCCCTCGTCATCGCCTCCGACCAGGAGTCGGCCCGCGCCTACGCCAAGCTCATCCGGGACATCACCGGACACAAGGCGACCCTGGTCCTCTCCGACGACGCCGGCGCGTCCAAGCGGATCGACGAGTTCAGCGCGAGCGACGACCGGTGGATGGTCGCCGTCCGCATGGTGTCCGAGGGCGTCGACGTGCCCCGCCTCGCCGTCGGCGTGTACGCCACCACCATCTCCACCCCGTTGTTCTTCGCCCAGGCCGTCGGCCGTTTCGTACGGTCCCGGCGGCGCGGCGAGACCGCGTCGGTGTTCCTGCCGACCGTCCCCGACCTGCTCAGCTTCGCCAACGAGATGGAGCGCGAGCGCGACCACGTGCTCGACAAGCCCAAGAAGGACGGCGAGGAGGACCCGTACGCCGAGTCCGAGAAGGAGATGGAGGAGGCGAACAAGCAGCAGGACGAGGACACCGGCGAGCAGGACATGCTGCCCTTCGAGGCGCTGGAGTCCGACGCCGTCTTCGACCGGGTCATGTACAACGGCGCCGAGTTCGGCATGCAGGCCCACCCCGGCAGCGAGGAGGAGCAGGACTACCTCGGCATCCCGGGACTGCTGGAGCCCGACCAGGTGCAACTGCTGCTGCAGAAGCGGCAGGCGCGGCAGATCGCGCACAGCCGCAAGAAGCCCGACGCCGAGGCCGATCTCCTCGAACTGCCCGCCGAGCGGCGACCGGTGGTCTCCCACAAGGAGATGATGGAGCTGCGCCGCAAGCTCAACAACCTGGTCGGCGCGTACGTCCACCAGAGTGGCAAGCCGCACGGCGTCATCCACACCGAGCTGCGCCGGGTCTGCGGCGGGCCGCCCGCCGCCGAGGCCACGGCGGGGCAGCTGCGGCAGCGGATCGCCAAGGTGCAGGAGTGGGCCACGCGCATGCGGTGACGCGGACACAAGCGGTCAAAGTTCGCTCATTTTCGCTGATTCTTCAGCTCCCGTGCCCGGATTCTGGACGGAGCCTTCCGCTGGGCGAACAGGCTCGCTACTGTCCCGCTACGCACACGCCCCGTGGCAGCGTCGCCGCGGAGCGCAGCCGTGAAGCGACTGTGCCCGGGACCTGACCGGGCCGCCGGCCGATCGGCGGCCTCTGTAGCGCGTCGCCGACGGGACTCGGCGACGCAACGACAGCGAGGGGGCCGCCGACCTCACCACTAAGGAGTGGGCGTCGTGACCGCGGAGACCTCTCAGACGCTCGACAGGGGACTGCGTGTCCTCAAGCTGCTGGCCGATACGGACCATGGGCTGACCGTCACCGAGCTTTCCCACAAACTGGGCGTGAACCGGACCGTGGTGTACCGGTTGCTCGCCACGCTGGAGCAGCATGCCCTTGTACGCCGTGATCTGGGCGGACGGGCCCGGGTGGGGCTGGGGGTGCTGCGGCTGGGGCGGCAGGTGCATCCGCTGGTGCGGGAGGCGGCGATGCCGGCGCTGCGGGCGCTGGCGGAGGACATCGGCGCGACGGCGCATCTGACTCTGGTGGACGGGGCGGAGGCGCTGGCGGTGGCGGTGGTGGAGCCGTCGTGGACGGATTACCACGTGGCGTATCGGGCGGGGTTCCGGCATCCGTTGGACCGGGGGGCGGCGGGGAAGGCGATACTCGCCGCGCGGCAGCAGCGGAACGGGGATCCCGGGTACACGCTGACGCACGGGGAGTTGGAGGCGGGGGCGTGCGGGGCTGCGGCGCCGTTGCTGGGGGTGACCGGGGTTGAGGGCAGTGTGGGTGTCGTGATGCTCGCGGATGTGGTGCCGGAGCGGGTTGGCCCTCGGGTCGTCGACGCGGCGCGGGAGGTCGCGGAGGCGTTGCGCTGAGGCCCGGTTGCGTCGTTGCCCTGCGTTGGTGCTGGCCGGGGGTGGGTACGCGCGCCCGCGCTGGCGGGGTGCCGCTGCGCCCACCCTCCCCCACTCTCGGCTTCGCTCGAGCGGGGGGACCCCCATCGCCCCAGCGGCACGACTGCCCGCAGCTAAGCGCCCTGAAGGGGCGCGGGGAACTGCGCGACCAGCCCCCACCGGGCCGCAGCTGGCCCCGAACCGTACCCGTTACATTGACTCCGTGCTCTCTCGTCTCTCGCGTCCCCGAACCCTCGCCATCTGCGGTGCCCCCGTCGTCGGTCTCCTCGCCACCGCCGTGTTCGCCCCGCTGCCCTTCTCCGTCGCGCAGCCCGGGATGACCGCCGATGTGCTCGGGGAGAACAAGGGGGCGCAGGTGATCACCATCTCCGGGGCGCCCGTGCGCGAGACCACTGGGCAACTGCGGATGACGACCATCGAGGCGACCTCCCCGGACACCCGCGTCAGCCTCCCCGATGTGATCGACAGCTGGTTCCGTACCGATCAGGCCGTGATGCCGCGGGATTCCGTCTACCCCAGCGGAGACACCACCCAGGAGATCGAGCAGTACAACCGCGAGCAGATGAAGGAGTCGCAGGACGAGGCGACCGAGGCCGCGCTGACCTATCTCAAGCGGGACGACGAGGACATCAAGGTCAGCCTCAAGCTCGCCGACGTCGGCGGCCCCAGCGCCGGGCTGCTGTTCTCGCTCGGGATCGTCGACAAGCTCAACGGCAACGGCAGCGGCGGCGACCTCACCGGCGGCCGGGTCATCGCCGGCACCGGCACCATCGACGCGGACGGAACCGTCGGTGCCGTGGGCGGTGTGCCGCTCAAGACGCAGGCCGCCCGCCGGGACGGCGCCACCGTCTTCCTCGTACCGAAGGCCGAGTGCGCGGACGCGCAGGCCGAGCTGCCCAAGGGGCTGCGGCTGATCCCCGTCACCACCCTCAAGGGCGCCGTCGACGCCCTCGTCGCACTGGAGAAGGGGACGGGCAAGGTCCCCAGCTGCTGAGGACCGTAAGACGGCCTACCCCTCCTTCACGAACCCCATCTTCACCATCCAGTCCAGCGCCACCTGGTGCGGGTCCTCCCCGTCCACGTCCACCTTCGCGTTCAGATCCTGCGCCACCGTGTTGTCCAGCTTCGCCGTCACCGGTGCCAGCACCTCCGCGATGGCCGGCCACTCCTTCAACGTGTCGCTGTTGACCGTCGGCGCCGCGTTGTAGTTCGGGAAGAACTTCTTGTCGTCCTCCATCACCACCAGGTTCATCGACTTGATGCGCCCGTCGGTGGTGAACACCTCGCCGTAGGTGCAGGCGCCCTTCGCGGTCTGGGTGTAGATGATCCCGGTGTCCATCTGGGTGACGTTCCGCGCGGGCAGGTCCATGCCGTACGCCTTCTCCATGCCCGGCAGCCCGTCCGCGCGGTTGGCGAACTCGCCCTCCACGCACAGCGTCACCGCGCCCGGGTCGGACTTCGACAGCGCGGCCACGTCCGACAGGGTGCGGGTGCGGTACTTCTCGTAGTTGGCCTGGCTCATGGCGAGGGCGTAGGTGTTGTTCAGCTCGGACGGCTCCAGCCAGGTCACGCCGTTCTTCCGGTCGGCCTCGCGCACCGCCAGCCACTGCTCGCGCGGGTCGGGGATGGGCTCGCTGTTGCCCTGGTACGTGATCCAGGCGGTGCCCGTGTACTCGTACCCGGCGTCCGCCTCGCCCTTGACGACCGCCTCCCGGGAGCCGACGGAGCCCTGGATGCCCGTCCGGTCGATGACCTCCGCGCCGGCCGCCTGGAAGGCGATGCCCATGATCGCGCCGAGGATCAGCTGCTCGGTGAACTCCTTGGACGTGACGGTGAGCTTCGCGCCCTCCAGCGGCTTGCCCTGTCCGATCGAGCCCGGCTCCACGTCGTCGACCATGGGGGAGCCGCTGGTCAGGCCGCACGCGGAGGCCGCGAGCAACAGCACCCCGGCGAGCAGCAGGGACGTCCGCCGGCTCAGCAGGGACGTCCGGCTCGGGAGCCCCGCACCCCGCCTCATGTCCCCGCCTCCAGCCCCCGCGGCCGCAGCAGCAGCTCCGCCAGCGACGCC
The DNA here is from genome assembly GCF_025290915.1 of Streptomyces sp. 15-116A. Classification (GTDB taxonomy): domain Bacteria; phylum Actinomycetota; class Actinomycetes; order Streptomycetales; family Streptomycetaceae; genus Streptomyces. The sequence goes on along the minus strand of NZ_JAOCQE010000131.1, from coordinate 5,663 downwards.
AGCCAGTCCACCAGCAGCGCCAGCGCGACCGTGAGGATCGAGCCGATCATCAGCACCGGCATCCGCTGGCTGGTGATCCCCGTAGTGATCAGTACGCCCAGACCGCCGCCCCCGCCGAAGGTCGCCAGCGTCGCCGTGCCGACGTTCAGGACGAGCGCCGTGCGCACTCCGGCGAGGATCAGCGGGACCGCCAGCGGCAGCTCCACGCGCGTGAGCACGCCCAGCGGGGACATGCCGATGCCACGCGCCGCCTCCAGCAGCGTCGGGTCGTTGGCCTTCAGGCCCGCGATGGTGTTGGACAGCACCGGCAGCACCGCGTAGGCGATCATGCCGATGAGTGCCGCCCTGCGCCCGATGCCCAGCCAGATCACCAGCAGCGCGAGCAGGCCGATCGCCGGGGTCGCCTGGCCCATGTTGGCGAACGCCATCGCCGCCGGGGTGGCCCTGCTGAACGCACCCCGGGTCAGCAGGATGCCCAGCGGGATCGCGATGATCAGCACGAAGAACGTCGAGATCGCGGTCAGCTGGATGTGCTGCCACAGCGCCTTGCTCACCCGCCCGTCGGACAGCGCGTTGACGGTGAGCGCGTCGAGGTCGGCCTGCTCGAACCACAGCCAGGTCGCGAGCAGCACGGCGATCAGCACGGCCGGCAGCAACGTCAGCTTCTGCCAGGTCACCCGGGGCGGTTTCGCCGCGGGCGGCGGGGGAGCCGGCTCGGTGTCGTCCGACGGCTCGCCCTCTTGGGGGACCGAGAGCCCCTGCTCGCTGGACGGGGTCCTCACGCCTTCGGCTCCCCTCCCACGCCCTCCTGCTCGGCGTGCGTCTGCGCGGCCCGCTGCTCCTGCAGCTCGTGCTGGGCCTCCAGCGCCTCCAGCCGGTCGGCCTCCATCAGTTCGTGCACGGAGTTCATCAGCGTCTCCACGTCGACGACGCCCTCGTACGCGCCGCGCCGCCCGGTGACGGCGACCCGGCCCGCGTTGTCGGTGAGCACCGCCTCCAGCGCGTCCCGCAGGGTCGCGTCCCGGGTCACCGTGTCGCTGACCAGCGTGCCCGCGCGGGCCAGCGAGCCCTTGGCCCGCATCAGGTCGCCGCGCCTGAGCCACTTGTAGGGGCGGCGCCGCTTGTCCAGCAGCAGGATCTCGTTGGTGCCGCTGGAGCGCAGCCGGTTGAAGATGTCCTGGAGCGGGTCGTCGACGGTCACCGTCGGATACTCGGTGATCTCCACGTCCCGTACGCGGGTGAGGTTGAGCCGCTTCAGGGCGGCGCCCGCGCCGACGAAACCGGAGACGAAGTCGTCCGCCGGATTGGTGAGGATCGCCTCCGGGGTGTCGAACTGGGCGATGTGCGAGCGTTCGCGCAGCACCGCGATCCGGTCGCCGAGCTTGATCGCCTCGTCGAAGTCGTGGGTGACGAAGACGATCGTCTTGTGCAGCTCGCGCTGCAGCCGGATCAGCTCGTCCTGGAGGTGGTCCCGGGTGATCGGGTCGACCGCGCCGAACGGCTCGTCCATCAGCAGCACCGGCGGGTCCGCCGCCAGCGCCCGCGCCACCCCGACCCGCTGCTGCTGACCGCCGGACAGCTGCCGGGGGTAGCGGCCGTGGAACTCGCCCGGGTCCAGACCGACCAGGTCCAGCATCTCCTCGACCCGCGCCCGGATGCGTGCGGAGGGCCAGCGCAGCATCTTCGGCACCAGCGCGATGTTCTGCGCGACGGTCATGTGCGGGAACAGGCCGCTGGCCTGGATGGCGTAGCCGATGGTGCGGCGCAGCTTCACCGGGTCCATGTCGGTGACGTCCTCGCCGCCGATGCGGATACGGCCCCCGGTCGGCTCGATCAGCCGGTTGATCATCTTCAGGGTGGTGGACTTCCCGCAGCCGGACGGGCCGACGAAGATGACCGTCTCACCGGCCCGGATGTCCATGCTGACGTTGTCCACGGCGGGCTGGGCGCTGTGCGGGTAGCGCTTGGTGAGGTGCTCCAGCTCGATGGTGGCACCCGCGGTGCCGGACTCGGGCACGGATCCCTCTTCGACGGGCTCAGGCACGGATCCCCCTCGAAATGGTCAGCCGCCCGATCAGCACGTACGCGGCGTCGAACAGCAGCGCGAGGATGATGATCCCCAGGGTGCCCGCGAGGACCTGGTTGAGCGCGTTCTTGCTGCCCAGCGAGGCGATCCCCCGGAAGATCAGGTTGCCCAGGCCGGGTCCTGAGGCGTACGCGGCGATGGCGGCGATGCCCATGAGCATCTGGGTGGAGACCCGGATCCCGGTGAGGATCGGCGGCCAGGCCAGCGGCAGCTCCACCCGCGCCAGCCGGGCCGCCCGGGACATGCCGATACCGGTGGCCGCGTCCACCAGCGACGGATCGACCCCGCGCAGGCCCACGATGGAGTTCCGCACGATCGGCAGCAGCCCGTACAGCGTCAGCGCGATCACCGTCGGCGGCACCCCGAGCCCCACGATCGGGATGAGCAGACCGATCATGGCCAGCGCCGGAATGGTGAGCAGGGTGGCGGTGGTGGTCGTGGCGAGGTTGCCCGCCCACTCGCTGCGGTAGGTCGCCACCCCGATCAGCACGCCGAGCGCGGTCGCCACCACCATGCACTGGAAGACGACGCTGGCGTGCTGATACGCGTCGGTGAGCAGCTGCTGGTGCCTGCTGGCCAGGTACTCCCAGAAATTCACCCGCGCTCACCCCCAGCTCGGCCAGGACGTCTGTCGCATTCACTCGCCGAGCGCCGCCTGTTCCACCAGCGGGATGATCCGCAGCGGGACGGGGTTCTCCATGACGATCGCCGTGGAGGCCCGGACGATGCCATCAAAACCGACGACGCGGTCGATCACCCGCTGGAGATCGGCGTTCGAGCGAGCCACCAGCCGGCACAGCATGTCGCCGGTGCCGGTGGTGGTGTGCAGCTCCAGCACCTCCGGCACGGTCGCCAAGTGGGCCCGTACATCGGCGCCTTGACCCTGCCGGATCTGCAGCGTGGCGAACGCCGTGACCGGGTAGCCGAGGGCCGCCGGATCCACCTGGGGGCCGAATCCGCGGATGACTCCGTTCGACTGAAGCCGGTCGAGACGGGCCTGCACCGTGCCCCGCGCCACCCCCAGCCGCCGCGACATCTCCAGCACCCCGATCCGCGGCTCCCGCGCGAGCAGCGCGATGATGCGCCCGTCCAGCTGATCGATCGCCATCCCCGCCTCCGAGTCTGGTCATCCTGTACAGAAAGCCCGCCGATACCGGCGTACGGCTGAACACATTGCCCAGCGATTCAGCGAACTATTGCGCACCTTGCCGGGCTGCACCACCCTGCCCCTATGACGCAGACCACACACCACACTCCCGAGACCACCGCCCGGCAGGCCGACCCCTTCCCGGTCAAGGGAATGGACGCGGTCGTCTTCGCCGTGGGCAACGCCAAGCAGGCGGCGCACTACTACTCCACCGCCTTCGGCATGAAGCTGGTCGCCTACTCCGGACCGGAGAACGGCAACCGCGAGACCGCCGCCTACGTCCTGGAGAGCGGCTCCGCCCGCTTCGTCCTCACCTCGGTGATCAAGCCCTCCACCGAGTGGGGCACCTTCCTCGCCGAGCACGTGGCCGCGCACGGCGACGGCGTCATCGACCTCGCCATCGAGGTGCCGGACGCGCGCGCCGCGTACGCCTACGCGATCGAGCACGGCGCCCGCTCGGTCGCCGAGCCGTACGAGCTCAAGGACGAGCACGGCACGGTCGTCCTCGCCGCGATCGCCACGTACGGCGAGACCCGCCACACCCTGGTCGAGCGCACCGGCTACGACGGCCCCTACCTGCCCGGCTACGTCGCCGCCGACCCCATGGTCGAACCGCCCGCCCAGCGCAGCTTCCAGGCCATCGACCACTGCGTCGGCAATGTCGAGCTCGGCAAGATGAACGAGTGGGTCGGCTTCTACAACAAGGTCATGGGCTTCACGAACATGAAGGAGTTCGTGGGCGACGACATCGCCACCGAGTACAGCGCGCTGATGTCGAAGGTGGTGGCCGACGGCACGCTCAAGGTCAAGTTCCCGATCAACGAGCCCGCGATCGCCAAGAAGAAGTCCCAGATCGACGAGTACCTGGAGTTCTACGGCGGCGCCGGCGTCCAGCACATCGCGCTGAACACCAACGACATCGTGCAGACGGTCCGTCAGATGCGCGCGGCCGGTGTGCAGTTCCTCGACACCCCGGACTCGTACTACGACACCCTCGGCGAGTGGGTCGGCGACACCCGGGTGCCGATCGAGACGCTGCGCGAGCTGAAGATCCTCGCCGACCGCGACGAGGACGGCTATCTGCTGCAGATCTTCACCAAGCCGGTCCAGGACCGCCCGACCGTCTTCTTCGAGCTGATCGAGCGGCACGGCTCCATGGGCTTCGGCAAGGGCAACTTCAAGGCCCTGTTCGAGGCGATCGAGCGGGAGCAGGCCAAGCGCGGCAACCTGTGACGCGGTGACGAGCCGGCGCGGCGGGCATCCACGGGGGGTGCCCGCCGCGCCGCGTCACGAGATGTCCGCCCCCGCCTCGACCGGCGGCTCGCCCAGCCGTGCCAGCGCCGCCCTCGCCTCGCGCGCACCGAGCGGTGAGAAGTGCGGGTTGAGCTGCATCGCCTCCCGCAGATGCCGCCGCGCGGCCCCGTACTCCGCCAGCGCGCGCTCGATCATGCCCCGGTGGAACGCGTACAGCGCGCTGCGCACCCCGCCGCCGCGCTCGCCCTCCGTCGCCCGCACCGCGAAATCGAGAGCCTCCTCGTGCTCCCCGGCCCGGTGCAGCGCCCAGCCCAACGCGTCGGCGACCTCCGTCGACGGGTGCTGCTCCCACTCCGCCCGCAGCCGCCGCACCGCCGCCCGCGGATCCCCGTGGTCCGCCTCGAAACGGCCGAGCACCAGATCCTCGTCCACCCCGTGCGCGGCAGCCTTCCGTACCCGCTCGCGCAGCACGTCGTACTGCACCTTCGCCGCCTCCGGCATCCCCACCGAGGCGTACAGCTCGCCCAGCTCCAGCGCGTACTCGGGCCGGGGCTGCTTCTCCAGCGCCACCCGGTAGGCGCTCAGCGCCTCCGTGGTCCGCCCCAGCGCCGCCAGCACCCTGCCCTGCCCCGCCTGTGCCGCCCGCTGGTCGGGGTCGAGCCGCACCGCCTCCTGGAAGTGCCACAGCGCGTCCCGGAGATCGCCGCGCTCCCAGGCGAGCTGCCCGGCCCGCTCCACATACGCCGCCCGCTCCGCCGGGTCGACCGCTGCCGCCGCCGCGTCGGCGAGCTGCGCCGCCGCGTCCTCCCGCCAGCCCCGGTCCCGGTACACGGCCGCCGTGTGCGCCATCACCGCCGGATCCGAGCGCAGCTTGGTCAGCCGGTCCAGCATCCGGCCCACCGCCTCGTGGTCACCGAGCCCGGCACACGCCTCGATCAGCAGCGGATACGTCGTCCACCGCTTCGGCTCCAGCTTCCGCGCCGCCTCGCCCCACTTCCGCGCGGCCACGAAGTCCCGGCGGGCGTTCGCCAGTGCCGCGAGGCCCCGCAGCGCCGCCGCGTTCCGCTCCGGCCGCAGCTTCAGCGAGGTGCGCAGCGCGTTCTCGGCGCGCGGATAGGACGCCGGGTCCGCCAGCCGCCGCCCCAGCTCCACCCGAGCCGCGCCGAGCACCGCCCA
>NZ_JAOCQE010000130.1 GCF_025290915.1 Streptomyces sp. 15-116A | reverse complement strand
GGCGACGCCCGCGGCGGTGATCGCGGCGTGGCGGCGGATCCGGCCGCGTGGCGCGACCGCCCGTTCCCACCAGCCGGGCCCGTGCAGGCGCCGCATCAGCGCGTCGTCGGCGTTGCCGCGCTGCTGCTTCACCGACACCCAGCGGGAGGCGGGCCGTACGGGATGGCGGGTGGTGCGCCCGCCGCGGCGGATGCGCCATCCGGCGTCGAGGACGCGCAGCGCGAGGTCGGCGTCCTCGCGGAAGGCGCGCGGGAAGCGTTCGTCGAAGCCGCCGACCTGCTTGAGCGCCTCGGTGCGGTAGGCCATGTCGGCGGTGATCCAGCGGGCCCGCGCGAGCCCGGCGGTGGCGCGTTCCCAGTCGGTGGGGCGCCGCTCGCCCGGCAGCGGCACGGTGATGATGCCCTGGACGCCGGCCGTGTCGGGCGGTGCCTCGGCGAGGTCGCGGGCGAGCTGGTCGCACCAGTACGGGCCCACCTGGACGTCGTCGTCGAGGAAGGCGACCCACGGCGCGTCGACCGAGCGCAGCCCGGTGTTGCGGGCGGCGGCGGGTCCGCGGCCCCCGCTCCGTACCACGACGGTCCGTTCGCGCAGGTCCCCGAGGACGCTCAGCGGGTGTTCCAGCGCCCCGGGTCCGGGCTCGCGCCGGTCGTCGACGAGGACGATCCGCTCGGGGCGCGGCCCGTGCGCGGCGGCGAGCGCGGCCAGGCAGTCGGCGAGGCTGTCCCGCACCAGGGTGGGGATCACGACGGCGTACGGCGTCATGCGAAGGCCCTCCCCCTGCGCACGGCGTACGGCCCGAGGGCGAGCAGGTCCACAGGCGCGGAGCCGAAGCACTCCAGCGCGTCGCGGGGATCGTCGACCATGGGCCGGCCGGCGGTGTTGAGGCTGGTGTTGACCACGACGGGCAGCCCGGTGTGCCGTTCGAAGGCCCGCAGCATCCGCGCGACCAGCGGCTCGGCGCCCTCGTCGACGGTCTGGGTGCGGGCGGTGCCGTCGACGTGGACGACGGCCGGGATCCGCTCGCGCCACGCCTCGTCGACGTCGTGCACGAAGAGCATGTACGGGCTGGGCAGCGGGCCGCCGGAGAACAGTTCGGCGGCGCGGTCGGCGAGGACCATCGGGGCGACCGGGCGGAACTCCTCGCGGCCCTTGACGTGGTTGAGCCGCTCCAGGTTCTCGGCGCGCCCGGGGTGGGCGAGCAGGGACCGGTGTCCGAGGGCGCGCGGCCCGTACTCGCCGCGGCCCTGGAACCAGGCGACGATGCCGTCCCGGGCCAGTTCCTCGGCGACGGTCTCGGCGATGTCGGCGGGCTTCTCGTACGGGATCGCCGCCCGCTCCAGCCGGCCGCGCAGCTCGTCGTCGCTCCAGTCGCGGCCGAGGTCGGCGCCAGGCATCGGCTGCGGGACGCCTTCCTGCGCGGCCAGGTGCAGGGCGCCGCCGAGCGCGGTACCGGCATCACCGGCGGCGGGCTGCACCCACACGTGGCGGTACGGGCCGCGCGCGGCGATCTTGGAGTTGGCGACGCAGTTGAGGGCGACGCCGCCGGCCAGGGTGAGCGCCTCGCCGCCGGCCTCGCGCTGCAGCCAGTGCGCGAGCTCCAGCAGGACCTCCTCCAGGACGGCCTGGGCGCTCGCGGCGAGGTCGGCGTGGTCCTGGTTCCAGGGTTCGTCCGGGGCGCGGGGCGGGGTGAGGGCGGTCCAGTCGACGCCGTGGGCGCGGAAGCCGCCGTGGCCGGTGGGGTGGACGTACTCGCGCAGGCGGGGCAGGTGGCGCGGGGTGCCGTAGGAGGCGAGCGCCATGACCTTGTACTCGTCGCTGCTGCGCAGGAAGCCGAGGTGGGCGGTGAGCTCCTCGTGGACCAGGCCGAGGGAGTCGGGCAGGGCCTGGGCGGCGACGGTGTCGAGCTTGCCGTCGCGGTAGCGGCCGGCCAGGTGGGAGGCGGCCTCGCCGCGGCCGTCGAGGACGAGGACGGCGCTGTCCGGGTACGGGGAGGCGGGTCCGGCGGAGGCGGCGTGGGCGATGTGGTGGGGGACGAAGACGACCCGGGCGGGGTCGAGTCCGGGCAGCGCCTCGGCGAGGAACTCGGGCGCGCGGCGGGCGTAGGCCAGGCGCAGCGGGTCCCAGGGGTCGTCCAGGCCCATGTCGCGGGCGGGCCGGGCGAGCGCGGGGTCGAAGGAGTAGGTGACGGCGTCGAGCTCCGCGGGGGCGAGGCCCGCCCGGGCGAGGCACCAGCGGGCGGACAGCTCGGGCAGTTCCCAGGCGGAGAACGGCACCGGCCGTTTGCCGTGCTTGCGCCGGCTGAAGCGCTCCTCCTCGGCCGCGGCCACGGTCCGGCCGTCGACGACCAGGGCGGCGGCGGGGTCGTGGAAGAGGGCGTTGATCCCGAGGATGCGCATGGGGTCTCTCCGTCTCCGAGCGACATGTGAGGCTCAGGAGACGCGGGTGCCGTACTTGCGGCTGTCTCAAACACTTGGAGCCAACCTGACCCGGTAGGCACCGTTTTTTCACGGTACGTCACCGTGTTTCCGTGCCACTCGGTGACGGATCAGGCGACGGACCGGCCATGAAGGGACCACCGCCGACTGGGCCGAGCGGGTGACGGTGAGCGGAGCGGGCCGGAGGCCGGAGCGGATTACTTAGGATCCCCACGTGGCCGCATTCCAGCTCCAGCGCACCGTGCCTCTCCCTGTCGACGAGGCCTGGCGCCGGCTCACCCGGTGGCACCGGCACGGCGACTCGGTCCCCCTGACCCGGGTCACCGTCACCACTCCCCCACCCACCGACGAGGGCACCCGCATCGTCGCCCGCACGGGCCTCGGCCCGCTGGCCTTCGACGACCCGATGGAGGTGACGGTGTGGCGGCCCCCGCAGGACGACTCCCCCGGCCTGTGCCGCCTGGAGAAGCGCGGACGGATCGTCAGGGGCTGGGCCGAGCTGGAGGTGCGCAGGGGCCCGGGCGGGCGGGCCCGGGTGGTGTGGCGCGAGGAGATCCGGGTGCGGGCCGTACCGCGTGCGCTGGACGCGGTGCTGGCCCGAGCGGGGCGTTACGTGTTCGGGCGGGAGGTGAACCGGCTGCTGAGGGAGCCGTGAGCTAGTCACCCGAGATGCGGCGGCGCCGCCGGGCGACCCATTCCCGGTGCCGCGTACAGCGCTGCGTGACCTCCCTGACCATGCCTTCCCAGTGTTCACGCTGTTCCTGGAAGCCCGGCAGCCAGGTTCCGTCCTCCTCGTCGTATCCGTCCGGGAGGATCAGCTGTCCCGCGCTGTCGCAGTACGCGGCCATTCCGTATCGAACGGGGGACGGCTCGCCCCCTGCGACCGCCACGGCGTCGGCCTCACCCAGAGAGAAGGACAGGCGCCGGCGGTCGTAGTCGATGTCGGTGACGGCGACGAAGATCCGCTCTCCCGGGATCAGGACCCCGTCCGGCTCGGACTCCCCGCCGTCCGCGGGGACGTAGTGGCGGACGAGACCGTCGATGCCCTCCTCCACGCGGACGACGGCGCCGTCGGGAAGGACCTTCGTGACGGTGGCCTCGATGATCTCCCCCAGCCGGTGGAAGACCGTGAACGCACGCCAGGGATGATTCCGGACCGCTCGCAGAGACAGCGTGCCGCGCCCGCCGTCGGCATCGCGGCCGAGCACCCGGACCAGGATCCTCTCCCCCACGCGCACGACGTCCGACGGATCGTCGACGTGCCGCCACGACAGTTCCTCCCGAGGGATCAGCCCGGGCCCGTCCAGGACACCCCCGTCCACGAACGCTCCCTCCTCGGAGACCTCCGTCACCCGCGCGGGGAACACCCGGCCGGGCAGGACGGCCGCGGGCGCGCGCGTGTGCCCGGCCGTGTGCCTGGCGAGGTCCTTATCCTCCAGCCAGGCGCGACGGGAGAGCATCACCAGGCCGCGCCTCCGGTCGAGGTCGGTGATCTTCGTCTCCAACTCCGTGCCGAGCAGGTGACGCGGATCGGCGCCACGCCGCCGGTCGACGAGGTCGGCCGGCAGGAAAGCACGTACGCCGACGTCGATCACGAGGCCGCCCCTGACCGTGTCGATGACGGTTCCGGTGACGTCGCCGTCCATGCCTACGGCGAACTGGAGCCTGTCCCAGGCAGGCTCGGCTCGGGCGCGCCGGACGGACAGGACGGGGTTACCCTCCGCGTTCCGGCGGCCGAGGGCCATGGCCTCGACGCGCTGCCCCACCTCCAGCAGGTGTGCGTCGGCCTCGGGCCGGAGTGACAGCTCGTGGAAGGGCACGACGCCCGTGCCACCGCGGACCAGGGACAGCAGCGCCTCACCGAGGCGAACGGCGACGACCGTGCCGAGCACGATCTCCCCGGGAGTGAGGTCCGCGGGCCCGGCGTCGGCGTACACCACCATGTTGTTGATCACCATGTTTCCGATGGCGATCAGACCGGGATAGCCGTCTTCCGGCCCTTCATCCCGGGAGAGTTGCTCCACGGCCTCGTCGAACGAGCGATACGCCCGCGCGTCGGTCACCCACCCCCGTGGTGCTTCGGTCAGTGTCATCAGCATCGTGCTGCCGCCGTCCCACAGGTCGTCGCCCCGTGCGGCGATCCTGCGGCAGGTACGCGATGAGGCCCGCACCAGCCGGGTCACCGGATGCTGTTCGCCGAGCCGCTCCCCGGCCCGCCGGGCTTGCTCGGCCAGTACCTCGGCCGTCCGTTCCGCCCGGTCCGCCTTCTCGGCCTCGCCGGTCGCCCGGACCGACTCCACCTGGGCGGTGACCAGATTGGCCAGCGCCGCCACGGACCGGGGGTGTCCGGGTCCGAGCCGTGCGTCGAGGCGTTCGGAGACGGACGCGAGCTGGGCCACCGCCCGCTCCAGCCGCGCCGCCGAGCGGGTCACCCGGGCGGACTCCACCTGGACGGCCGCGAGGTCGGCGAGGACGCCGAGCACCTGCGGATGGTCGGCGCCGAGCATCGCCGACAGCCGCTGGCAGGCGACTTCCAGCACGTGCACGGACATCGTGAGCGTCTTGGTGTCCTGGGCGCGCAGCGCGGCGGTGCCCCGGGCGAGGGCGACACCGGCGACCGAAAGAAAGGCGCGCGGGTCGTTATCACCGACTTCCCTCACGAACGCGGTGGCGTGGCGGGCGAGTTCACTCAGGCGGCTATCGGGGGCCGGTGGACGGCGGACCGGCTTCCTCACGAAGGGTGCGTCTCCGGTGTCCGCGCGTTCGCCCGTCACAGGCGGGTACGAAGAGACGGACGCGAGGCGCAACTCCACGGCGGCCAGCATCTCGTCCAGTTCGGCGCTGTGTTCCGCTTCGAGTTCGTGGAGCTGCCTCCGGGCGAACCAGGAGGTCATGGTCGCCGAGGCGATGTCCCCCAGCGCCAGGTCGACGGCCGCCCGATTGATCCAGGTGATCACACTGATCTCCCGGCCGGCGAGCGTCACCGACTTGAGGATGCGTCGCGCCTCATTCCGCAACCCGAGCGCCATGGCCACCACGGCCAGACAGTTACGCAGTTCCAGTGCGTGCGGCGCGTCCACCGGTGCCCGCTCGATGCACACCGCCAGCACGTCGAAGAGCCGGTGGGCCTCGTCCCGCAACCCCAGTTCCCACAGGAGCCGGTTCAGCCGTACTCCCTGGGCGAGTTCGCGGGCATCCCACGGGGGGTCGTCACCGTCGGTCCGTAAGCCCGATACGAAAGCGACGAGACTCGGCACATGGGCGAAGCGCAGTCCGCCGGGATCACGCAGCGCCTCCTGGGCGCTCTCGGCCGCCGCCGCGAAGGAGTCAATCACCGTCCTGGTCCCCCCACACAACCCGGAACGCCTCGTCGCACACCTCGTTCGCCAATCGCATGTAGTACGGGTCCATGTCCCGTGCGAGCAGCGGGTTCTCGGCCGCCAGGGCGTTCATCTCCCGGGCCAGGAACCGGCCGGTCTCGAAGACTTCCCGCGCCTTGAGTTCCCGGCCCCGCCGGGAGTCTGCCGAGTCGGCGGTGCCGGGCACGGGGTCGGTGGTGGGTGCGGGCGCCCTGGTCAGCCCTTCGCTCAGCAGCCCCATCAGAGACTCCGCCGACAGCCGCTCGAAGACCTCGAACGCGCTGCTCAGCGCACCTGCTGCCAGCGTGCCCTCGCCCGACTCGCTCAGCCGGGCCGCGGCCTCGGCGTCGAGGAGGATGCCGAAGACGGCGGGATCATGACCCGCCGTGCGCCGCTCCACGGGTCCTCCCGCATAGCCCTCGCCGGCCTCCAGTGACGGGTCGCCGGCGAGTTCGACGAGGCACAGCGGGCGGCCGTCGCCGTCCCGCCGGTCGCAGACGACCGCGTCGACCGTGCCGTGCAGGGCCGCCCTCGCGGGGCCGGGACGGTAGGGGGCGTACCAGGCGTCACCCTTGGCGGCGCTGTCGGCCTGGGGTGCGCCGTACTCCGCCCCGGGATCCGACAGCACGCTGATCAGCGCGAGACCGACGTCCTCCGCCAGCTCGAACACCATGGCCCGCAGCGGCAGTCCCTGTGCGGTGTGGACGTCCACCGGGTCCCGCTCCCGCAGTCCGGGCACGCAGGCCGTGGAGGTGAGCACATAGGAACCGGTCACGAAGAAGCCGCCGCCGAGCAGTTCCCGATCCCGGGATATGGCCACCCAGTAGTCGTCACGTGCCATGAAGTACCTCGGGTCCCGCTCGTCGGCGATGCCGGTCCTCGTCCGCAGGTCGGCACGGCCTCGGCACGTCATGTGTGGGGCGGCGCCGGATCGAGCGTACCGGCAGATGCCCGATGTACGCCGGGTTGTCTGCGAAAGGTCAGCCCCGGCCCAGCACCCGCCGAGCCCCCGCGATCACGGCCGTAGCGAGCACCCAGCCGGACACCACCAGGAGCAGTGCGACGGCCTTGCTCGCCCCCGTGGGGTCCCAGGCTCCCCGGTGTCCGAGGCTCGCCACGGGGATGAGCAGGTCGAGGCTGTACAGAACGGGATCCCAGGCGCGTTTGGAGTCGCCGCCGACCGGGCGTGGCGGGTGCGTCGCGAACCACGCTGCGCCCGCGGCGACGAGCGACAGCAGCCACAGCAGGGCGCGCCGGGGCGCGTACCCGTAGCCGAACAGCACGTCCTGGACGAGGCCCCACACCCGTCCCGTCAGGCGGTCGTTGCGGCTGAGGTGACGCTCCTTGGCGTGCCGTACGGTGCGGGCGGCGCGTTCGTCGCCGCCGCTCTCGTACGACGTCGCCAGCTGCTCGAAGGCCCGGGCGCCGGTCCGGGGGTCGCGGGTGAGCCAGGTGATGCGGGTGCGGACGTCGACGGGCCGGGCGGTCTCCAGCCGCTGGTAGGCGAAGCCCTCCAGGGACAGGGCGCCCGGCGCGGGCCAGGTGGCCTCGGAGTCGACCAGTACGTCGACGGTGGCGTCCTGCAGGACCACCTTGCCGGCGGGCGGTTCGCGCAGGTCCAGCCTGAGGCGCGGGACGCGCAGCCGGCCGCACAGCAGGGAGCCGTCGGGCGCGGCCAGGACGGCGTCGTGGAAGGTCGCCACCCCGGCGACCTCGGCTGCCCGCAGCAGCACCTGGCCGGTGCTGCGGAAGCCCCAGTCCGCGTAGAAGCCGGTGCAGGTGATCCCGGTGGCGTCGATGCCGCCGACGTCGGCGGCGTGCAGGTTGACGGCGTGGGTGACCCGGGCGTCCCGCAGGTAGAGGGCACCGTTGGCGGTCAGGCCGCGGCCGTGGACGGAGCCCTCGACGGTGAGCCGCGGTGCGAGCAGGGACCAGGGGCTGCCGTCGGTCACGGTGAGCGCCTCGGCGACGAGGTTGCCCGCGATCCGCGCGTCGGCCATCCGTACGGCCGCGGTGGCGGTGTCCTCGTCCAGGCGCCGGGGTGCCCGCCGGCCGGTTGTGGAGTCCGCGGGGTCGGTCATCGGGCGGGGGCCGGGCGTGCCGTCACCCACGTGGGTGCCGGACAGGCGGAGTTCACCGTCGACGGTGATGCGGTCGGCCCGCAGGGCGGGGAGGACCGAGCCGGACAGGTCCAGGGAGGGGACCGTCAGGTCGGTGAGGTCGACGGGGTCCTCGAACACGCAGTTGACGAAGGCGAGGGCGGTGCTCAGGCGCCGGCGGTCGAGGCGCAGTGCGCCGGTGATGCGCAACCCCTCGTAGTGCTGGGCCGGTTGGCCGTCCGCGTCCCGCGCTGCGATGACGTCGCCGAGCGTCCGGGCGTCGACCGTGCCGGACCGCGGCCCGCGGCGCAGACGCCGGCTCCCCCTGAGACGTGCCACGTCGATTCCCCCTTGCCTGCCCGCCCGCAGGGCATGGCATATCACATCCCCGCCCCGCGCCCGCCGCACACCGGGAGCAGGCGGGCATCCGGCCATACTGAGGGACATGGACCGTTCCCCGTCCCAGAACCCCCATGTCTTACGGGCCTTCGGCGACCCCGCCGTGGACCTGGCCCTGGCCGAATGGCTGCAGGCGAACGATCTCGAGCTGGCCGAGCCGGAACTGCTGGACACCGGCCGCAGCGGCGGCAAGCTGGTGTCGGCGTTCGTCCGGGAGCTGGATCACCGGCGTACCGGGGGCATGCGGGTCATCAAACTGGTCGCGCCCACCCCGGACGCCCAGCCCGAGCCGCGCAACCACGGGGCCGCGCTGCGCAGCCGGGTGCCGGGCAACGAGGCCTTCATCGACCGGCATCTGGTCAGGCTGGCGGAGAAGGCCTGGAAACTGGGCGACTGCTGGGTCATGTTCCAGCACCCTGCCGGGGACGGGAAGGACGAGACGAGAACGCTCGCCGCGCTCGGCCGCAGCGGGCGCCTGCCGCGGCTGGCCGCTCAGATCGTCAAAGGGGTGCTGAGCGGCTGGAATCCGCAGGACCCGGCGTTCGACACGGAGCTCACGGCGGCGCGGTTCGTCCGGGAGTTGCTCGGTGCGCGTGTCGACGAGGACAGTCCACTGCGGACGTGGGTCCGCGCGCACGTGGACGCCGAGGCGGACGAGCGGGTGTGGTTCGCGCCGGCGGAGGGCGCCCCTGCCCTGCCCAACCCGCTTGCGCTGTCCGGCGGTTCACCGCTGAACGGGCGGCCGGTGAGGTTCGCCGCCCGGGGGCGCGGCCATGGTGACCTGCATCCGGGCAACATCATGGTCCCGGTACGCGCGGACGCCCCGCCGGAGGACTACTGGCTCATCGACCTGTCCCGGTTCAGCGAGCACGCGCTGCTGGCCCGCGACCCCGTGCACCTGCTGCTGTGCCTGATCGCCGACGCCTATCTGCCCCATCTGTCCGAGGCGGCCCGGGCGGAACTGCTGGCGGCGCTCACCGACACCGGTCCGGAGTGCGAGTCACGTTGCGAGGGGCCGCTGATTCCGCAAGGTCTGGCGGAGCTGGTCGTCCGGGTGCGGACGGAGCTGATCGGGTGGGCTGCCGGGCGGGGCGTCGGGCGGGTCTGGCGGCTCCAGTGGTTTCTGGCGCTGCAGGCGTGCGCCCTGATGTTCACCGCACGCGACCGGTACCCGGACCGTGACCGCTCGTGGTTCTTCTTCCTCGCGGCCCACGCGTGCGGGGCGTACCTGGACTGTGTGGACGTGGAGCGGCCGAGGTCCGCCGAGGTGCCGACGCCGGGCGGCGCGCCGCACCGGACCGGGCAGGAGGAGGAGACCGCCCCGGCGCTCCCGGTAGTCGTGGGGCAAGTGGGACCGGCGCCCAGCGACCCTGCGCCCGAGTCCCCGGCTATTAGCGCCCCGGCGCTCCCGGCCGCCGTGCGGCGGACGGAGCCGGCACCCGGCGTGCCTGCGCCCGCGTCCCCACCGGATGCCGCTCGGCGTCCTGCCGAGGATGCGGGGGCGGTTCCGGCGGTCCTGACCGACATCTGGAGCACCTTCGAACGGCCCGCGCAGCAAGTCTCCGACACGGCGTTCGGCCACTTGAAGTCGGACGTGGTGCTGTTCGTCCAGCGCAGGGCCACCCAGCTGCGGCTGGAACTGAGCCGGGTGCAGATACAGTCCGCCACCGCGCTGCCGGCCGGCGCGGCCGGTCTCGGTCGCGTGCAGGATCTGCTGCACGATGTGGCGGCCGCGGCGAAGCCGCTGCACCAGTTCCTGGTCAATCCGGTGCTGCGCATGCAGACGCTGGCGGCCCGGCAGAACCCGAGGCAGCAGGAACACCTCGCGAACGCCCTCATGAACCTGCTCGACGAGGTCCGCCGGGCGATCCTCGACCTGTCCGCCCCGGCGCCCTGACCGTCACGCCACGGCTTCAAACGCGGAAGCGCTGCGGGACGGTCCGGCCGTCCCGCAGCGCCTGGCCGGTCAGTGCACGCCGAGCCAGCTCTCGATGGGGTTGAGGGCGAAGTAGATCAGGAAGATCACCGTCAGTCCCCACATGAAGGCGCCGATCTCGCGCGCCTTGCCCTGGGCGATCTTGATGGCGACGTAGGAGATGACGCCCGCGGCCACACCCGTGGTGATGGTGTAGGTGAACGGCATCAGGACGACCGTGAGGAAGACCGGGATCGCGGTGGCGCGGTCGCCCCAGTCCACGTGCCGGGCGTTCATCATCATCATGGCGCCGATGACCACCAGCGCCGCCGCGGCGACCTCGCCCGGCACGATCGCCGTGAGCGGGGTGAAGAACAGACAGGCGGCGAAGAAGAGTCCGGTGACGACGGCGGACAGGCCCGTGCGGGCGCCCTCGCCGACGCCGGTCGCCGACTCGACGAAGACGGTCTGGCCGGAGGCGCCCGAGACGCCGCCGATCGCGCCGCCCGCGCCGTCGATGAACAGCGCCTTGGACAGACCCGGCATCCGGCCCTTGTCGTCGGCGAGCTTCGCCTCGGTGCCGACGCCGATGATCGTCGCCATGGCGTCGAAGAATCCGGCGAGGACGAGGGTGAAGACGATCATGCCGACCGTCATCGCGCCGACCTCGCCCCAGCCGCCGAACTCCACCTGGCCGAAGACCGAGAAGTCCGGCATGGAGACGGCGCTGCCGTGCAGCTCCGGCGCACCGCTCGCCCACTGCTTGGGGTCGACGACACCGAACGCGTTCAGCGCGACGGCGAGCACCGTGCCGCCGACGATGCCGATCAGGATGGCGCCGGGGATGCCGCGGGCCTGGAGCATGAAGATGGCGAGGAGGGTCACGGCGAACAGCAGCACCGGCCAGCCGGCGAGTTCACCGCCGGGGCCGAGCAGCACGGGACCGCCGCCGGGGGCGGGGTTCTCGTGCACGAAGCCGGCCTTCACCAGGCCGATCAGGGCGATGAACAGTCCGATGCCCATGGTGATGCCGTGCTTGAGCGCGAGCGGTATCGCGTTCATGATCATCTCGCGCAGGCCGGTGACGACCAGCAGCATGATGACCACGCCGTACATCACGCACATGCCCATGGCCTGCGGCCAGGTCATCTCGGGCGCGACCTGGCCGGCGAGCACCCCGGAGACGGACAGTCCGGCGGCGAGGGCGAGGGGCACCTTGCCGACGAAGCCCATCAGCAGGGTGGTGAGGGCGGCGGCGAACGCGGTCGCCGTGATCAGTCCGGTCTGCCCGAGCGTGTTGCCCGCGGCGTCCTCGCCGGACAGGATCAGGGGGTTGAGCAGGAGGATGTACGCCATCGCCATGAAGGTGGTGATGCCGCCGCGCACTTCACGCGCGACCGTCGATCCTCTGTGCGTGATGTGGAAGTACCGGTCGAGCCAGGACCGGCCGGCCGGGACGCGGGTTCCCGCGCCCGCGTCCTCGGCGGTGGTCCTGGGCTCCACTGACTGCTGGGTCATGGTGCCATCTCCCAAGGTTCAAAGGGACACCCGGTCGCGTGCGCTCTGCTTCGGCCGGGATTTGGGAGGTGCCAGACCCGGGGGACGGCCCGGTACTGCACCTGTGTGTGGGGAACCGGCGCAGGGTGTGCTCAGTCGGTTGAGCAGTGACCCGGCGTCGGGGTTGCCGTTGCGCCCACCCGTGCCGCCCTGGGGGTCCCCCCAGGCCCTTGAGGCACTGGGGGAGGCACGACTGCCCGCAACGGCAGCGGCGTTACGACGTTCCGTCGATCTCGGCGAACGTCATGCCGTGCCTGTGAGGTGTTCCGGGCGTACCGGGGTTCTGTTCAGCTCCAGGCCCGTCGCGTCGCGGATGGCTGCGAGGACCGCCGGAGTCGAGGACAGAGTGGGTGCTTCGCCGACGCCGCGCAGTCCGTACGGGGCGTGGTCGTCGGCGAGTTCGAGCACGTCGACGGGGATGGTCGGCGTGTCGAGGATCGTGGGGATGAGGTAGTCCGTGAAGGACGGGTTGCGTACCTTCGCGGTCTTCGGGTCGACGACGATCTCCTCCATGACCGCCATGCCCAGGCCCTGGGTGGTGCCACCCTGGATCTGGCCGATGACGGACAAGGGGTTCAGCGCCTTGCCGACGTCCTGGGCGCAGGCCAGTTCGATCACCTTCACCAGGCCGAGTTCGGTGTCCACCTCCACCACCGCGCGGTGCGCGGCGAAGGAGTACTGGACATGGCCGTTGCCCTGGCCGGTGCGCAGGTCGAAGGGCTGGGTCGGCCGGTGCCGCCACTCCTCCTCGACCTCGACGGCCTCGTCACCGAGGACGTCCACCAGGTCGGCGAGCACCTCGCCGCCGTCGGTGACGACCTTGCCGCCCTCCAGCAGGAGTTCCGCGGTGGCCCAAGCGGGGTGGTACGAGCCGAACGTGCGGCGGCCCAGCTCCAGTACCCGCTCGCGGACCAGCTCGCAGGCGTTTTTGATCGCGCCGCCGGTGACGTACGTCTGGCGGGACGCGGAGGTCGAACCGGCCGAGCCCACCTGGGTGTTGGCGGGGTGGATGGTCACCTGGGCGACGCCCAGCTCGGTGCGGGCGATCTGCGCGTGGACGGTGACGCCGCCCTGGCCGACCTCGGCCATCGCGGTGTGGACCGTGGCGACGGGCTCGCCGCCGACGACCTCCATCCGCACGCGCGCCGTGGAGTAGTCGTCGAAGCCCTCGGAGAAGCCGACGTTCTTGATGCCGACCGCGTAGCCGACGCCCCGGACGACGCCCTCGCCGTGCGTGGTGTTGGACAGTCCGCCGGGCAGCTGGCGCACGTCGGCGCCCTCGCTGGACTCCCACTGGCGCTCCGGCGGCATCGGCATCGCCTTGACGCGGCGCAGGAGTTCGGCGACCGGCGCCGGGGAGTCGACGCGCTGGCCGGTCGGCATGAGGCTGCCCTGTTCCATGGCGTTGAGCCGGCGGAACTCCACCGGATCCATGCCGAGCTTCCTGGCCAGCTTGTCCATCTGCGCCTCGTAGGCGAAGCACGCCTGGACGGCGCCGAAGCCGCGCATCGCGCCGCAGGGCGGGTTGTTGGTGTAGAGGGCGATGGCCTCGATGTCCACGTCGTCGATCACGTAGGGGCCGACGGACAGGGAGGAGGCGTTGCCGACCACGGCCGGGGAGGCGGAGGCGTAGGCGCCGCCGTCCAGGACGATGCGGCACCTCATGTGGGTGAGCTTGCCGTCCTTCGTCGCGCCGTGCTCGTAGTACAGCTTCGCCGGGTGGCGGTGGACATGGCCGAAGAAGGACTCGAAGCGGTTGTAGACGATCTTGACGGGTTTGCCGGTGCGCAGGGCGAGCAGGCAGGCGTGGATCTGCATGGACAGGTCCTCGCGGCCGCCGAACGCGCCGCCGACGCCGGCCAGGGTCATCCGCACCTTCTCCTCGGGCAGGCCGAGGACGGGCGCGATCTGGCGCAGGTCGGAGTGGAGCCACTGGGTGGCGATGTAGAGGTGGACGCCGCCGTCCTCCTCCGGTACGGCGAGACCGGACTCGGGGCCGAGGAAGGCCTGGTCCTGCATGCCGAAGGTGTACTCGCCCTCGACGATCACGTCGGCGCGCTCCCGGGCCGCCGCGACGTCGCCCCGGACGATGGGCTGGCGGTGCACGATGTTGGGGTGCGGGACGTGGCCCACGTGGTGATCGTCACGGTTCTCGTGGACGAGGATCGCGTCGGGGGCCAGCGCCGACTTCTCGTCGGTGATGACCGGGAGTTCGCGGTAGTCCACCGTGATCTTGGCGGCGGCGCGGCGCGCGGTCTCCGGGTGGTCGGCGGCGACGATCGCGACGGGCTCGCCGTGGTGGCGGACCTTGCCATGGGCGAGGACCGGGGTGTCCTGGATCTCCAGGCCGTACCTCTTCACCTCGGTCGGCAGGTCGTCGTACGTCATGACCGCGTACACGCCGGGCGTGGCGAGGGCCTCGGAGGTGTCGATCGAGGCGATCTCGGCGTGGGCGACCGTGGAGCGCAGGATCTGGCCCCACAGCATGTCCTCGTGCCACATGTCGGAGGAGTACGCGAACTCTCCGGTGACCTTGAGGATGCCGTCCGGGCGGAGGGTGGACTCGCCGATGCCGCCCTTGGTCCCCGAGCCCTGGGTGATCTTGGTGGGAACGCCGTTCGTCGGCATCTCAGACCCCCTCGGACTGGCGGGCGGCGGCGAGGCGGACCGCGTCCATGATCTTCTCGTAGCCGGTGCAGCGGCACAGGTTGCCCGACAGGGCCTCGCGGATGTCCGCGTCGGTCGGGTTCGGGTTGCGCTCCAGCATCTCGTCGGCGGCGACCAGCAGACCGGGCGTGCAGAAGCCGCACTGGACGGCGCCGGCGTCGATGAAGGCCTGCTGCACCGGGGAGAGCTCGGTACCCTCGCCGGTCTGCGAGTCGGTGCCCTCGGCCTTCCAGTGGCGGGCGTCCTGGAGCGAGGTCCCGCACGCGCCGGTCGCGCAGCCGCCCTCGGCGCGCTGCCTGGCGTAGTCCGCCAGGCCCTCCACGGTGACGACCTCGCGGCCCTCGGCCTGTCCCGCCGCGACCAGGCAGGCACACACCGGCACGCCGTCCAGGCGGACCGTGCAGGAGCCGCACTCGCCCTGCTCGCAGGCGTTCTTCGAGCCGGGCAGGCCGAGCCGCTCGCGCAGCACGTACAGCAGGGACTCGCCCTCCCAGACGTCGTCGGCTTCCTGCGGGCGTCCATTGACGGTGAAGTTGACGCGCATCACGCAACGCCCCCCTTCCGGTATGCGGGTGTGCCGAGGTACGACTCCCAGGTCCAGGTCAGTGTGCGGCGGGCCATGACGCCGACGGCGTGGCGGCGGTAGCTCGCGGTGCCCCGGACGTCGTCGATCGGGTTGCAGGCGGCGGCGCACAGGTCCGCGAACTGCTTGGCCACCGACGGGGTGATGATCTTTCCGTTGTCCCAGAAGCCGCCCTCGTCCAGGGCCGCGTTCAGGAACTCCTCGGCGGCCTTCGCCCGGACGGGGGTCGGGGCGGCCGAGCCGATACCGGTGCGGACCGTACGGGTCTCGGGGTGCAGGGCGAGACCGAAGGCGCACACGGCGATGACCATGGCGTTGCGGGTGCCGACCTTGGAGAACTGCTGAGGTCCTTCGGCCTTCTTGATGTGGACGGCGCGGATCAGCTCGTCGGGCGCGAGCGCGTTGCGCTTCACGCCGGTGTAGAAGTCGTCGATCGGGATGCGGCGGGAGCCGCGCACCGACTCCACCTCCACCTCGGCGCCCGCGGCCAGCAGGGCGGGGTGGGCGTCACCGGCGGGGGACGCCGTGCCGAGGTTGCCGCCGACGCCGCCGCGGTTGCGGATCTGCGGGGAGGCGACCGTGTGGGAGGCGAGGGCGAGGCCCGGCAGCTCCGGGCGCAGATGCTCCATGATCGCCGAGTACGGGACGGAGGCGCCGAGCCGCACGGTGTCGTCGCCGGTCTCCCACTCCGAGAGCTCCCCGACGCGGTTGAGGTCCATGAGGTACTCGGGCCGCCGGTGGTCGAAGTTGATCTCGACCATGACGTCGGTGCCGCCCGCGATCGGCACAGCGGTGGGGTGCTCGGCCTTCGCGGCGAGCGCCTCCTCCCAGCTGGCGGGGCGCAGGAAGTCCATGACCGGCTCTCTTCGTCGTCTCGTGCGGGTCGTGCGGATCGAGCCATTCCGGGTCCGGTGGGGCCGGCTCGTTCATGTGCTGTTCACCCGGAGTGGACTCAGTACACCGCCGTGTGCTCCACAGGGGTCAGTCACGGAAACGCTGAAGGAGTTGGCTGGCCAGCCAGGGCATCTTGTAGATTCATATGAACAGAGGTCATCTGGAGCCTCCCGACCTTCCTCCGGAAACAGAGGACACAGTCCACGAGACGGCCGGTATCGCTGCTCAGCCAACCGACGCCGCCCTCGCCGACAGATCCGCGGAAGATCACCTCACGTTTCATCGTAGATATCGAGACAAAGAACGGCGGCGACGAGAATGCGGCTGCGCGCACTGCTGGACACCGATGCGCTGGGCCTGAAGCTGCTCGGCGGCGAGGACGAGCTGGACCGCACCGTGCGCGGTGTGATGACCACCGACCTCAGGGACCCCAGCCGTTATCTCTCGGGCGGGGAACTGGTGCTGACGGGTCTCGCCTGGCGCCGCGACGCCGCGGACTCCGAGCCGTTCGTACGGATCCTGGTGCAGTCCGGGGTCGTGGCGCTCGCGGCGGGTGAGGCGGAGCTGGGCGAGGTCCCGGACGATCTGGTGGTGGCGTGCGCGCGGCACCGGCTGCCGCTGTTCGCGGTGCACGAGTCGGTGGCGTTCGCGACCGTCACCGAGCACGTGGTGCGGCAGGTCTCCGGTGAGCGGGCCGGGGATCTGGCGGCCGTGGTGGACCGGCACCGGCGGATGATGACCTCGGGTCCCGCGGGCGGCGGCCCCGATGTCGTCCTCGATCTGCTCGGCTCCGACCTGGACCTGCGGGCCTGGGTGCTCTCGCCCACCGGCCGGCTGATCGCCGGGTCGAAGGAGGCGGGCCCGCCGCTGCCCGCGGAGATGTGTGCGCGGCTCGCGACGGAGCAGCTGGCGGCGGCCCGCACCGGCCGGCGCGGACCGCACCGGGTGACGCTGGGGCAGACGACGTACAGCCTGTTCCCGGTGCGCAGCACGGGGCGCGCCCCGCAGCCGGCGCGGGACGTGCGCGAGACGGTGCTGTCGGACTGGCTGCTCGCGGTCGAGGCGGACGCCGGCGAGTGGGCCGAGGAACGCCTCGACCTGCTGCACGGGGTCACCCAGCTGATCGCGGTCGAACGCGACCGCCGGGACGCGGCGCGCACCGTGCGGCGGCGGCTCGCGCAGGAGGTGCTGGAGCTGGTGCAGACGGGCGCGGCGCCGGCCGAGATCGCGGCGCGGCTGCGGGTGGCCGCGCCGGTGCTGCTGCCCGGGCTCGGGGCGGCGCCGCACTGGCAGGTGGTCGTGGCCCGCGTGGAGTGGGACGGCGCGGAACTGGAGGGCGGTCCGGTGGCGCAGGCGCTGCTGGAGGAGATCCTGGTCGACCCAGCGTCGACCGGGCCCGAGCCGTCCGACCGGATCGCCGTCGCGCACACCGGGGAGGAGGCCATCG
>NZ_JAOCQE010000013.1 GCF_025290915.1 Streptomyces sp. 15-116A | reverse complement strand
GTCGTAGTCGCCGCCGCGGTCGTACTCGCCGCGGTCGTAGTCACCGCGCGCGCCGTCGTAGTCGGAGCGCTGCGGTTCGTAGGAGGGGCGCTCCACCGGCTGCGGGCGGTAGTCCTGGCCGGGTGAGGGGGAGCCGCCGTAGGTGTCCGGTGCCGGTGAGGCGTACGGGTCGCGGTCGGGGAAGCCGAGCCGCTGCTGCTGCCAGCTGTACTCGTCCTGCGGCGGCCTGGGCCAGGCGCCGGGCTCGGGGCGCTGGTACTCCGAGGGGTAGGCGGGGCGGGCGGTGGGGAGGTCGTCGCCGGACGGCCCGGGGTGCTGGTCGCCGCGGCGGCGGCCGTAGGGCTCGTAGCCGCCGTAGCCCCCCTCGTAGGGCTCGCGCTCCTGGCGGTCGGGGCGGTCCTGCTGTTCCGGGCGACCGGTGGGGAGCTCGGGCTCCTCGTAGCGCGGCTGGGGGCGGTGCGTCTGCGGGGCCGGCGGGGCCGGGGGCTCGCCGGCGGAGTCGTCGACGGTGATCGCGATCCGGATGGGGCGGCCGCACTCACGGCTCAGGCTCTCGCTGACGACCGGGGCGAGCCGCCCCTCGAGCACGCCCTTGGCGAACTCGTTCGGCACGGCGAGCAGCGCCGTGTCGGCGACCAGCGCGAGCGGCTGGCAGCGCCGGATCCAGTGCTCGTCCTTCCCCTCGACCCCCTGGCCGCGGCCCTCACCGAGGAGCTGCTCCAGTACGCGTGGCCACACTGCGGCAAGATCGGCAGGTACGTCAGCCACAGGGCACGCTCTCTCACAGGTCCCTCGAACGTGTGATTCGGGGACGGGTCGGGATGTAAAGGGGATGGTCGAGTGACAAGGGAACGAATCGGAGTCCAGTCACGGTAGTCAGCGCGGCCGGTGCGGTTCAAGTTGTTGTCCCCAGGCTGTGGACAAGTGTCTCCCGGTGGCCGCTGGTTTGACCGAATGGCGCAGCCCCGCGTACCGTAACCAGGTCGAGTTGTCGATGGCTGCTGCCGCCTGCCTCCGATGGGCACAGATCGCTCAAGGTGATCGGTCAGCGGTGCACTGGGGCGTAACGCGAGCTACTCGTGGGCGCACGGTGACAGCCAGGACGGCACCCCGCAAACACCGATTCTTTCTGGAGCCCCCGAGTGAGCAAGCGCACCTTCCAGCCGAACAACCGTCGTCGCGCGAAGACCCACGGCTTCCGGCTGCGGATGCGTACCCGTGCCGGCCGCGCGATTCTCGCGTCCCGCCGCAGCAAGGGTCGCGCCCGTCTGTCCGCCTGATACCGGTCAGGTCATGCCGTCGTGCTGCCCACCGAGAACCGGCTGAGGCGGCGCGAGGACTTCGCGACTGCGGTACGACGAGGGCGCCGGGCCGGACGCCAGCACCTCGTCGTGCACCTTCGTAGCGGTGCCACGGACCCGCATGCGCCTGGGGAGAGCGCTCCCCCGACGCGTGCGGGTTTCGTCGTGAGCAAGGCCGTGGGCGGAGCGGTCGTCCGCAACAAGGTGAAGCGCAGGCTTCGCCATCTGATGCGGGACCGAGTCGCCCAGTTGCCCCCCGGTAGCCTGGTAGTCGTACGAGCGCTGCCCGGAGCGGGTGACGCGGACCATGCACAACTGGCCCGAGACCTGGACGCCGCTCTCCAGCGGCTCCTGGGAGGGGGCGCGAGATGAAGTACCCGCTGCTGGCTCTGATCAAGCTCTACCAGTGGACGATCAGTCCGCTGCTGGGGCCGGTGTGCAAGTACTACCCGTCGTGTTCCCACTACGGCTACACGGCCATCGACCGGCACGGTGCCGTCAAGGGCACAGCACTCACGGCCTGGCGCATCCTGCGCTGCAATCCGTGGTCGCTGGGCGGTGTGGACCATGTCCCGCCGCGCAAGCGTCCGCGGTGGCACGAGATGCTGCGGAACGCCTGGCGTGCACGCCAGGGCGGGCCCTCCGCCGCCGACCCGGCCACCGAGGGACAGACTTCACCCACAAGTCCGACGAGTCCTTCGAGCCCGGCCGCCGAGACCTCGTCCCATGCCCAAGGAGCATGATTAGTGGACACGATTGCCAGCCTCTTCAGTTTCATCACGACACCCGTCTCCTGGGTCATCGTCCAGTTCCACAGCGTGTACGGCGCCATCTTCGGCCCGGACACGGGGTGGGCCTGGGGCCTGTCCATCGTGTCCCTGGTGATCGTGATCCGTATCTGCCTGATCCCGCTCTTCGTGAAGCAGATCAAGGCGACGCGGGCCATGCAGACGCTCCAGCCGGAGATGAAGAAGATCCAGGAGCGCTACAAGAACGACAAGCAGCGTCAGTCCGAAGAGATGATGAAGCTGTACAAGGAGACGGGCACCAACCCGCTCTCCTCGTGCCTTCCCATCCTGGCGCAGTCCCCGTTCTTCTTCGCCCTGTACCACGTGCTCAACAGCATCGCGTCGAACGACACCGTCGGCGTGATCAACGAGCGGCTGCTCGCCAGCGCGCAGAAGGCCCACATCTTCGGCGCCCCGCTCGCGGCGAAGTTCACGGACAGCGAGGACAAGGTGCAGGCCCTCCAGGCCTCCCTGACCGACGTCCGTGTCGTCACGGCAATCATGATCATCCTGATGTCGCTGTCGCAGTTCTACACGCAGCGCCAGCTGATGACGAAGAACGTCGACACCACGGTGAAGACGCCGTTCATGCAGCAGCAGAAGATGCTGATGTACGTCTTCCCCATCATCTTCGCCGTCTTCGGCATCAACTTCCCGGTCGGTGTCCTCGTCTACTGGCTGACCACCAACGTGTGGACCATGGGCCAGCAGATGTACGTGATCCACAACAACCCGACGCCGGGTTCCAAGGCCCAGGCCGCCTACCTCGAGCGCCTCTCCAAGCACGTCACCAAGCACGGCAAGACCCGTAACCGCCGCGAGCGCGCCATCGTCAAGGCCATCGTCGTCAAGGGCCGGGACCGCAACGAGTACGAGCGCAAGTTCATCAACGGTCTGAACAAGGCGGGGCTGGCGGCCCAGTCCGACGGAACGGTGATCAAGAGCGAGGCCACGGCCGCCGCTCAGGCCGAGGACGGTACGCCCACCACCACCGGGGCCCCCAAGCGTCAGCAGCCCAAGCGCCAGCCCAAGTCCAAGCGCCAGGCCGCCCCGGCCAAGGCGGCGGGCGAGCCCACGTCGCTGACCAAGACCGATCAGCCGCAGGATGACGCCAAGGCCGCGGGCGGGGCCAAGAAGAACCCCGCCAAGCCCGGCAGCGGTGCCCGCAGCAAGGCCCAGTCCGGACAGCGCAAGGGTCCGCAGCGGCCCAAGTCCCCGTCCAAGAAGTAAGAAGGAGTCCATCCCGTGACGGAAGGCACCACCTCCGCCGCTGCCGAGGGTGCAGACACCCTGACCCGCCTGGAGCAGGAGGGCGAGATCGCGGCGGACTACCTGGAGGGTCTGCTCGACATCGCCGACCTCGACGGCGACATCGACATGGACGTCGAGGCCGACCGCGCCTCCGTCTCGATCATCAGCGACACGGGCAGCCGTGACCTGCAGAAGCTGGTCGGTCGTGACGGCGAGGTGCTGGAAGCGCTCCAGGAGCTCACGCGCCTGGCCGTGCACCGGGAGACCGGCGACCGCAGCCGGCTGATGCTCGACATCGCCGGGTACCGCGCGAAGAAGCGGACCGAACTGTCCGAGCTGGGTGCGAAGGCCGCCGCCGAGGCCAGGAGCAGCGGCGAGGCCGTCAAGCTCAAGCCGATGACGCCCTTCGAGCGCAAGGTCGTGCACGACGCGGTCAAGGCCGCGGGGCTGCGCAGCGAGTCCGAGGGCGAGGAGCCGCAGCGCTTCGTCGTCGTGCTTCCCGCCTGATCGGCGTTACGTTCCACCGGCCCCGTCTGTTGCGCAGACGGGGCCGAACTTTGTCAGCCTGATAGTTCTGTGGTTCTGGTGTCGGCGCGCCGGCACGAATGCGGAAGGACGGTCCCCCGTGACGGAGGCAGCGGAGCTTCCCCCCGCGCCGGAGCAGGCCCGCGAGGTCTTCGGTGATCGCTTCGCGGACGCGGTCCGCTACGCGGAGCTGCTCGCGGAGGCGGGCGTGCAGCGTGGTCTCATCGGCCCGCGGGAGGTGCCGCGCCTGTGGGAGCGGCATCTGCTGAACTGCGCGGTGCTCTCGGAGGTCGTGCCGGAGGGGGTGACCGTGTGCGACGTCGGCTCGGGCGCCGGTCTGCCGGGCATCCCCCTGGCGCTGGTCCGTGAAGACCTCAAGATCACGCTGCTTGAGCCGCTGCTGCGCCGGACCACCTTCCTGACCGAGGTCGTGGAGCTGCTGGGGCTGGATCATGTGACGGTCGTGCGGGGCCGCGCCGAGGAGGTCATGGGGAAGCTGCCCCCGGTCCATGTGGTGACCGCTCGAGCCGTGGCACCGCTCGACCGCCTCGCCACCTGGGGTATCCCCCTGCTGCGGCCCTACGGGGAGATGCTCGCGCTCAAGGGGGACACTGCCGAGGAGGAGCTGAAGAGCGCCGCCACGGCCCTCAGCAAGCTCGGCGCCGTGGCCACGTCGATCGTCCATGTCGGCGAGGGTGTGGTGGATCCCCTGTCCACGGTGGTGCGGGTCGAGGTCGGCGAGAGCCCCGGCGGTGTGCGCTTCGCGGCGAAGCGGGCGAAGGCCGCTCGTACGGGACGGGCGCGTCGGCGACGCGGATAGTGGGCGGTGGGGTCTCTGAGGGCGTAGCGGGTGGTGGTGTCGTGAGAGCCGGACGTACTCCACACAAGCTGCCGAACCTGTCCATGCCGGAGTGTCGCGACAGTGTGGCCTCGGCTGCTGTGCATCGTGTTTCACGTGAAACGTCGCTCACTCCTGCACGGCATCATCAGTCGCGGCCGCGCTGCGGCCGAACCTCGCGACCGGAAGCCTCTCGGTTCCCTGAGAGAGGGCCCTGTTCCCGACGAAGCTCCGTCCCTGCCCCCCGCGGAAGACGTCTCCCCGTCTTCCGCGGGGGGCACGGAGTTGTCCACAGAGGTGGATTTCTCCACAGAACGTCAGGCCTCACTGGTTCACGACCCCGAAGGCATGGGAGGCTCTGTTCATTGCGAGCCTGAAGTCGAGGAGAGTGAATCCTTGCGGTCCGACGCCAACATCGCGGGACCGATGACCGATCCGGTCCCCGGTCCCCGTACCGAGTCGATGGGGGCGGATGTTTCACGTGAAACACCGCCTCCGATGGACGACACTCCCATCGGTCGTGCTGCCCAACTGGCGGTGGAGGCTCTGGGCCGCGCCGGTGAGGGCCTGCCACGGCCCGAGCAGACGCGTGTCATCGTGGTCGCCAATCAGAAGGGCGGCGTAGGCAAGACGACCACCACGGTCAACCTTGCCGCTTCGCTCGCTCTGCACGGCGGCCGGGTCCTCGTGATCGACCTCGACCCGCAGGGCAATGCCTCCACCGCCCTGGGAATCGACCACCACGCCGAAGTTCCGTCCATCTACGACGTGCTGGTCGAGAGCAAGCCGCTGTCGGACGTCGTCCAGCCGGTCCCCGATGTCGAGGGCCTCTTCTGCGCCCCCGCCACGATCGATCTCGCCGGTGCGGAGATCGAGCTGGTGTCGCTGGTGGCCCGGGAGAGCCGGCTGCAGCGGGCCATCCAGGCCTACGAGCAGCCGCTGGACTACATCCTCATCGACTGCCCGCCCTCCCTCGGTCTGCTGACGGTCAACGCGTTGGTGGCCGGCCAGGAGGTGCTGATCCCGATCCAGTGCGAGTACTACGCACTGGAGGGACTGGGGCAGCTGCTGCGCAACGTCGACCTGGTGCGAGGGCACCTCAATCCCTCGCTGCATGTCTCGACGATCCTGCTCACCATGTATGACGGCCGGACGCGCCTCGCGTCCCAGGTCGCGGACGAGGTGCGCAACCACTTCGGTGACGAGGTACTGCGGACGAGCATTCCCCGCTCGGTCCGTATCTCGGAGGCGCCGAGCTATGGGCAGACGGTACTGACTTACGATCCTGGATCGAGCGGTGCCCTCTCCTATCTTGAGGCGGCACGAGAGATCGCGTTGAAGGGCGTCGGCGTCAGCTATGACGCCTCCCAGGCGCACATCGGCGCACAGCAGCAGAACGATCCGAGCATGGTGGAGGGCATCCAGTGAGCGAGCGACGGAGGGGGTTGGGCCGTGGCCTCGGCGCACTGATCCCTGCTGCCCCGACGGAGAAGACGGTTCCACCGGCCGCGATGGGAGGCGCCGCTTCCACGTCTCCCACCGCGGTTCCGGTCCTGCCGAACGAACGCGGTGTGGCCGCTGCGAAGGT
This sequence comes from Streptomyces sp. 15-116A, assembly GCF_025290915.1. Lineage (GTDB taxonomy): Bacteria > Actinomycetota > Actinomycetes > Streptomycetales > Streptomycetaceae > Streptomyces. Next base: position 55,403 of record NZ_JAOCQE010000013.1, on the reverse strand, counting down.
GGCCACGCTGCCCTCTGTTTCACGTGAAACAGAGGAGCCGCCGGCACAGGGGGCCGTGCCCCCGCCGCCCATCGGCGCCCACTTCGCCGAGATTCCCCTCGACGCCATCACGCCGAACCCCCGGCAGCCGCGTGAGATCTTCGACGAGGACGCGCTGTCCGAGCTGATCACCTCCATCAAGGAGGTGGGTCTGCTCCAGCCGGTCGTCGTACGGCAGACGGGTCCCGGGCGCTACGAGCTGATCATGGGTGAGCGCCGCTGGCGGGCCTGCCGCGAGGCGGGTCTTGAGGCCATCCCGGCGATCGTGCGGGCCACGGAGGACGAGAAGCTCCTCCTGGACGCACTGCTGGAGAACCTGCACCGCGCCCAGCTGAACCCGCTGGAAGAGGCCGCCGCCTACGACCAGTTGCTGAAGGACTTCAACTGCACGCACGACCAGCTGGCGGACCGCATCGGCCGTTCCCGTCCGCAGGTCTCCAACACCCTGCGGCTGCTGAAGCTCTCGCCGGCTGTCCAACGCCGGGTCGCCGCCGGGGTGCTGTCCGCCGGTCACGCCCGTGCGTTGCTGTCCGTCGAGGACTCGGAGGAGCAGGACCGGCTGGCTCATCGGATCGTGGCCGAGGGGCTCTCGGTGCGGGCTGTCGAGGAGATCGTGACTCTGATGGGTTCGCGGCCGCAGAAGGCCCAGCGTTCCAAGGGGCCGCGAGCCGGTGGCAGGGTCTCTCCGGCGCTGACCGATCTCGCCACGCGTCTCTCGGACCGCTTCGAGACGCGGGTCAAGGTCGACCTGGGGCAGAAGAAGGGCAAGATCACCGTCGAGTTCGCCTCCATGGAGGACCTTGAGCGCATCCTGGGCACCCTGGCCCCCGGTGAGGGTCCGGTCCTGCAGAAGAGCCTTGCGGACGACGACTCCGAGGAAGCCGATTCCTGAGCTCACGGCCGGTCCGGCTGAGCCGTTGAGGGTGGACTGCATCCGGTGTGTTCCGGACACAGTCCACCCTTTGCTTTGTGGCGGTATCGAGGGAATCGCTTCATGGATACGATGCGTTCGGATATGGCGCATCCTCCGGGCATTACTTCGGAAGGCAAGGCAGGGGCCATGCGAATGACGAGCCGCAGCGGACTGGTGAGCGCGGGGCTGGGGGTGGCCGCCGTCGGCGGGTTCATCGGCAGCCTGCTCAGGGAACGGAGTGCTCTGACAGCCGCCCGCGAGGCAGCGGGCGAAGGAAGCGAGGAACAGCCTTCATGGGGCGTCGGCTCGTACCGCTCACGCTGGACAACCTTCAGGACCTCCCCCAGCGCTGCCGCTCGTGCGTTTTCTGGGAGCTCGACCCCGTCAGCGGTGAGGCAGCGGTAAAGGCGGGAACCTCCACGCTCGAGAAGGAGTCCTGGATCTCCGCCGTCCTGCTGGACTGGGGTTCCTGCGGGAGGGTGGTCTACGTCGATGACGTCCCCGTGGGCTTCGTGCTCTACGCGCCCCCCGCGTATGTCCCGCGGTCCACGGCCTTTCCGACGAGCCCGGTGTCACCCGACGCGGTGCAACTGATGACGGCGTTCCTCGTTCCCGGCTACCAGGGGCAGGGGCTGGGCCGGGTGATGGTGCAGACGGTGGCGAAAGATCTGCTGCGCCGCGGGTTCAAGGCGATCGAGGCCTTCGGGGACGCACGCTGGAAGGAGCCCGCCTGTGTCCTGCCTGCCGATCATCTGCTGGCCGTGGGATTCAAGACGGTCCGCCAGCATCCGACGTACCCGCGGCTGAGGCTGGAGCTGAGGACGACCCTCTCCTGGAAAGAAGACGTGGAGATGGCGCTGGACCGGTTGCTCGGAGCCGTGCAGAAGGAGCCGGCGCTGCGGCCTCTCTGAGGGACATCATGCGAATGGGCCGACCCCTATGGGCCGGCCCATTCGTGTTTCACGTGAAACAGCGCCGCCGTGGAAGGCGGGCGGCCGTCACTCCGCGATGAACTCCTCCAGGTCACGCACGATCGCGGCCTTCGGCTTCGCGCCCACGATGGTCTTGGCGACCTCGCCGCCCTGGTAGACGTTCAGGGTCGGGATGGACATGACGCCGTACTTGGCGGCCGTACCCGGGTTCTCGTCGATGTTCAGCTTGACGACCTCGATCTTGTCCCCGTACTCGGAGGCGATCGCCTCGAGGGAGGGGGCGATCTGGCGGCAGGGACCGCACCAGGCGGCCCAGAAGTCCACCAGGACGGGCTTGTCGCTCTTGAGGACGTCCTGCTCGAAGGAGTCGTCGGTCACGTTCTTCAGGGTGCCGGCCACGGCGGGCTCCTTAACTGTGTGGTGCGTGGGGCGGGTGGGGGTCAGACGGTGGTCTTCTCGGGCTCGGCCTTGTCCTCGTCCGCGAGGGCGGCGAGGAAGCGCTCGGCGTCGAGAGCGGCGGCACAGCCCGTACCGGCCGCGGTGATGGCCTGACGGTAGGTGTGGTCGACCACGTCACCGGCACCGAAGACCCCGGTGACGTTCGTACGGGTCGACGGCGCGTCGACCTTCAGGTAGCCCTCCTCGTCCAGTTCCAGCTGGCCCTTGAAGAGCTCGGTGCGCGGGTCGTGGCCGATCGCGATGAACAGGCCGGTCACCGCCAGGTCGGAGAGCTCGCCGGTCTTCACGTTGCGCAGCTTCAGCCCCGAGAGCTTCTGGTCTCCCTGTACCTCGGCGACCTCGCTGTCCCAGACGAACGAGATCTTCGGGTCGGCGAAGGCGCGCTCCTGCATCGCCTTGGAGGCGCGCAGGGTGTCCCGGCGGTGGACGATCGTCACCGACTTGGCGAAGCGCGAGAGGAAGGTGGCCTCCTCCATCGCGGTGTCACCGCCGCCGATCACGGCGATGTCCTGGTCCTTGAAGAAGAAGCCGTCACAGGTGGCGCACCAGGAGACACCGCGGCCGGACAGCGCGTCCTCGTTCGGCAGGCCGAGCTTGCGGTGCTGCGAGCCGGTGGCGACGATGACGGCCTTCGCCTTGTGGACCGTGCCCGCGGTGTCCGTGACGGTCTTGATCTCACCGGCCAGGTCGACGGCGACGACATCGTCCGGGACGAGCTCCGCACCGAAGCGCTCGGCCTGGGCGCGCATGTTGTCCATGAGCTCCGGACCCATGATGCCGTCCTGGAAGCCGGGGAAGTTCTCGACCTCGGTGGTGTTCATCAGCGCACCGCCGGCGGTGACGGCGCCCTCGAACACCAGAGGCTTCAGCGACGCGCGGGCGGTGTAGAGCGCCGCCGTGTAGCCGGCGGGCCCCGAGCCGATGATGATCACGTTACGGACGTCGCTCACGGCTTGATTCCTCGTCTCTGGTCTGCGTCATGTCGACCGGGGGAGCTTCTGTTCTCGACTCTCACCCCACCCAACGGATCCTAAGGGGCTCGCATTCCCACTGTGTCCGGGCACACGGAGACGGCCCTGTGACGGGCACGAAGGGGGCACACACCGTACGGATTACCGCGTGGGCGGCATCCAAGCGCCGCGCGTCAGGATCGCGTGTAGGAGTGCTTAAGCAGGACCTTCGCCTTGTCGGCGGACGAGGGATTGCCGACGCAGGTCGCCTCGACGACATAAGCGGTGACCCGGGTGTCGTCGGAGGGGTCGGAGAGCACCACGAGCAGTGCCTCCTTGCCCTGGTAGATGCCCTCCTCCGTGGCAAGCGCGGCGTCGTTGCGGCCGATGCCCTCGCGGACGCACGGGGGGACCGTCGGCTCCTTGAGCACCCTGGGGCTGGCGGCACCGGCCTCAGACTCCAGACCGAAGGGGGTGCGGGAACCCCCGCTCTTGCCCTGGCTCTGCGCGAGGAGGTCGGAGACCTGCTTCTCCAGCTTTCCTTCGGAGAAGGTGTCCGCCGCCGTGATCTCCGGTCCCTTCTCCGGGCCGCTGCCGCCGTTCATGGACGACAGCACCATGGATCCGAGCCCCAGGGCGGCGACGGTGAACACGGTCCCCAGGACGGCGACGCGGCGCCGGCCCCGAAGGCGACCCTTGCGGCCCGGGCCGGTGGTCGCGGCGCGCGCCCGCCCGGTCGGCCGGTCCATCGGGAGCGATGTTTCACGTGAAACACGCTCCGTTTCACGTGAAACAGGCGCCGGGCTGTCGTCGGTGCTCGCCGATCGGGCGGCGACGGCCGGCTCCGGCGATTCCTCGGACTGCGTCTCAGGCGCCCTGGCGTCGAGCAGCGCCTCCGCGGCGAGGGCGGCGTCGATGCGGCCGGCGATCTCGTCAGGCATACGGGGCGGGCCCGGCATCGTGCCGAGCAGGCCCCGGATCTCCTCCAGGGAGGCACGGACGTCGGCGCAGAGCTCGCACGTGTCCAGATGGCGGCGTACGTCAGCGGTCCGCTCCGGCGGCAGGAGCCCTTCGGTGAGGTCGGAGATCTCCGCGACGTCCGGGTGCTCCGCCCTGTCCGTCGTCGACGTCACGCTCGCCCACCTCCGCCCTTCACAGCAGCTGGGTCACTCGGTCCTGGGTCCGGCGGATCCGCGCCACGCGGGCCCGCTGCGGGTGGGACGGTTGTCCCCGGCCTCTGGTTCCGTGCCTCACCCTGTTTCCTGCCTTCGCCGCTGCCGTCCGGGCGCAGATGGGTGAGGAGCGGCAGGAGTCTGGCTCTGCCCCGGGCGCAGCGGCTCTTCACCGTGCCGGTGGGCACATCGAGGATCCGGGCGGCCTCGGCGACCGGGTAGCCCTGCATGTCCACCAGCACGAGGGCGGCGCGCTGATCGGCAGGGAGGGTGCCCATGGCTTCGATCAGCTGGCGGTGCAGATCATTGCGCTCGGCGGGCGCCGCCGCGGACTCGTGCGGCTCCAGCAGCTGCTCCAGGCGCTCCGTGTCGTCGACCGGGGCGGTCTTCCTGGAGGCGGCCTTGCGGGCCCGGTCCAGGCAGGCGTTCACGGTGATCCGGTGCAGCCAGGTCGTGACGGCCGACTGGCCGCGGAAGGTGTGGGCGGCCCGGTAGGCGGAGACCAGGGCGTCCTGGACGGCGTCGGCGGCCTCCTCCCTGTCCCCCAGCGTCCGCAGGGCCACGGCCCACAGCCGGTCGCGGTGGCGGCGCACCAGCTCACTGAAGGCGTCGGGGTCGCCCTCGACGTGACGGGCCAGGAGGTCCTGATCGCTCGCGTCGCGGTGCGCGGTGCCTTCTGCCATCGGACCCCCTCCCCCTCGGTGAGATCTCAGCCGGTGAACTTCAGGTCGGTGATGGCCTGCTTGTACCCGGCGTCACTGTAGGCGTCCCCCGGCGCCGACGGCATGGCGGTGATCCAGACCAGTACGTAGCGGGTCTTCACCGGCTTGCCGACCTTGACCGTGGCGCTGTCCCCGGTCGTCGTCACGGTACCGAGTTTCCGCATGGAGCTGACCGGGGTCGACGAACTGGTGGAGTCCGTCGCGTACAGCGTGATCGTCGTGTGGTCGCCGGTGTAGCGCAGCCCTATCGACGACGCCTTCACCGTCTGCTCGGACCCGAGGTCGTAGATGATGCCCACTCCGGGCTTGAAGGCCGGGTTCATGTCCGGCCCGTCCAGGAAGCTCTTGGTGCGCCAGTAGCTCGCGGGGTCGCCGTCGTAGGTGTTGGCCACGTCCTCGGGCGCCTGCGCGCCGCCCTTGGCGACGTACTCCTGGGCGCCCTGGATGGCGAGCGGCTTGGCGGGCTTGTTGCGGCTGTCGCCCTTGTCGTCGCCGTCCGTCGGGCGGGTGTTGTTCGTGTCGTCCGCCTTGCCGCCCTGCTCCATCAGGGCGTCCGCGAGCTGCCAGCTGCCCAGTCCGAGCGCGGCGATCAGCAGCGCCGAGACGGCCCACTTCAGCGCCTTGCCGGTGCGGCTCTGGAGCGGGGGCGGCGGCGCGGGCACCGGCTGGGTGGCTCCGGGGCGGGTCGCGGGACGGCCGTAGGAGCCCTGCTGGTACGTCGTGCGCTGGTAGTCGGGCGGGGAGGTGAACGCGGGCTCCGGCGGGCGGATGCGGGGCATCTCGCCGATCGCCTTCACCAGCTCCTCCGGAGTCGTGCAGGGCGACTCGTGCCGGGAGGCGGTGGCACCGTCGTTGGCGAGCGCGCGCATGGCGAGCTCGGACAGGCCGCGGTGGACACCGGCGCGCACCTGGTCGGGCGGGATCAGACCGATGTCCTTCGGCAGCCCCGACAGACCGTAGGCGTCGCTCTCGTAGGGCCAGCGCTGGGTGAGCGCCGCATACAGCAGGGCGCCGATGGACTCGGTGTCGGTGCGCTGCGGGGTGTCGGAGCTGATGCCGCGCAGCGCCGCGTTCACGGCGAGGCCGCGGATGCGCCACTGGCCGGTCGAGGTGCGCAGGACGGCGTTGGGGTTCAGCCGCAGATGGGCGAGGCCCTCGCGGTGGGCGGCCGCCATGGCGGAGGACACCTGACTGACCATCTGGTAGGCGTCGTACACCTCCAGCGGTCCGGTGGCCAGGAGCGTGGTGAGTTCGGTGGCGTCGGGGAGCCATTCGTGCACCACGTAGACGACGTCGTTCTCCTCGACGGCGTCCAGGACTTGCACGAAGCGGGGATCGCCCAGCAGGGCCGAGGAGCGGGCCGCGGCCAGAACGGAGCGGGCGCGGGAGTGGTCCGCGGGCAGGATGTGCACACCGACGGCGCGGCGGAGCTTCTCGTCCACGGCACGCCAACTGCTGAAACCGTCCAGACGGGTGACGCACTCCTCGAGTCGGTAGCGTCTGGCGAGCTTGTGACCGCTGTGCAGTTCGGGCGGCGAGGTCTTCCCGGAACCGTCGGTCCCGGTGCTCTCCTGTGCCTCGTCGCTGTCCGTGTCCTGCTCCCGGTTCTTGGCCACCCCGTCGGCCGTGGACTGGTCCGCCTGCGCGGTCAGCGACTCCTCGCCGCTGTTGTCTGCCACGTCGACGGCAGCTGTGCTCCGTTCCGCCACCGTCGTTCCCTGCCTCCCCATCCGTTGCGCGTCGGCCGGCGTCCGTTGCGCACCGTCCGACGCCGACATCAATTGTGCCCACAGTCCGCCGCTATGCACGACACACGGTGGCTGACGATGGTTGTGCGTCTACCCCCTGCCTCAGCGTCCCAGGCGTCCGCGGACCATGCCGACCAGCGAGTTGAGCTCCTCGATGCGCATGCGGCGCGCGGCGACGAAGAAGACGCCGAGCAGGACCGCACCGCCCGCCAGGATCGCGGCGAACGATCCCGCGACGCCCTGGCCGAGCACCTGGCTGATGCCGTAACAGGCCGCGCCGCTGAGCAGCATGGCCGGCACCGAGGCGATGCAGAGCCGGGCGTAGGTCCGCAGCACGCGCGCGCCGTCCAGGTCCCCGCCCAGTCGCTTGCGCAGGCGGCGCCAGGCGACACCGACACCGATGGCGTAGGCCAGGCCGTAGGACGCGGCCATGCCGACCACGGCCCAGCGGGCCGGCAGCACGAGGAAGCAGATCACCGAGGCGATCGCGTTGCCCGCGGCCACGATGACCGTGTTGTAGAAGGGGGTTCGGGTGTCCTCGTAGGCGTAGAAGGCACGCAGGACGACGTACTGCACCGAGTAGGGGATCAGTCCGAGGCCGAAGGCCATCAGCATGTAGCCCATGTTGGTCGCTTCGCTCGTGCCTGAGGAGCCGAAGATCAGTGTGCACATGGGGATGCCGAGCGAGACGAAGCCGAAGGCGATCGGCACGATCGCGACGGCGGTGGTGCGCAGTCCCTGGGAGATGTCGTCGCGGACGGCACCCGCGTCGTCCTCGGCCGCCGAACGCGAGATGCGGGGCAGCAGAGCGGCCATCAGGGAGACGGTGATGATGGCCTGTGGGAGTCCCCAGATCAGCTGGGCGTTGGCGTAGGCGGCGAAACCGGTGCCGTCGACGCCGGAGTCGATACCCGCGGCGGTGGACAGCTGGGTCACGACCAGGGCGCCCGCTTGGTTGGCGAGGACGAACAGCACGGTCCACTTGGCCAGCATGGCGGCCTTGCCGAGACCGTGGCCCTTCCAGTCGAAGCGCAGCCGGATCCGGAAGCCGGTCTCACGCAGGTACGGGATCATCGCCAGGGCTTGGACCACGAGGCCGAGCAGGACACCGACGCCGAGCAGGCGCTGGCCCTCCGGCGGGATGTTCGTGACACTCATCTGCGAGTCCGCGGCCGTGCCGTAGACCCAGATGAACATGCCCAGGGTCACGATGATGACGATGTTGTTCAGGACCGGGGTCCACATCATCGCGCCGAAACGGCCCCGGGCGTTGAGGATCTGACCCATCACCACGTGGATGCCCATGAAGAAGATGGAGGGCAGGAAGTAGCGGGTGAAGGTGACAGCGACCTCGTTGGCCTCTGGATTGCCGGCGACCGGGTTCGACAGGGCGCGCACGAGCAGCGGAGCGGCGAACCACGCCAGCGCGGTGAGCGCGGCCAGGGCGACCATGACCAGGGTCAGCAGGCGGTTGGCGTAGGCCTCGCCGCCGTCCTCGTCGTCCTTCATGGCGCGCACGAGCTGGGGTACGAAGACGGAGTTGAGGCCGCCGCCGATGGTGAGGATGTAGATCATGGTCGGCAGCTGGTAGGCCACCTGGAACGAGTCACCGAGAAGGCCGAGGCCCAGCGCCGAGACGATCAGAGCGGAGCGGATGAACCCGGTGAGCCGGGACACCATCGTGCCCGCCGCCATCACCGCGCTCGACTTCAGCAGTCCACCGGCACGGCTGGTCTTCTTCGCGGCGGGGGCCGGAGCCGGCTCGGGCGCGGGGGCCTCCGCGGCGGGCGGCGGCGTGGCTCCCGCGTAGTGACCGGGGGTCGGGGAGGACGGGCCTGGCACCGGAGCGGGGCCCTGAGGATGACCGCCGCCCTGCTGCCCGACGGGGTGCTGCGCGGGATGCCCGCCACTGCGGGGCTGGTCCGGGAAGACGCCGCTCTGCTGCTGGTCGCGGAAGAGATGCGCGAAGGCGTCCGGCTCGTGGCGCTGGTCACCGGCATGACCGACCAGCTCGTCCACGCCGACGTACTGCGTGGTGCGCGGGTCGTCGCCGTACGGCAGGTACTGGCCCGGGCCCTCGGGTTCCGGCGCGGGGGTCTGGGCCCACACGCGCGGGTCGGGGGCGTAGGGCGGCTGGGGCGGCTGCCCGTACAGCGGCCGCTGCGGGGGGTACGTGCCGGGCGGGGGCGGGGGGTGCGCGGCGCGGTCGTAGAGCGCCTCGGCGACCGGGTCCTGCGCGGAGATGTCCTGCGCCCGGTAGGGGTCCTGGTCGTAGGTGTCCTGGAGGTACGGGTCGGCGGGTGGCGGCGGCACCTGGTCGTGCCCGGGCGGCGGACCCTCGGGGTGGTCCGACTCGGGGTGACCCGAGCTGCCCGCGGCATGGCCGCGGTCACCGTCGTACGGCGCGTTCATGGTTACCCCACCTCATCGTCCCGGGCCCACCGGCCACGACATCCTCAACGGTCCACTCTCTCACCCGTGCCCGACGGGTCGGCGCTTTCCGGTGCGGTGTCCGGTGCCGGGTCACTCGGCTGCTGGGGGTCGTCTGCCCGTGAGCCGGACCCCGACTCCTCGGTGAGACGTTCCGCGGCGGCCGCCGGGTTCTGCGGGGCGCCGTCCTGCGGGTCGTCGCTCTTCTCGCCCGTGTCGCGGTCGTCCTCCGCCGCCTCGCGGGCGGCCGCCCGCTTGCGCTGGGTGTACATCCGGAAGCCGGCCAGCACGAGCAGCAGCACCCCGCCGCCGATGACCAGCATCACCGTGGCGGTGATCTCGGTGACCTTGACGTCGAAGGTGACGGGCTCGCCGTACTTCTGGCCGTCCGGGGTGTAGAGCTGGGCGACCACGGTGGCCCGGCCGTTGGCGTTGGCGGACGTGGTGAACTTCACCGACTGGCTGTGACCGCCGGAGACGGTGATGGGCTGCTCCTGGTAGGCGTCGCCGTCGATCTCGAGCCGGGTCGGATTGGTCGAGGAGAGGCGCAGTACCAGGTGGTCGACGCCCTGCACCAGGTTGTTCTGGACCGTCACGGGGATGGTGGCACTGCGGCCGGAGAGCTTCGTCTCGGACTTCTCGATCAGCTTCACCGAGTCGATGAGCCCGTCGAGGTAGGTCTCGACCCCGCTGCGGTAGATGGCCGCGTCGGCGGCGCGGCCCCGCCACGAGGTGGACATGGCCCGGTTCAGGGCTCGGCCGAACGGGGTCACGACCCGGTCCGCCTCCGAGAGGATCACCTTGAACTTGTCGAGCTTGTCCTGCGTCCTCGCGATCTGCTCGAACGCCGTGCGCGGCAGTTCCTGCTTGCGCAGCGCGGAGGGGTACGCGGAGGCCGAGGGGATCCTGGTTCTGGCGGCGGGGTCCGGCTTGGCCTCGGCGGCCGCCGTGAGGTCCTGGGACTCGGACCAGGTGCCCTCCTGGAGGGCCTTCAGCGCGTCGGCCATCGTCTGCGCCTGGCTCGCCGACGGTGTGCGCTGGGGGGCGACGACGATGCTGCGCTGCTCGTTGGTCTGGAGGCCGAGCATCAGGCTCTGGGCCAGGAACCGCTGTGTCGCGAGCGTGGACCCGGAGGCCTTGGCCATGTCGCCCTGGAAGGCCGTGGAGAGCCGAGCGTCCGCGACCACCGCCGTGGTGCCGCCACCGATGGGACGCGGTGCCGAGGGTGTGTAGGACAGGCCGCTGGTCTCGTTGAAGGTGTCGCTGCGGGCGATCACCTTGTCGGCGCCCGCGGAGGTGGCGACCTTGACGATGGACGGATCGACCGCGCCGTTCACCGGCCAGGCGAAGTCCGTGGTCGGCGTCACGTGGAGGATCGTGTCCACGGTCTCCGTGGCGGCGTCGGTCGCTTCCTTCAGATGGTTCAGCGAACCGGCGACGGCCGTGCCGTTGTGGGCCAGGGAGGCGAGATCGGGGTCGCCGAAGGGCAGGGCGACGATCTCCTTGTCCGCCACCGCCTTCTGCAGCTGGGCGAGCCACCGCTCGGCGACCGCCTCGTGGCGTCCGGGGACGTTCTCGTCACCCTCGCCACGGACCTCGTAACCCTGTGCCATCGCATCGACGGAGGCCAGCAGGTCCGGATCGATCACCCACGTGACGTCGAGGTCCTTGCCCAGCGACACCATCCGGTCCAGGCGGCCGCCCGACGCGATCTCCTTGGCGAGTTCCTCGTCACGGAAGACCGGTGTCTGCTGCTCGTTCGAACCCGTCTCCGCTGTCACATGGACGTCGGAGATCAACGGCCACAGGAACGTCGTCTTCGTCCGAGGCTCGGCCTCGTCGGGCTGCCAGGGCAGGAAGGTCCGCTGGACGCCGAGGGTGTGCTCCCACTGCTGCGCGGCGGTCTGCCCGGCCAGCGCCACGCTCAGCTGGTAGACCCCGTTCTGGCCGAGGTCCAGTTCGTCGACCGGCACGGAGATGCTGAAGGGCCGGGAGACGCCCGGGGTGAGTTCGGCGAACTCCTCGGTGTACTTGCCGCCGATCTCCTGGCCGACCGGTGTCTGGACGTCGTCGCTGTTCCTGGCGACCGTGTCGATCCCCGAGCGGGTGGTCAGCGGAGGGCCCACGCTCAGGCCGACGTGCGCGTCGGTGACGGCCTGCTTGCCCTTGTTGGTCACCGTGCCGGACACGGTCACGGTGTCCCCTTCGGAGGGGACGCTGGGGGTGAGCGAATCCACGGAGACGGAGACCGAGCCCGCTCCGGCAGCGGCCTGCGGGGCGTCCTGACCGGCGGCGTCGGCCGCGGGCGCGGCGGGGAGCTGGAGGAGCCCGGCCAGGAGCGGCGCTCCGGCGAGCAGGGCTCCGGTACGCCGCAGCCAGCGGCGGGCAGGTGAGGGACTTGTCCCCTGGAAGTCTGCCGCCTCGGCCACGCGCTCGCCCGTCCCTCGTCGTCGTCAGTGGTCGTCGGAATGTGCGTCCACGCATGGTAACGATGCGCGCTGAGAGGAAGTGCCGCGGACCGCTGCGCAAGATCGCCCCGGCGACCGGCCTGTCGCCCTGCGTAGGGCCCGCTGTGACCCTCTGCGTATGGGAGGGAGAACTTAATGGGGAAGCTCGGGGCGGCCGGGGCCACGTACCCTCTTCTGTTGTGCCGAACGCCAAGGAAGAAACCAGTGCCCCTCTCAGCCAGGTGCAGGACCGCGCGGTGAGTGAACTGCTGCGGGTCGCTCCTGTCGCCGACGATCTCGCTCGCCGTTTTCAGGAGGCGGGGTTCTCGCTCGCTCTGGTCGGTGGGTCGGTACGGGACGCGCTGCTGGGCCGGCTCGGCAACGACCTGGACTTCACGACCGACGCCCGCCCGCAGGACGTGCTGCAGATCATGCGGCCGTGGGCGGACGCCGTGTGGGACGTCGGGATCGCCTTCGGCACGGTCGGCGCGCAGAAGGACGGCTACCAGGTCGAGGTGACCACCTACCGCTCGGAGGCCTACGACCGGACCTCGCGCAAGCCGGAGGTGTCATACGGCGACTCGATCGAGGAGGACCTCGTCCGGCGTGACTTCACGGTGAACGCGATGGCCGTCGCGCTCCCTGAGAAGGTCTTCATCGATCCGCACGGGGGTCTCGCCGACCTGGCGACCCGTCTGCTGCGGACGCCGGGCACGCCCGAGGCATCCTTCTCGGACGACCCGCTGCGGATGATGCGGGCCGCTCGGTTCGCGGCGCAGCTCGACTTCGACGTGGCTCCCGAGGTCGTCGCCGCCATGACGGAAATGGCGGGACGTATCGAGATCGTCTCCGCGGAGCGGGTGCGGGACGAGCTGAACAAGCTGATCCTGTCCTTGAACCCCCGCAAGGGCCTGACGCTCCTCGTCGACACGGGCCTCGCCAGTTACGTGCTGCCCGAGCTGCCGGCGCTGCGTCTGGAGAGTGACGAGCACCACCGGCACAAGGACGTCTACGAGCACACGCTGATCGTCCTGGAGCAGGCGATGGCGCTGGAGGACGAGGGCCCGGACCTCACCCTCCGCCTCGCGGCGCTGCTGCACGACATCGGCAAGCCGCGCACGCGCCGCTTCGAGAAGGACGGCAGGGTCTCCTTCCACCACCACGAAGTGGTCGGGGCGAAGATGACCAAGAAGCGGATGACAGCGCTGAAGTACTCCAACGAGCTGGTGAAGGACGTCTCCCGCCTGGTCGAGCTCCACCTCCGCTTCCACGGCTATGGCACGGGGGAATGGACGGACTCCGCCGTCCGCCGCTACGTCCGCGATGCGGGCCCCCTGCTCAACCGCCTCCACAAGCTGACCCGCTCGGACTGCACCACACGCAACCGGCGCAAGGCGGCAGCGCTGTCGCGGGCGTACGACGGCCTGGAGGAGCGCATCGCCGCACTCCAGGAGCAGGAGGAACTGGACGCCATCCGCCCGGACCTCGACGGCAACGAGATCATGCAGATCCTCGACATCAAGCCGGGCCCGGCGGTCGGCAAGGCGTACAAGCACATGCTGGAGCTCCGCCTGGAGAACGGCCCGATGGAACACGATGACGCGGTCGCGGCCCTCAAGCAGTGGTGGACAGAACAACAGGGCTGAGCCACGAAAACGGGGTCACGTTTCACGTGAAACATGACCCGCGGCATGCAGAAAGGGCGGTGTTTCACGTGAAACACCGCCCTTGTGCGCTGCAGCGCAGGTGTTACTTCACTTCCTTCAGGCAGAGAACGACCTTGTGGCTGTTGCTGCCGGTCTGGTAGTACGAGATCGTCGCTTCCTTGACGGCCTCACACTTGGAGTCGTCGCTCGTGTCGTCGAACTTCTCGACGACCTTGTACTGGGCATCGCTCGAAGAGCAGTCGACGGTCTTGAGGTCCGGACTGATCTGCGTTCCCTCGTTGTGCATGCAGCTGCCCACGGACGCGGTCTCGGCGTCGCTCTGGCCCCACCACCACTTGCCCACGGCTATGAGAACCGCGATGACGATGAAGCCGACGATACGCAGGACCTTCTTGCTGAACCGCTTGGCCGCAGGCGGCGGGACGGGTGCTCCCGGCGGGGGGAAGCCGGGCTGGCCGGCCTGCTGGGGGAAACCGCCCTGGGGCGGCTGGCCGTAGGGCTGCGGCTGCTGGCCCTGGGCGAACGGGTTGCCCTGGGGCGGCGGAGTTGTCACTGGGGGTCCCCCTCAAACATGGGTGTTGTCTCGAATCACCCGCTGATAAGACCCACGTAAGCTACCGGCCCCCACTGACAACTCAGTAGCCCCATAGGGCTCTGTGGCATTGATGTGACACTTACTGGCGTTCAAATCGGGCCATAGCCACAGCTACCGCTCCGTAGATAACGGCGATCGTTACGACCAGCGGAACCGAGCGGCCGTCAGGCGGCAGCATCAGGGCCGCCATCCCGGCCGCGCCCACGAACGCCACGTTGAACAGGACGTCGTAGACGGAGAAGATCCGGCCACGGAAGTCGTCCTCGACGCAGGCCTGGACGATGGTGTCCGTGGCGATCTTGGCGCCCTGGGTGGTCAGCCCCAGGACGAACGCCCCTACGAGCAGGGGGACGGTGGCGAAAGGCAGGCCGAGAGCCGGCTCCAGGAGCGCCGCCGCGCCGGCGCACACCGCGATCCAGCGGCCCGGCCCCAGTCGTCCCGCCGTCCACGGCGTCAGCACGGCCGCCGCGAAGAACCCGGCACCCGAGAACCCCAACGCCAGTCCCAGCAGCGCGAGTCCCTCGTCCGTGGTCGTCGTCAGGGCGTACCGGCACAGCATCAGCAGCATGACGAGCATGGCCCCGTAGCAGAAGCGCATGAGCGACATCGCCGTGAGCGCCCACGCGGCCTCCCTGCGCCGCGGCGCGGCGAGATGGCGCATGCCTGCCACCAGGTCGCGCGCTGTGCCGGTCAGTGCTGTGGCGAGCCGGGTGTTCAGCAATGCGCGGTCCGGTCCGAGCAGTTCCTTCGCGATGCGCAGTGAGGCGAGGGCCGCACACAGGTACAGGGCCGCGCCGACGAGCACCACGGCCGCGTCCGAGTCCGCGAGGAAAAGCCGTACGAGGAACGCCAGACCGCCCCCGGCCGTCGCCGCGAGCGTCCCCGCGGTCGGGGACAGCGAGTTGGCGATGACCAGCCGCTCGGCGTCGACCACACGCGGCAGCGCGGCGGACAGGCCGGCGAGCACGAAGCGGTTGACGGCAGTGACACACAGGGCGCAGACGTACAGCAGCCAGTCCGGGACGTCACCGAGGATCAGGGCGGCGGTCACCGCGGCCATCAGGGCGCGCAGCAGATTGCCGTAGAGGAAGACCTGTCGGCGCCGCCAGCGGTCCAGGAACACCCCGGCGAACGGGCCGACGAGCGAGTAGGGGAGCAGCAGGACGGCCATCGCGGAGGCGATCGCCGCGGCCGACGTCTGTTTCTCCGGCGAGAAGACCACATAGGCGGCGAGCGCGACCTGAAAGACCCCGTCGGCGCCCTGGGACAGCAGCCGTACGGCGAGCAGACGTCTGAAGCCCTGAAAACGCAACAGGACGCGCAGGTCACGGACGACGGCCATGGCGCACAGCCTCACATACGAAGAGGGTCTCCGGGACGTACGACCCGGAGACCCTCAACTGCCCGCAGCGAGCGAGTCCTAGCGCTCGACCTCGCCCTTGATGAACTTCTCGACGTTCTCGCGGGCCACGTCGTCGAAGTACTGCACCGGCGGGGACTTCATGAAGTACGAGGACGCCGACAGGATCGGGCCGCCGATGCCCCGGTCCTTGGCGATCTTCGCGGCGCGCAGGGCGTCGATGATGACACCGGCAGAGTTCGGGGAGTCCCAGACCTCGAGCTTGTACTCCAGGTTCAGCGGGACGTCACCGAAGGCGCGGCCCTCGAGGCGGACGTAGGCCCACTTGCGGTCGTCCAGCCAGGCGACGTAGTCGGACGGGCCGATGTGGACGTTCTTCTCGCCGAGCTCCCGGTCGGGGATCTGCGAGGTGACGGCCTGCGTCTTGGAGATCTTCTTGGACTCCAGGCGCTCGCGCTCGAGCATGTTCTTGAAGTCCATGTTGCCGCCGACGTTCAGCTGCATGGTGCGGTCCAGGATGACACCGCGGTCCTCGAACAGCTTCGCCATGACGCGGTGCGTGATGGTGGCGCCGACCTGGGACTTGATGTCGTCACCGACGATCGGCACACCGGCCTCGGTGAACTTGTCCGCCCACTCCTTGGTGCCGGCGATGAAGACCGGGAGCGCGTTGACGAAGGCGACCTTGGCGTCGATGGCGCACTGCGCGTAGAACTTCGCGGCGTCCTCGGAGCCGACGGGCAGGTAGCAGACCAGGACGTCGACCTGCTGGTCCTTGAGGACCTGCACGACGTCGACCGGCTCCTCGGCGGACTCCTCGATGGTGGCCCGGTAGTACTTGCCGAGACCGTCGAGGGTGTGGCCGCGCTGGACCGTCACACCGGTGCGGGGGACGTCGCAGATCTTGATGGTGTTGTTCTCGGAGGCGCCGATGGCGTCCGCGAGGTCGAGGCCGACCTTCTTGGCGTCCACGTCGAAGGCGGCGACGAACTCGACGTCCCGGACGTGGTAGTCGCCGAACTGGACGTGCATCAGGCCCGGCACCTTGGCCGCCGGGTCGGCGTCCTTGTAGTACTCGACTCCCTGTACGAGCGATGCCGCGCAGTTGCCCACGCCGACGATGGCTACGCGAACCGAACCCATTCCGGTTGCTCCCTGTGTGTACGAGTGAGGCCCTGAAGTGGGACTCACGTGGCGGTGTCGTCGGGCGTATCCGGTCCGGGGTCGTCCCCGGTCCGGGGCAGGCCGCCCGTCGCTCCAGATGTCCTGTCCTGTCGAGCGGCTCCCCCGGAGGCGGAACCGTGGAGGTCCCGCCCGGCTCGCTCACTCTCGATGAGCTCGTTCAGCCAGCGCACTTCGCGCTCCACGGACTCCATTCCGTGGCGCTGGAGCTCGAGCGTGTAGTCGTCGAGGCGCTCCCGGGTGCGCGCCAGTGAGGCGCGCATCTTCTCCAGACGCTCCTCCAGGCGGCTGCGGCGGCCCTCCAGCACGCGCATGCGTACGTCGCGCGACGTCTGCCCGAAGAAGGCGAACCGCGCGGCGAAGGTCTCGTCCTCGTACGCGTCGGGGCCCGTCTGGGAGAGGAGCTGTTCGAAGTGCTCCTTACCTTCGGCCGTCAAACGGTAGACGATCTTGGCGCGCCGTCCGGTGAGGGTGGCGGCGGCCTCGCCGACGTTCCCCGGTTCCTCGATCAACCAGCCGTTGGCGACCAGCGTCTTGAGGCAGGGGTAGAGCGTCCCGTAGCTGAACGCCCGGAAGACGCCCAGTGACGTGTTGAGCCGCTTGCGCAGCTCATAGCCGTGCATCGGAGATTCGCGGAGCAGGCCGAGTACGGCGAACTCGAGGATCCCGGAACGCCGGCTCATCGTCGCCTCCTCTCGTCCTTATGCCGCTCTGATGTATCGACTCGATACATCATGACGATAGAACGGCCTTCCGGATGCGACAAGGGGGGAGGGGGTGAACGGGATCACATCCCCGATTCACAGCGAGCAAGTTGCCTGATTTGAGGTGAACTTCTGGGCTCGGCAGGTTTTGGCGGTGCGTAGTCTGTGCGCCATGCACACCACCGGGAACCGAGTGACGTCTGTGGGCGTCCCTGTCCCCGGTGCAGTACGGGTGAATGCGGCCAGCGCCGTATCCGTACTTCGGGGGGACCGGAAACCAGCCGCCGTTTCCAGGCGCGCACGGGTGCGCCTGCCCGAGGAGTAGTCGTTCGATGAGCGAGCACCGTCGCAAACCGCCGCAGCCGCAGGGAGGCGGACGTGCCGCGGCCCGACGCGGCCAGTCCGGCTCGTCCTCCGGCCGCCGCGCGGCACCGCGAGGCGCCACCGGGTCGCCGTCCGATTCCTATGGGCCGGGATCCCACGGCTCGGCGGGTGAGGGGCGTACCTACGGCAGCCGCGCCGAGGCGCGGCGCGCGGCACAGAGAGGTGGGGGTGGCCGGCGCCGGGCATCCGAGACGGGGCCGGGGTCCCGCCGCGCCGGTGCCGCCGGCCCGGGGCGCGGAAAAGGACGCGCCGCACCTCCGGGCAGGAAGCGGATCATCGACTATCCGCGTCACGACAAGTACGGCTGGCGCCGCTGGGTACCGTCCTGGAGGCTCGTCTCCGGACTGTTCATCGCGTTCTTCGGCAGCCTGGTGGCCATCGCGGGCATCGGCTACGCGATGGTGGGCAAACCCGTCGTCGCGGAGACGGCCACGGCGCAGAACAACGTCTACTACTGGGCCGACGGCTCGCAGATGGTCGCCACGGGCGGTGAGCGCAACCGGCAGATCGTCAGCCTGGCGCAGATTCCTGAGGCGATGCAGAACGCCGTCATCTCTCAGGAGAACAAGACGTTCTACGAAGACAGCGGCATCGATCCCAAGGGCATCGCCCGCGCCGTGTTCAACATGGCCCGCGGTGGTGAGACCCAGGGCGGATCGACGATCACCCAGCAGTACGTGAAGAACGCGATGCTGGAGGACCAGTCCCAGACACTCACCCGTAAGTTCAAGGAGATCCTGGTCTCGGTCAAGGTGGGCGCCACCGAGGACAAGAAGACGATCCTTGAGGGCTACCTGAACTCCGCGTACTACGGCCGCGGCGCCTACGGGATCGAGGCCGCCTCCCGCGCCTACTTCAACAAGAGGGCTCTGGACCTGGACGTGGGCGAGTGCGCCTTCCTGGCGGCGGTGCTCAAGGGAGCCACCTACTACGACCCGGCGGGTGCGACGTCCATCGACCCGGTCGGCGCCACTCGCGAGAAAAACGAGAAGCGCGCCCTGACCCAGATGCAGGACACGCTGACCAAGATGGTCGAGTACGGCCATCTGGACGCCGCGACGCGTGCCAAGTTCACCAAGCTCCCCAAGGTGCAGAGCCCGCGCTCGAACACCGCGCTCAGTGGCCAGATCGGCTACCTCGTGGATCTCGCCAAGAGCTACATCGTCACCCACAGCGACGAGACAGGGATCACCGAGGACGAGCTGCGACAGGGTGGCTACTCGATCTACACCACCTTCGACAAGAACAAGGTGAAGGCGCTCGAGGAGTCGGTCAAGAAGGTCTACAAGGAGAACATCGACCCGGAGAAGCGCCCGGAGACGGACAAGCACGTCCAGTTCGGTGGGGCCTCGGTGAACCCCGCAAGCGGTGCGATCGAAGCCATCTACGGCGGTGAGGACGCGACCAAGCACTTCACCAACAACGCCGACGTGACCGGTGCCCAGGTCGGTTCGACGTTCAAGCCGTTTGTGCTGGCCGCGGCCATGAAGTGGGGCGTCCGGGATCCCGACCTGGACGAGGTGCAGGCACAGGACGAGCGCACGGTCGTCTCTCCGAAGAGCCTGTATCCCGGTAAGAACAAGCTCAAGATCAGGGACTACAAGGGGGACATCTGGCAGAACGAGAAGGGCGAGGAGTGGCTCCAGGTCAATGACGGCGATGTCTCGTACGGCACGCCGCCCGCATACAAGATCGACCTCCGGGAGGCGATGCGGGAGTCGGTGAACTCCTCGTTCGTGCAGCTCGGCATGGACGTCGGCCTGGACAAGGTGAAGGAGGCCGCGACAGAAGCCGGTGTGCTGGAAAGCAGCCTCGCCGGTACCGAGTACCCGTCCTTCTCCATCGGTACGTCCAGCCCCAGTGCCATCCGCATGGCGGGCGCCTATGCCACGTTCGCGGCCTCCGGTGAGCAGCGGGAGCCGTTCTCGGTGAAGAAGATCTCGAGCAAGGACGGCACCGTCTTCACCCACAAGACCGTGACGAAGCAGGCCTTCGAGGAGAACGTCGCCGACAATGTCACGGACGTCCTGAAGACCGTCGTAGAGAAGGGCACCGGCACCAACGCCCAGCTGCCCGGGCGCGAGGTGGCCGGCAAGACCGGTACGACGGACGGCAACAAGTCCGCCTGGTTCGTCGGGTACACCCCCCAGCTGTCCACCGCGATCAGCATGTTCCGTTACCCCGATGACGAGACCATCAAGAACCGCACGTTCCTGGAGATGTTCGGCACGGGTGGGCAGAAGAAGATCCACGGTGCCTCGTTCCCGTCCGAGATCTGGGCGGACTACATGGGCGATGCGCTGAAGGACGAGCCGGCGGAGCGGTTCCCGACCCCCGAGCCCATCGGCCAGGTCGTCAACGCCGACCCGACCCCGACTCCCACGCCGACGCCCACGGAGACCGAGGAGACGACTCCCTCGCCGTCCCCGACGCCGACAGAGTCGGCGACCATCCCGACTCCCACGCAGACCGCCACATGCGAGCCGTTCGACTTCAACTGCGATGACGGTGACACGAGCGGCAACGATCAGGGGGGCACCGACAACGGCGGAACGGACGGTGGCGCGACCGGTTCACCGGCACCCACGGAAACAGGCGTCCCCGGGAACAGCAGAGGTAATGGCAACGGTGGTGGTGGTCTCTTCGGAGGCCCGGCCGGATAGCCCGCTCATCGCCTCGCTCGGGTGTTTCACGTGAAACACGTCGCTGTTTCACGTGAAACATGGGCCGCCGTACCGCTCGGGTACGGCGGCCCTCGCCGTTTTCCCAGAGACGTACGGCAGGATGTGCGGCATGCCCAGTGGAGTATCGAAGCAAGCGAGTGCCCACGAGCCGGACCTCGTGCGGCCCACCGCGGAGGACGAGGTCGCCGCTGCCGGCAGCGAGCTGATCGGCGGTCCGCTCGGGCGGCGTGCGCTGCTCGGGACGTCCTGGTGGACGCCGGTGCGGGTGATCGCCCTGGTGGCGATCGGCATGTTCGCCCTCGGCCTGGTGCAGAAGGCGCCCTGTTACAACGGCGCCTGGTTCTACGGCGCCAGTTCCCAGTACACCCACGCCTGCTACTCGGACATCCCCCACCTCTACCAGGGGCGTGGCTTCGCCGACGGGCTCGTGCCGTACTTCGACCAGCTCCCGGGCGACATGCAGTTCCTTGAGTACCCGGTGCTGACCGGCGTGTTCATGCAGGTCGCCGCCTGGCTCACGCCCGGCAGCGGCAGCATCCAGGACCAGGAGCAGTGGTACTGGATGGTCAACGCCGGGATGCTCATGGCGTGTGCGGCGGTCATCGCCGTCTGTGTGACCCGTACCCACGCCCGGCGGCCTTGGGACGGTCTGCTGCCGGCGCTGGCGCCCGCCTTCGCGCTGACCGCCACGATCAACTGGGACCTGCTGGCGGTGGCGCTGACGGCCGCGGCGATGCTGATGTGGTCGCGGGGCCGTGCGCTGGCCTTCGGTGTCCTGCTGGGGCTGGCCACGGCCGCCAAGCTCTACCCCGTGCTGATCCTCGGGCCGTTGCTGGTGCTGTGCTGGCGCGCGGGGCGGTGGCGGGAGTACGCGACGGCTCTCGGGAGCGCGATCGTCGCCTGGGTCGTCGTGAACGGGCCGGTGATGCTCTTCGCCTTCGACGGCTGGTCGAAGTTCTACACGTTCAGCCAGGAGCGGGGCGTCGACTTCGGGTCCTTCTGGCTGATCCTGGCCCAGAACTCGTCCGACCCGCTGAGCACCGACACCGTCAACACCCTGGCCACGCTGCTGATGGTGCTGTGCTGTGCCGGTGTGGCGGCGCTCGCGCTGATGGCGCCCCGCCGGCCGCGTTTCGCCCAGCTCGCGTTCCTGATCGTCGCGGCGTTCATCCTCACCAACAAGGTCTACTCGCCGCAGTACGTCCTGTGGCTGGTGCCGCTGGCCGCCCTCGCGCGGCCGAGATGGCGGGACTTCCTGATCTGGCAGGCCTGCGAGGTGGCGTACTTCCTCGGTATCTGGATGTACCTCGCCTATACGACCAGCGGTGACGCTCACAAGGGGCTGCCCACGGACGGCTATCACTGGGCCATCGGGCTGCACCTGCTCGGGACGGTCTTCCTCTGCGCCATGGTCGTGCGCGACATCCTCATGCCGGAACGTGATCCGGTGCGCCGTGCCGGTGACGACGATCCCTCGGGAGGGGTGCTCGACGGGGCCGACGACGTGTTCGTGCTCGGTCCGGCGGCGCATCCCGCACGGCATGCCGCCCACTTCGAGGGGCCGCGCGTCGAGTGGGGCGGGACCGGGGCCACCAACGGTTCGCTCTGAGCGAACCAGCCGCTGCACCAACCGCTGAGGGGGCCTCGCAGAAACGGCGAGGCCCCCTCAGTGGTTCCGGCTCAGTGGTTCCGGGAGGACGTGCTCAGCGGTCGACGAGCCGGTCGAACTGCGTGGTGGTGTGGCGCAGATGCGCCACCAGCTCGTCGCCCACCTTGGGCTCCGGCGCGTCCGCCGGCACGAAGAGGATCGACACCTGCATGTGCGGCGGCTCGGCGAACCAGCGCTGCTTGCCGCCCCAGACGAACGGCGAAAGGTTCCGGTTGACCGTGGCGAGACCGGCGCGGGCGACGCCCTTGGCGCGCGGCATGACGCCGTGCAGCGCCTTGGGGGCCTCCAGACCCACCCCGTGCGACGTACCGCCCGCCACGACCACCAGGAAGCCGTCCGAGGCGGCCTTCTGCTGCCGGTAGCCGAAACGGTCCCCCTTGGCGACGCGCGTGACGTCCAGGACGGCGCCGCGGTACTCGGTGGCCTCGTGGTCGCCCAGCCACAGCCGGGTGCCGATCCGGGCGCGGAAGCGCGTCTGCGGGAACTGCTGCTGCAGCCGGGCGAGTTCCTCGGCCTTGAGATGGCTGACGAACATCGTGTGCAGAGGAAGCCGGGCCGCGCGCAGCCGGTCCATCCAGCCGATGACCTCCTCGACGGCGTCCGAGCCGTCGGTCCGGTCCAGCGGGAGGTGGATGGCGAAGCCCTCCAGCCGCACGTTCTCTATGGCGGCGTGCAACTGGGGCAGTTCCTGCTCGCTGACGCCGTGTCGCTTCATCGAGGACATCACCTCGATGACCACGCGCGCGCCGACCAGGCCGTAGACACCGTCGACCGACGACACGGAGCGGATGACCCGGTCGGGCAGCGGCACGGGCTCCTCGCCACGCCGGTACGGGGTCAGCACCAGCAGGTCACCGCCGAACCAGTCCTTGATCCGGGCGGCCTCGTACGTCGTGCCGACCGCGAGGACGTCCGAGCCCAGCCGTGTGGCCTCCTCGGCCAGCCGCTCGTGGCCGAAGCCGTAGCCGTTGCCCTTGCAGACCGGGACGAGGCCGGGGAACTGCTCCTGCACGTGCTTGTGGTGCGCCCGCCAGCGCGCGGTGTCGACGTAGAGCGTGAGCGCCATGGCCGGACCTGGAACCTTTCTCGTGGCTGCGGTGTATCAGAGGTATGGAAGCTGTCGATGCAGTCGGAGCGCCGAAGACGCCGAAGACGCCGAGGACGACGTCAGCGGCGCGACATGTAGATGTCGAGCGCCTTGTGGAGCAGCTTGTTCAGCGGGAAGTCCCACTCGCCGAGGTACTCGGCGGCCTGACCGCCGGTGCCCACCTTGAACTGGATCAGACCGAAGAGGTGGTCGGTCTCGTCGAGCGAGTCGGAGATGCCGCGCAGGTCGTAGACGGTGGCGCCGAGCGCGTAGGCGTCGCGCAGCATCCGCCACTGCATCGCGTTCGAGGGCCGGACCTCGCGCCCGATGTTGTCGGAGGCGCCGTAGGAGTACCAGACGTGCCCGCCGACGATCAGCATGGTCGCCGCGGAGAGGTTCACGCCGTTGTGCCGGGCGAAGTACAGCCGCATGCGGTTGGGGTCCTCGGAGTTGAGGGCCGTCCACATGCGCTGGAAGTACGACAGCGGGCGCGGCCGGAAGTGGTCGCGCACGGCGGTGATCTCGTACAGCCGCTGCCACTCGGCGAGGTCCTCGTAACCGCCCTGAACGACCTCGACGCCGGCCTTCTCGGCCTTCTTGATGTTGCGGCGCCACAGCTGGTTGAAGTTCTTGTGGACCTCTTCGAGGGACCGGTTCGCCAGCGGCACCTGATAGACGTACCGGGGCTGGACATCGCCGAAGCCGGCGCCGCCGTCCTCGCCCTGCTGCCAGCCCATGCGGCGCAGCTTGTCGGCCACCTCGAAGGCGCGCGGCTCGATGAAGTCGGCCTCCAGATCGCGCAGACGCTTCACGTCCGGGTCCTGGATGCCCTTCTTGATGGTCGCCGCTTCCCAGCGCCGGATGATCACCGGCGGGCCCATCTTCACCGAGAAGGCACCCTGCTGCTTCAGATGCGCCAGCATCGGCTCGATCCACTCCTGGAGATTCGGAGCGAACCAGTTGATGACCGGGCCCTCGGGCAGATAGGCGAGGTACCGCTTGATCTTGGGGAGCTGCCGGTAGAGGACCAGACCGGCACCGACGAGCTCACCGGTGCGGTCGTCGAACCAGCCGAGGTTCTCGGAGCGCCATTCGGCCTTGACGTCCGCCCAGGCCGGGACCTGCATGTGGCTCGCCGACGGCAGGCTCTGGATGTAGGCCAGATGCTGCTCGCGACTGATGGTCCTCAGGGTCAGGCTCATTCGGGGCGCTCCTCGGGCTGGTGTGTCCCCATGGGTTCAGGGGCTCCGGCTCTCGCGCGAAGCCTACTGCGCCCGGGGAGCGCCCTGGTGGGGCGCACGGACCTTCGCCCCGGCCTGTCGGCGGCCGGGGCGTCCACCGGTTTTCGGGACGGGAGTGCCTGGCGTCAGTCGATGACCCCACCGAAGAGGCCGCCGTGCGCCATGCCCAGGAAGAAGCCGACCGCAGCCGCACCGAGACCCAGGATCAGGCCGAAGCGCTCGCGGGTCGTCTCCGAGATCCACTGTCCGTACGCACCGGTGAGGATGCCCACCAGGCCGGTCCAGGAGCTGAGCAGGTGCAGATGGTGGAACATCGCCGTGATGAAGGACGTGATGCCCAGCACCAGGGTCACCGCGAGCAGGGTGTCCTGGACCGGATGGGGCTTGCCGTCCGTGGCGAAGAGGCCGCCGGCGGTGTTGGGTCGCAATGCCTGTGCCATGGGGCACCTCCTGCGAAAAGCGGCGCATCGTAGCGCCATACACACCCGATGTGTACAGATTGACGGGCCCCCCGGACGGATTTCAACCGGAAGGCACTGTGCGGGTACTCTGTAGCGTCTGCACCGGTGTCTGTCCGGACAGAGCCAACCGCCGCCCGACCTCGATTGTCAGTGGCGGCTGTTTTACTGACAGGCATCGTTGCGCAACGCATCACGACCCTCCTGCCACGGAACGACCGTGGCCGCTGAGTCCAAAGGAGGTGGGTTCCACATGCGTCACTACGAGGTGATGGTCATCCTCGACCCCGATCTCGAGGAGCGTGCTGTCTCCCCGCTGATCGAGAACTTCCTTTCTGTCGTCCGTGACGGCGGCGGAAAGGTCGAGAAGGTCGACACCTGGGGCCGTCGTCGTCTCTCGTACGAGATCAAGAAGAAGCCCGAGGGCATCTACTCGGTCATCGACCTGCAGGCCGAGCCTGCGGTCGTCAAGGAGCTCGACCGCCAGATGAACCTGAACGAGTCGGTCCTTAGGACCAAGGTCCTCCGCCCCGAGACCCACTGAGCTCTCCCGCTCAGCTGATCTCGGGATTCGAGTAGCAGCAAGCAGCCAGCAGCAAACCCGCCGAGAGGTTCCCCCATGGCAGGCGAGACCGTCATCACGGTCGTCGGCAATCTTGTCGATGACCCCGAGCTGCGCTTCACCCCGTCCGGTGCGGCCGTCGCGAAGTTCCGTGTCGCGTCGACTCCCCGCACCTTCGACCGCCAGACGAACGAGTGGAAGGACGGCGAGAGCCTGTTCCTGACCTGCTCGGTCTGGCGCCAGGCGGCGGAGAACGTCGCCGAGTCGCTCCAGCGAGGCATGCGCGTCATCGTGCAGGGCCGGCTGAAGCAGCGGTCCTACGAGGACCGTGAGGGCGTCAAGCGCACGGTCTACGAGCTGGACGTCGAGGAAGTCGGCGCCAGCCTGCGCAATGCCACGGCCAAGGTCACCAAGACCACGGGCCGCGGTGGCCAGGGCGGTTACGGCGGCGGTGGCGGCCAGCAGGGCGGCGGCTGGGGCGGTGGCTCCGGCGGCGGTGGCGGCTACTCGGACGAGCCCCCCTTCTAGGGCGGGCCGTACCCACACTTCTTGATCACACAGGAGATACACCATGGCGAAGCCGCCTGTGCGCAAGCCGAAGAAGAAGGTCTGCGCATTCTGCAAGGACAAGGTCACGTACGTGGACTACAAGGACACGAACATGCTGCGGAAGTTCATTTCCGACCGCGGCAAGATCCGTGCCCGCCGCGTGACCGGCAACTGCACGCAGCACCAGCGTGACGTCGCCACGGCCGTCAAGAACAGCCGTGAGATGGCGCTGCTGCCCTACACCTCCACCGCGCGATAAGGGAAGGGTGACCGACTCATGAAGATCATCCTCACCCACGAGGTCTCCGGCCTCGGTGCCGCGGGCGACGTCGTCGACGTCAAGGACGGTTACGCTCGCAACTACCTGATCCCGCGGAAGCTCGCGATCCGCTGGACCAAGGGTGGCGAGAAGGACGTCGAGCAGATCCGCCGCGCTCGCAAGATCCACGAGATCCAGACCATCGAGCAGGCCAACCAGGTGAAGGCCCAGCTCGAGGGCGTCAAGGTCCGCCTCGCGGTCCGCTCCGGCGACGCCGGTCGTCTCTTCGGTTCCGTCACCCCGGCCGACATCGCTTCCGCGATCAAGGACGCCGGTGGCCCCGAGGTCGACAAGCGCCGCATCGAGCTCGGTACGCCGATCAAGACCCTGGGCGCTCACGAGACGTCCGTGCGTCTGCACCCCGAGGTTGCCGCCAAGGTCAACATCGAGGTCGTCGCGGCCTGATCGCCGCGCTCGCTGAAGCAGTGAGCAAGGGGGCCGCACCCTTCGGGGTGCGGCCCCCTTGTCGTCGCCGCGCGCAGATGTTTCACGTGAAACGCTCAGCGCGTGGCGCCCGTGACGATCCAGCGGCCGGAGCGGGTACGGAGCCACAGCGTCAGCATCCGTACGGTCATCATGAGCGTCATCGTGGCCCACAGCGCGGTGAGTCCACCGCCGAGGAACGGGACCATCAGGGCGGCCGGAGTGAAGACCGCCAGGGTCAGCAGCATCGCCCAGGCGAGGTATGGTCCGTCGCCCGCGCCCATCAGGACGCCGTCCAGGACGAAGACGATGCCGGAGATCGGCTGGGACAGGGCCACGATCACCAGGGCCGGCAGTGCTGCGTCCTGCACGGCGGAGTCGCTGGTGAACAGCGGCAGGAACACCGGGCGGGCGAGCACCACCAGGACACCGAGGACCACCCCGACCCCGATGCCCCACTCCACCATCCGGCGGCAGGCGTCACGGGCGCCTTCGACGTCACCGGCCCCCAGATAGCGTCCGATGATGGCCTGTCCGGCGATGGCGATGGCGTCCAGCGCGAAGGCGAGCAGACTCCACAGGGAGAGGATGATCTGGTGGGCCGCGATATCGGCGTCGCCGAGGCGCGCGGCCACCGCTGTGGCGATCAGCAGGATCGCCCTGAGCGACAGGGTGCGCACCAGCAGCGGTACGCCCGCCTGTGCCGAGGCCTTGATCCCCGCGGCGTGCGGGCGCAGCGAGGCCCCGTGCTTGCGGGCGCCGCGCAGCACCACGGCCAGGTAGACAGCGGCCATCGCGCACTGGGCGATGACCGTGCCCCAGGCGGACCCCGCGATGCCGAGGCCGGCGCCGTAGACGAGCGCGACGTTGAGAACACCGTTGGCGACGAAGCCGCCGACGGCGACATACAGCGGAGTCCTGGTGTCCTGCAGCCCGCGCAGGAGGCCGGTGGCGGCCAGCACGACCAGCATCGCCGGTATGCCGAGTGACGAGATCCGCAGATAGGTGGTGGCGTAGGGGGCCGCTGTGTCGGAGGCGCCGAAGAGGTCCACCAGGGCGGGGGCGGTGGGCAGGACGACGGCGATGACGGCGGCGCCGAGCAGCAGGGCCAGCCAGATGCCGTCCATCCCCTGGCGGATGGCTGCCGGAAGGTCACCCGCGCCCACGCGTCGGGCGACGGCGGCGGTGGTGGCGTAGGCCAGGAAGACGAAGACGCTGACGGCGGTCATGAGGAGGGCCGAGGCGACGCCGAGACCGGCGAGCTGTGCCGTGCCGAGATGCCCGACGATCGCGCTGTCGGCCATGACGAAAAGCGGCTCGGCGACGAGGGCGCCGAAGGCGGGAACGGCCAGCATGACGATCTCGCGGTCATGCCGCCGCCGGGCGGCTCGGGGGCGCGCGGGGGCCTGTGTCATGTGCACCAATCTAATCGTCCACAGGTAAGAGATGCAAAGCTTTTGTGACCCTTACTTGAGGTCCTGAGGTGTGTGCTTGGGTACACGACCTGAAGTGATCTTGATCCGACTGGGGAAGTTTTTCTTCTGCACAGCCGGTGGATGGCAAAGACGCAGGTCAGGAGTCCTTCTGGTGAAGCGAGCAGAGCTTGTTCACAGGGCTGTCCACCGGGTCGTGCACAGGTTTTGAGGAGTTGTCCACAGCATTGGGGCCGTCGTCCACATGGCCTGTGGATAACCAGATTGGCTGACGGTGCCGTCGGGCCTACGGTTGTCCGGCGCCCGCTCCGCCTGCCGGTCTGGAAAACACCACAAAACCGGCGCGCGTCAACCGGAGTTGGGCCTCTTATTTGTCAGTGCCGTGCCGTAGAACAGAGGGGCACGGCGAGGTCCGCTCGGCGGACGGGAGGAGGTGGCTCGGTGAGCATTTCCGAGCCCTTGGACGACCCGTGGGCCGACAGCGGTCCCAGCGATCGTCTGCCCGCCTCCCGCCGCCGTGACGACGGGGGCCGTGGCCGGGACGAGCAGCACGACCGCGGCCGGGACAGCGGAGTGTGGGACGGCGGGGGATCCGCGTTCGAGCGGGTTCCGCCGCAGGACCTCGAGGCCGAGCAGTCCGTGCTGGGCGGCATGCTGCTGTCCAAGGACGCCATCGCCGACGTCGTCGAGATCCTCAAGGGCCACGACTTCTACAAGCCGGCCCACGAGACCATCTACACGGCCGTCCTCGACGTGTACGCGCGAGGCGAGCCGGCCGACCCCATCACCATCGCCGCCGAGCTGACCAAGCGCGGCGAGATCAACAAGGTCGGAGGGGCCTCCTATCTGCACACGCTCGTGCAGATGGTGCCCACGGCGGCCAACGCGGCGTACTACGCGGAGATCGTGCACGAGCGCGCCGTGCTGCGCCGGCTGGTCGAGGCGGGCACGCGCATCACCCAGATGGGATACGCGGCCGACGACGACGTCGACGAGATCGTCAACCGCGCCCAGGCCGAGATCTACGCGGTCACCGAGCAGCGCACCAGCGAGGACTATCTGCCGCTCGGCGACATCATGGAGGGCGCGCTCGACGAGATCGAGGCGATCGGATCGCGCAGCGGCGAGATGACCGGCGTCCCCACCGGCTTCACCGACTTCGACTCGCTCACCAACGGACTGCACCCGGGGCAGATGATCGTCATCGCCGCGCGTCCCGCTATGGGTAAGTCGACGCTGGCGCTGGACTTCGCGAGGGCGGCGTCGATCAAGCACAACCTGCCGAGTGTCATCTTCTCGCTCGAGATGGGGCGCAACGAGATCGCGATGCGTCTGCTGTCGGCCGAGGCCCGGGTCGCCCTGCACCACATGCGGTCCGGCACGATGACCGACGAGGACTGGACCCGGCTGGCGCGCCGGATGCCGGACGTGTCGGCCGCGCCGCTCTACATCGACGACTCCCCGAACCTGTCGATGATGGAGATCCGCGCCAAGTGCCGCCGTCTGAAGCAGCGCAACGACCTGAAGCTCGTCGTCATCGACTACCTCCAGCTGATGCAGTCCGGCGGTTCCAAGCGCGCCGAGAGCCGTCAGCAGGAGGTCTCGGACATGTCCCGTAACCTCAAGCTGCTGGCCAAGGAGCTGGAGATCCCGGTCATCGCGCTCTCCCAGCTGAACCGTGGTCCCGAGCAGCGCACGGACAAGAAGCCGATGGTCTCCGACCTCCGCGAGTCCGGCTCCATCGAGCAGGACGCCGACATGGTCATCCTGCTGCACCGCGAGGACGCGTACGAGAAGGAGTCGCCTCGTGCGGGTGAGGCCGACCTGATCGTCGCCAAGCACCGAAACGGCCCGACGGCCACGATCACGGTCGCCTTCCAGGGGCACTACTCGCGTTTCGTCGACATGGCGCAGACCTGATCGATTCCTGCTGAACTGAGGGCATGACGACACCTCAGGAAGAGCTGCTGCCCGGTACGCGCCGCGCGCTGCTGCACCGGATCGCCGTAGCGCAGGCGGAGGGGCGTGCACCGTCCCTGGTCGCGACGGTCGTGCGGGGCGGCGATGCCGTGTGGTCGGGGGCGCGGACCTCGGTGGAGGGGCAGACTCCGGATGAGAACGTGCAGTACCGGATCGGTTCGATCACCAAGACCTTCACCGCCGTGCTGGTCCTCCGGCTGCGGGACGAGGGGGTGCTCGATCTCGGGGATCCTCTGGAGAAGCACCTTTCCGGAACAGGCGCCGGAGAGGCGACCGTCGCCGAACTGCTCGCGCACGCCGGCGGACTGACGGCCGAGCCGCCTGGCCCGTGGTGGGAG
Source organism: Streptomyces sp. 15-116A (assembly GCF_025290915.1). Lineage (GTDB taxonomy): Bacteria > Actinomycetota > Actinomycetes > Streptomycetales > Streptomycetaceae > Streptomyces. Next base: position 24,956 of record NZ_JAOCQE010000013.1, on the reverse strand, counting down.
CGCACTGCGGGTTCTCTGCGTCCCGAGCTGGCCGATGTGCTGGGTGAGCGGCCCCTGGTGCATCCGGTGGGCCGCCGGTTCCACTACTCGAACCCCGGATACGCGTTGCTCGGTGCGCTGGTCGAGAAGGTGAGAGGGGCGTCGTGGGAGGACGTGCTTCGGCGTGAAGTGCTCGAACCTCTGGGGCTGAGTCGTACGAGCGTGCGTCCGCAGGCGCCGCACGCGGGTGGCTGGGCGGTTCATCCCTGGGCGGATGTGCTGCTGCCGGAGCCGCAGGAGGATCTCGGACGGATGGCCGCCGCGGGACAACTGTGGTCCACGACGCGGGACTTGGGACGCTTCGCGGCCTTCCTGGCCAACGGGGACGAGCGGGTGCTGAGCGCGGAGTCCGTGCGGGAGATGCGGACGCCTGCGGCGGCGGTCGAGACCGCGGACGTCGCCGCCGGGTATGCGTACGGCCTGGGCTTGGAGGTTCGTCATCAGGGCGGACGGATCCTCGTGGGCCACTCCGGGTCCCTGCCGGGTTTCCTCGCGTGTCTCGCGATCAGTGTGGAGGACGACGTGGCAGCGGTCGTCCTGGCGAACTGCACGTCCGGTCCGCCGGTGTCCTCGATCGCCGCCGATCTCGTCCGGATCGTGGCCGAGGCGGAACCGCGTATCCCTGACCCCTGGAAGCCGTTGCGGGAGGCCGATGCCACGGTGCTCGAACTGGTGGGGCAGTGGTACTGGGGCACGCACGCCTTCGCCCTGCGGCTCTCGGGCGACGGGCTGGTCTCGCTGGGGCCGCTGAGCGGCAACGGCCGCCGCTCACGCTTCCGTTCCAACGGAGATGGCACGTGGACGGGTCTCGAGGGCTATTACGCCGGTGAGCTTCTGCGGCCCGTGCGGCGTGCGGACGGGTCCGTGAGCCATCTCGACCTCGGGTCGTTCGTGTTCACGCGCCTACCGTACGACGAGGACGCTCCCGTGCCGGGGGGCGTGGATCCCGAGGGGTGGCGGGGGATCGGTTAGCCATCACCGGACGACCGAGCCGGTTGCGAGCCGGGGGCTGTTTCACGTGAAACAGCGCCCGGCTCGTCTCGTACGGTGACGCCGCACGTCTGCTACAGCGCCAGCTTGAAGCCGACATGGGACGCAGTGAATCCGAGCCGCTCGTAGAAGCGGCGGGCATCGGTGCGGCTGCTGTCCGACGTCAGCTGGACCAGTCGGCAGTCCTGGCGACGGGACTCGTCGACGGCCCACTCGATGAGCCGCGTGCCCAGGCCGCTGCCCCGCTCGGCGGCGTGGATGCGGACGCCCTCGATGATCGACCTGGTGGCACCGCGGCGCGACAGCCCGGGAACGATGGTGAGCTGCAGCGTGCCGATGACCCGACCCCCGCGAACCGCGACGACCAGATGCTGGTTCGGATCGGAGCTGAGCCGTTCGAACGCGGCCAGGTAGGGGCCGAGGTCGTCCGGCGACTCGCGTTCGGCGCCCAAGGGATCGTCGGCGAGCATGCCGACGATGGCGGGGATGTCGTCGGCGACCGCGGTGCGTATCTCAAGATCTCCCATGGCCGCAGCGTACGCAGCGTGGCCGGCCTCGCTCTATGCGGGGACCGGCGCCTTGAGGGTCTCGACGGCGCGGACCAGAGGGGCCAGATCGGGGTTCTTCGCCGCTTCGTCCAGGGCTTGGCGCAGGGCGGCGTCATTGGTCGGCCGGGCCTCCTCCAGAAGCTGGAGACCGGCCTCCGTGACATTGGTGTAGATGCCACGCCGGTCCGTGGGGCACAGATAGCGCTCCAGCAGCCCTCGGTCCTCGAGCCGCGTGACCAGCCGGGTGGTGGCGCTCTGGCTGAGGACCACCGCGTCGGCGACCTGCTTCATCTGCAGATGGCCGCCCTCGCCGTCGTGCTGCCGGCTCAGCACGTCGAGCAGGGAGTACTCGCGCACGCTCAGGTCGTGCCCGGCCTGAAGAGCGCGCTCGATGTGCGCCTCGATCCTCCCGTGCAGCAGGGAAAGGGCGCACCAGCCCTGGGCGAGGGCGGTGAGGGCGGGATCCGTGGCGGTCATGGGCGTTTCCTCCGTCCAGGAGCGGCTGAACCCAGGATAGAGCAGCGGCGCAATAGACCGCGCTTGCAAATAAAACGCGCCTGCAACTATTGTCGAAGCACGTAAAGCGCTCCTGCAACGACCTGGAAGGTCTGTCCTCATGCCTCTCGCGCTTCTGGCCCTGGCGATCGGGGCCTTCGGGATCGGAACCACGGAGTTCGTGATCATGGGCTTGCTGCCCGAGGTCGCGGGTGACTTCGGCGTCTCCATCCCCACCGCCGGCTACCTGGTGACCGGCTACGCCCTGGGTGTCGTGCTCGGTGCGCCGCTGATGACCGCCCTCGGCACCCGGGTCTCCCGCAAGCGGATGCTGATGCTGCTGATGGGCCTGTTCATCGCCGGCAACCTGCTCTCGGCGCTGGCACCCGCCTTCGGCGTCATGCTGCTCGGACGTGTCGTCGCTTCGCTGGCCCACGGAGCCTTCTTCGGCATCGGCTCGGTGGTCGCCGCGGACCTGGTCGCCCCGGACAAGAAGGCCGGAGCCATCGCCCTGATGTTCACCGGCCTCACCGTCGCCAATGTCGTCGGCGTCCCGCTCGGCACCCTCGTCGGCCAGTCCATCGGCTGGCGCGTCACCTTCGGCATCGTCGCCGTGCTCGGTGTCGTCGGACTGGCCGGGGTCGCCCGGCTCGTGCCGGACCTGCCCAAGCCCGAGGGTGTGCGGCTGCGCCACGAGCTGGCCGCCCTCAAGAACGTCCAGGTGCTGCTCGCCATGGCGATGACCGTCCTCGGCTTCGGCGGAGTCTTCGCGGCCATCACCTACATCGCGCCGATGATGACCCACGTCGCCGGCTTCGCCGACGGCTCGGTCACCTGGCTGCTCGTCCTCTTCGGCCTCGGCATGGTGGGCGGCAATCTCGTCGGCGGCAGGTATGCGGACCGCGCCCTGATGCCCATGCTGTACGTGTCCCTTGGGGCCCTCGCCGTGGTCCTCGCGCTGTTCACCCTGACCGCGCACGACAAGGTCCTCGCGGCCGTCACCATCGCCCTGATCGGAGCCCTGGGCTTCGCCAGCGTTCCGCCGCTGCAGAAGCGTGTACTGGACCAGGCCCACGGTGCCCCCACGCTGGCCTCGGCCGTCAACATCGGCGCCTTCAATCTCGGCAACGCCCTGTCCGCCTGGCTCGGTGGACTGGTGATCGCGGCCGGTCTCGGCTACACCGCGCCCAACTGGGTCGGCGCCGCCCTCGCCGCGGCCGCTCTGGTCCTGGCCTTCGTCTCGGCCGCCCTGGAGCGCCGGGAGGCACGCACCGGGACCGTGGTCGCCGGCTCCGCCCCCGCCGAGCAGCGCGGCGTCCTCATCCACTGACCCGTGAGCCGTGGCTGCGGGTCAGGGCCGCCCCACAGCACCGGCCCCCCTCCGCAGAGCAAGTCGTAAGACCCCGCACCTCAAGGAGAACCCTCATGAGCACCACCACAGCCGTCGCCCCGCTCACCACGGCGGACGCCGAAGCACTCGTCACCGCGGCGCGTCGGGCCGCCGAGGCAGCCGGAGCCACCGTCAGCGTCACGGTGCTCGACGCCGGCGGACATCTGCTCGCCTTCCGGCGGGACGACCGCGCCGTGCTGATCTCCGGCGAGACCAGCACCCGCAAGGCGTACACGGCCCTGCAGCTGAACGCGCCCACCGCTGATCTCGTCGGGGCCGTGCAGCCCGGGGGTCCGTTCCACACGCTGCCGACCGCACTCGACCGGCCGCTGCTGTTCATCGCCGGCGGGCTGCCCCTTCGGCGTGAGGGTCGTCTGATCGGCGCGATCGGTGTGGGCGGCGGTGCGCCGGAGCAGGATCACGCTTTCGCGGAGGCCGCCATCGCGCTCCTCGGCTGAGAACGGCGGCGCCCTCAGCGGGCGCCACCCCCTTCTCGGTCTCAGCCCGCCGCGACCGTCAGCGGCGCGAAACGGCGGCTCCAGTCACCCGGTAGGTCCGCGATGCCGTACGTCATGACCGCGTTGAAGGCGACGGACGCGAGGCCGTGCTGCTTCGCCCAGTCCAGCAGCCCCTCGTGCCGGACGTCGATGTCGGTGCGCAGCGGACGGTCGGTGTGGTCGGCGAGCGAGGCGATGAGGGCCTTGGCCGTCGCCGTGTCACGGGCGATCAGCGGGCCCACGACATGCGTGTCCATGTTGGGCCAGGCCGCCGCGTATCCGATGAGGCGACCCTCCGCCTCGGCGACCCGCAGTTGATCGGCGAAGGCCGGGAGGCGGGTGAGGACGTGCGTGCGGTCCGCCCCGAACACCTCGTGATCGAGCCGGAGGATTCCCGGAAGGTCCTCGGCGGTCGCGGCACGCGTGGCGACCTCGGACACTGTGCCGTCGGGGACGAAGTGCCCGCGCAGCATCTCCGCGCGCCCAGTGACCTTGAAGCCGAGTTCCTCGTAGAGAGGCCGGCCGTACGGCGTCGCGTGCAACGTGAGGGGCGTGGTGCCCATCTCGTCGAGCACATGGCGCATGAGCCGGCGGCCGATCCCGCGACGGGCGTGCCGTTCGGCGACGAGCACCATGCCGATCGCACCCAGGACGGGGCGCTCCTGTGGCCCGTACTCGGTGACGACACAGGCGGTGACCAGCCCGCCGTCGGGGTCGTCGACCCCGTAGCCCTGCCCGGCCGAGAGGAGGAGGCCCCACTTGTGCTCCTCCCGAGGCCACCCCCGGTCCTCGGACAGGTCGGCGCAGGCGTGGAGATCGCGAAGCGTCAGGCGGCGGATGGGCAGGGAAGCAACAGAAGGTGTCGACACGCAGGTCAGGCTGTACGACAGGGGCCGCCGCCGTCCACCTGTTTCCACAGATCGGCAGGCGCTTTTGGCCATGCTCTCGCCGACTGACAGGACTCGGCCCTGGCCGCCCCCCCGTTTCACGTGAAACATGCCTGAACCCCGAGTGACCAACTCCGCGTGGCCGAGCGGTCAGCCCAAGTCGGGGGCATGCATGGCGCGGACGCCCTCGATGTTGCCGTCCAGGTAGTGCCGCAGGGACAGCGGAACGAGGTGGACGGAGGCGATGCCGACGCGGGTGAACGGTACGCGGACGATCTCGTACTCACCGGTCGGCTCGTCGACCTCCGGGCCATGGCGCAGGGAGGGGTCCATGGATTCGAGACGGCAGACGAAGAAGTGCTGCACCTTCACACCGGTGGCACCGCCGTCCTCGCCGATGTGCTCCACCGTGTCGACGAAGCAGGGCACCACATCGGTGATCTTCGCGCCGAGTTCCTCGTACACCTCGCGGTGCAGGGCGTCGACGACGGTCGGGTCCGATGGCTCGACCCCGCCGCCAGGGGTGAGCCAGTAGGGATCCATGCCGGGCTTGGTGCGCTTGATCAGGATCAGGTCGTCGCCGTCCAGCAGAACGGCACGGGCGGTGCGCTTGACCACGGGTCGGACGGTCATGGGAGAAATGTGGCCCGGCATGTTCCACGTGAAACATCGCATGCCGTCACCGCTCGCATGCGGCGTGTGCCGCATCGCCCCGACGGGTCAGCACCAGTCCTCCGCCGCTCGCTGCAACCACTCATGGGCGCGCGCGACATGGGGCAGGGCCAGCGTTCCCGTGCGGACGACCAGGAAGTACGTCCGCAACGGAGGAACCGCCGGTTCGTGCAGTGCGATCACATCGCCCCGTTCGATCGCCTCCGTACACAGATAGCGCGGCAGTACCGCCAGCCCGGCACCGGCGGCCGCGCATGCCAGCACCGCGCGGAGATCCGGAACGATGACGGTGCCCGTGGCAACGGGGCGGGAGTCGAAGACGGAAGCCCAATAGCGGGAGACGAAGGGCAGCGACTCGTGCACCTCGACCACCGGCACCTTCTCCAGAACGGATGCGCCGGTGCGCGGGAGCTTCTCGGCGTCGATCCGCTCGGCCCAGCGGGGAGCGGCGACCAGCACATGCTCCTCGTCGCAGAGAGCGGTCGCCGATAGCAGGGCACCGCGCGGCAGGATCGTGCTGATGGCCAGATCGTGATGACCGGCGGCCAGCCCCTCCAGCGCCTCCTCGGCGGTTCCGAAGGAGGCGCGCAGGGCGAGGCCCTGGCCGTCCTCGCCGGTCAGCTTCGTGAGCACGGGCAGCGCCCGTTCCGCTGTGAACTCGGGAGGCCCGGCCAAGTGCAGCGTGCGTAAGGAGGAGTCCTCCTCGATCCCGGTCTCGGCGATCTCGACCAGGGCGTCGAGATGCGGCGCCGCCTTGTGGGCGAGTTCGTCGCCGATGGTCGTGGGCGTCACCCCACGGGCCTGACGTAAGAACAAAGGCCGTCCGAGCTGCCGTTCCAGGGTCCGTATCTGGGAGGTCACGGCCGGCTGCGACAGGCCGAGCAGCGTGGCGGCACGGGTGAAGGAACCGGCCCGGTGCACGGTCACGAAGGTCCGCAGCAAGGCCAGATCCACGGCACACCCTCCCCTTTGTTCCCACTCCCGCCCCGGCCCCCGTGGACGCCCAACTATAAATAAGTCGATAGGTCGCTGTCGCTACTGTGATTGGACACTGACTACGAGTCAACTAGCCTTGGTCGCGCAGTTCTTCGCGCGCAGAACCGAGGACGGTCCGAGCCACGAGGGGGGAGGCTCGGACCGTCCGTCGCGCTGCGCCGGCTCTGTCCAACCGGCAGGGCACGTGGTCAGGCGGCTGATGCGTCCAGGGCCCGCAGCACATCGGCCACCAGGTCCTCCGGGTCCTCGCACCCGACGGAGAAGCGGACGAAGCCCTCCGGCACGGCGTCACCGCCCCAGCGACCACGCCGTTCCGCGGTGGACCGCACGCCACCAAAACTCGTCGCGTCGTCCACGAGCCGCAGCGCCTCGAGAAAACGGTCGGCACGCGCGCGCGAGGGAAGCGTGAAGGAGACCACGCACCCGTAGCGCCGCATCTGCTGCGAGGCGACCTTGTGCGAGGGGTCGTCCGGCAGTCCCGGATACCGGAGCCCGGTCACTTCGGGCCGCCCCTGGAGTGCCTGGGCGAGCGCGAGCGCGGTGGCGTTCTGCCGGTCGACCCGCAGCTGGAGCGTGGCGATCGAACGGTGTGCGAGCCACGCCTCCATGGGCCCGGGAATCGCACCGACGATCTTGCGCCACCTGCGCACGGCCGCCATCGCCTCGCCGTCCCGGCCGGTGACGTACCCCAGGAGGATGTCGCCGTGCCCGGTGAGCTGCTTGGTCCCGCTCGCGACCACGAAGTCGGCGCCGAGCTCCAGCGGGCGCTGGCCGAGCGGCGTCGCCAGGGTGTTGTCGACGGCCACGAGGGCTCCACGCGCGTGTGCCGCGTCGGCCAGCCGGCGCACGTCGCACACATCCAGCCCCGGGTTCGACGGCGTCTCGATCCACAGCAGCCGCGCACCGTCGAGGACGTCGAGCTGGGCGTCGCCGCCCGTCGGCGCGGTGCGCACCTCGATGCCGTATTCCTCCAGCTGCGTCCGCACCAGAGGCAGCGCCTGGTAGCCGTCGTCCGGCAGCACCACCGCGTCGCCCGTGCGCAGCTGGGAGAAGAGCACCGAGGAGATCGCGGCCATGCCCGACGCGAACACCAGTGTCTCGGCACCGTCCTGCCCAGGCGCCTCCAGCTCGCGGATGGCCCGTTCGAGCAGCGTCCAGGTGGGATTCTCGTCCCGGCCGTAGGTGTAGGGGCCCGTCGGGTCGCCCGGCAGGTGGAAGTGGGCGGCGAACACGGGGCCCGGAAGGGTCGGCTCGTGCTTGACCGGCTCGGGCAGCCCGGCGCGCACGGCGCGGGTCCCGTCCCCGGCACCGGCCGGGAACCCCGGCCCGTCGGCGGAATGGGGCGCGGAGCCCTCGCCGGAGGAAGCGCCGGCGCCCCAGGACGCCGCCTCCTCGCCCGTTCCGTGTCCGTCGTTCGCCGTCGCGTCACTCATGCCGCACGTCCCTCCACCTGCTCGCGTACCGCGGCGAGCAGCCCCGTGCTCGCCGCCTCCACCATCTCAAGGCAGGCGTCGAAGCCGTCGGCGTCCCCGTAGTACGGGTCGGGCACGTCGTGATCACCGCCGGCCGCGGGGTCGTAGGAACGCAGCAGTCGCACCTTGTCCGCGTCGCGCCGCGTGGGGGCCAGACGGCGCAGCGCCCTGAGGTGGCCCGAGTCGAGGGCGATGACGAGATCGAGGCGGGCGAACCAGGAAGGGTCGAACTGGCGGGCCGTGTGACCGGTGCCGTAGCCGTTCTCCTCCAGGACGGCCACTGCGCGGGGATCGGCGCCGTCCCCCTCGTGCCAGCCGCCCGTGCCGGCGCTGTCGACCTCGACCAGGCCCTCCAGGCCGGCCTCCGCCACCCGCGTGCGGAAGACGGACTCGGCCATCGGCGAGCGGCAGATGTTGCCGGTGCAGACGAAACAGACGCGGTAGGTCATCGGGATCAGTCCCCGTCGGGCAGGACGACGTTGAGCGCCCAGGAGACCACCGAGATGATCAGGCCGCCCAGCACGGCGGTCCAGAAGCCCTCGACGTGGAAGCTGAGGTCGAGCTGGTCGGCCAGCCAGGAGGTGAGCAGCAGCATCAGCGCGTTCACCACCAGGGTGAACAGGCCCAGCGTCAGGATGAGCAGAGGCAGGCTCAGCAGCTTCACGACCGGCTTGACCAGGAAGTTGACCAGGCCGAAGAGCAGCGCCACGAGTATCAGGGTGCCGGCCTTCTTGCCCGTGCTGTCACCGGTCAGGGTGATCTTGTCGAGCAGCCACACCGCGACCGCCAGGGCGCCCGCGTTGGCGATCGTCTTGACTAGGAAATTCTTCATGTGTCTGATCGTGGCAGACAGCGTCGGACAAGAGCAGTGAGGCAGGGGCGGACAAAGTGAAGGCATTCCGGCTGGACGAACTGGAGGCGGAACGCGCCGCCAACGAGGGGGCGTACCTCCAGTTCCTGCGGGAGCGGAACATGTCGGTCGGCCTCTACGCCCTGGACGCGGGCGAGCAGGATCCGCAGAAGCCGCACAACCAGGACGAGGTGTACTTCGTCGTCAGCGGTCGCGCCGCGATCACCGTCGGTATGGAGACCACGCAGGTGGCACGCGGCAGCGTGGTCTACGTACCGGCCGGCGTCGCGCACAAGTTCCACCACATCAGCGAGGACCTGCGGGTTCTGGTGGTGTTCTCTCCGCCCGAGAGCTGAGGCACCGTCTCCGGGTTCCCTAGGGGATCGGTCAGGGGAGGACAAGGGATCCGGGACCCCCGCCGGGCCCTTCGCCGCCCTAGCATCGAAGGCGGAACATCATCGACGCGACCCGGGACATGACGGGCGGAGAGGTAAGGACGAGGGCGATGCGAGAGATCTTCGTGGGACTGCCGTGGTGGGTGAAGTGGATCGCGGTGCCGGTCATCGCCCTGTTCGTGTTCGGCGGGCTGATAGCGAGCGTGGTCGGCTTCGTGATCGGGCTGCTGTTCAAGGTGCTGATCTTCGTCGCCCTGGTCGGCGGACTCATCTACGTCGTACGGAAGTTCACGTCGAGTTCGACGTCGCGCGGCGACTGGTGAGCGCGACGAGGGGCCGGTGAGCGGTAACAGGGATCACCGGTTCCCTCGGGCGGGGGAAGTTTCCCGGACAGGCCGTCCGGTGGCGGTGAGGGGCCGTTAGAGTCCGGAGCTCGACGCGGGGCGATCCCCGCGAGCGGCGTCCGCCCCCACCCGTGTTCCTCCGCACGGGCTGCCCCCTCGCATCGGGAGTAACCCTTGGCCACGGCTGAAACCGCCATGTCACTCACCACCCCCACACCCCTCCCCACGGTCCCCGCGCAGCCCCACTCCCCGGACCCCCCTGCATCCGGAGCCGCCGCGTCCGGCCCCACGGCGACTCTCATCGGCTCCGTCCAGCGCGCCATGCGTCTGCTGGAGACCGTCGCCGGTCACGCGCACGGCGCCCCGGCCAAGCAACTGGCCCGCGAGACGGGGCTGGCGCTTCCCACGACGTACCACCTGCTGCGCACGCTGGTGCACGAGGGCTATCTGCGCCGGGACAAAGGGCTGTTCTTCCTCGGCGAGGCGGCCGAGCGGCTGAGCGCGGCCGGGGCGCAGCAGAAACGTCGCAGCACGGTCGCCGACGCCTTCGCCCGCTGGCGGGACGCGATCGGCGTCCCCGTGTACTACGCGGTGTACCGCGAGGGCGAGATCACCGTCATGTGTGTCTCGGACACCCCCGGCAATCCGGCGGTCGAGGAGTGGGCCGACTTCCGGGAGACCGGTCACGCGCACGCGATCGGCCAGTGTCTGCTGTCCCAGCTCGACGAGCGGGCCCGGCGCGACCACCTCGACCGCTACCCGGTCCAGCCCCTCACGCCGTACACCGTCCGGGACAGCCACAGCCTTCTGCGCCGGCTGGAGCGGACGCGGCGCATGGACCTGGTGATCGAACGGCAGGAGTATGCCGTGGGGACGGTCTGTGCGGCGATCCCCGTCACGGTCGGCAGCACGGCCGCGACGATGGCCATCTCCCTGCCCGCACATCAGGCCGACCGGTTGCTCCCCGCGGCACAGCGGTTGCAGGCCGAGGCGGGGGCGCTGCTCGGGACGCTCGCGCTCTCTATCAGTATCTGAAAACTCACTCCTTGTGATCTGCTGTGTACGTTCAGCAAGATTCCACCAGTGTCCAGGGGTCCAGTCCCGGCCAGTCAGCGTCGAATGACGGGGTAGGCGATGCGCGAGTCCGTACAGGCAGAGGTCATGATGAGCTTTCTCGTGTCGGAGGAGCTGTCCTTCCGCATCCCGGTGGAGTTGCGCTACGACACCTGTGATCCCTACGCCGTGCGGTTGACCTTCCATCTTCCGGGGGATGCCCCGGTGACCTGGGCGTTCGGCCGGGAACTGCTGATCGACGGGGTCGGCCGCCCGTGCGGGGAAGGCGATGTACGGGTCTCGCCGGTCGACCCCGAGGTGCTGGGCGAGGTGCTGATCCGGCTTCAGGTGGGCGGCGACCAGGCGCTGTTCCGGGCATCCACGGCACCGCTCGTGGCCTTCCTCGACCGCACGGACAAACTGGTGCCGCTGGGCCAGGAGGGAGCGCTCGCCGACTTCGACGCCCACCTGGACGACGCGCTGGACCGGATCCTGGCCGAACAGAGCGCTGGGTGAAGCGTTACGCCAAGAGGGTGTTCCTCGGCGGAATCCTTGAGGGAGTTCCGCCATGGGCATGCGGCCGTATCGCTGTGCAGGAACGCTTCTGCGGGGCCGGTGCCGTGGTTGGGGCAGATGCGTGGCTCGAGGCGGGGCCGCCTCAAGGCGAGGGCCGACCAAGGGCCCGCTGCCGCCGTGGAGCCGCCGGTGCTACGGAAGACCCGGCGACACCATTGACCCGCCTCCCAGTAGCCGACCTCAGCGCTTACGGCGCCTGCCCCGGCCGCCCCGAGCCGCCAACGGCCGGTTGCCCTGCGCCGATTCGCGTCCGCCCTGCGCCGGTTCCCGTCCGTTCGTCGGCCGGTCGGCGGAGACCACCAGGGCGGCCAGCGCCGTGGTGACCGGTACCGACGCCACCAGCCCGATGGAGCCGATCAGCGTGCGGACGATCTCCTCCGCGACCAGTTCGCTGTTGGCGACCGTCCCCACCCCGCTCTGCGCGATGGAGAACAGCAGCAGCAGCGGCAGCGCGGCGCCCGCGTAGGCGAGGACCAGCGTGTTGACCACGGACGCGATGTGGTCCCGGCCGATGCGGATACCGGCCCGGTACAGCCCGCGCCAGCCCATCGACGGGTTGGCCTCGTGCAGCTCCCAGACCGCCGATGTCTGGGTGACCGTCACATCGTCGAGGACACCGAGCGAACCGATGATGACACCGGCCAGCAGCAGACCGCTCATGTCGATCTCCGGGTAGAGCCCGTGGATCAGACCGGTGTTGTCGTCGGTGTCGCCGGTGAGCGCGGCCCAGCCGATGAAGACCGAGCCGAGAACGCCGATCAGCAGCAGCGAGATCAAGGTGCCGAGCACCGCCACGGACGTCCGCGCGGACAGTCCGTGACAGAGATACAGGGCGAGCAGCATGATGGCGCTCGCCCCGACCACCGCCACGATCAGCGGGTTGGAGCCCTGCAGGATCGCGGGCAGGATGAAGTAGGTCAGCACCAGGAAGCTGATCGCCAGCGCGACCAGCGCCATCAGTCCGCGCAGCCGGCCCACGACCACCACGGCCAGCGCGAAGATGCCGGCGAGCAGGGCGAGGGGCAGCCGCCGGTTGATGTCCGTCACCGAGTACTGCAGGTCCTCGGGCGCGGAGGGCTCGTACGCGACCACGACCTCCTGGCCCTCGCTCAGCTGCCGGGACTGGTCCGGCTGCACGATCTCGGTGAAGGTGCGGCCCGAGTCCTTGCCGGAATCGACCCGGATCGTCGCCTTCTTGCAGGTGCCGTCCGCCTGCTGCTGGGCCGAGGAGCCCTCCGCGGTGGAGGTGTCACCGGTCGGGACGCCGCCTGAGGCGTTCACGTCCTTGCAGTTCACCTCCACCACCTTGGTGACCGTGGCCTCCTGCGTCTGGCGGTCGAAGCCGACGCCGGTCCGCTCGTGCTCCGGTGCGCCGCCGGGCCACAGCACGGCGAGGCCGACCAGCACCGCGGTGGCGAACGGGATGAGGATCGCCGCGATCACCTTGCGCAGATGCTGGGAGACGGGGGCGGCCGGGCCATGGCTGTGACTGTGCCCGTGCGCATGGCCGTGACCGGTTCCGGTGCCGGATCCAGGGGGCGGTTCGGGCGGTGGGAACGAAGGAGGCTGCGAAGGAGTCACCGACCGATCATCGCAAGAACGAGGGGGGCCCTCTGTTCACCGCGCCAGGATTGACGCTAGCGTGGGGGCACCTTTTGTACACGCGGGAGCTCGGAGCACCGGGCTGAGAGGGCGCTGACCTCCGTCCCAGCGATGTTTCACATGAAACATCACCCATCGCGAGTGATGTTTCACATGAAACGTCGGCAGACGGATACCGCTGCGTCGACCGCCGAACCTGTTACCGGGTAATGCCGGCGTAGGGAGATAGGTCTCATGACCAACAAGGACGCACGCACGCCTGCCTCCACGCAGAACACGACGGGGACGTCGCTCGACACGGAGACCGGGAAGTCCATCGGCTGGCACAAGGCGTACGTCGAGGGCACCCGCCCCGACCTGCGGGTGCCGGTCCGCCAGGTGCACCTCACCAACGGGCAGTCGGTCACGCTGTACGACACCTCGGGCCCGTACACCGATCCGCTCGTCGACACCGACGTGCGCAGGGGCCTGGCGCCGCTGCGGGAGAACTGGATCATCGCGCGCGGAGACACCGAGGAGTACGCGGGCCGGCCCGTCCGCCCGGAGGACGACGGGATCAAGCACACCTCGCCGCGCGGCGGCCTGCGCAATCTGGAGGCCGTCTTCCCCGGGCGTCCGCGCCAGCCCCGCCGGGGCCGTGACGGCCGGGCGGTCACGCAGCTCGCCTACGCGCGCCGGGGCGAGATCACGCCCGAGATGGAGTTCGTGGCGATCCGGGAGAACGTCTCTCCCGAGGTGGTCCGCGAGGAGATCGCCGCGGGCCGGGCGGTGCTGCCGGCCAACGTCAACCACCCGGAGATCGAGCCGATGATCATCGGCAAGCGGTTCCTGGTGAAGGTGAACGCCAACATCGGCAACTCGGCGGTGACGTCCTCCATCGAGGAGGAGGTGGAGAAGATGAACTGGGCGACCCGCTGGGGCGCCGACACGGTCATGGACCTCTCCACCGGCCGCAACATCCACACCACCCGCGAGTGGGTCCTGCGCAACTCCCCCGTCCCCATCGGCACCGTGCCGCTCTACCAGGCCCTGGAGAAGGTCGACGGCAAGGCCGAGGAACTGACCTGGGAGATCTACAAGGACACGGTCATCGAGCAGGCCGAGCAGGGCGTGGACTACATGACCGTCCACGCGGGCGTGCGCCTCGCGTACGTGCCGCTCACCGCCAACCGCAAGACCGGCATCGTCTCGCGCGGCGGATCGATCATGGCCGCGTGGTGCCTCGCGCACCACAAGGAATCGTTCCTCTACGAGCACTTCGAGGAGCTCTGCGAGATCCTCGCCGCGTACGACGTCACCTACTCGCTCGGCGACGGCCTGCGGCCGGGCTCCATCGCGGACGCCAACGACGAGGCGCAGTTCGCCGAGTTGAGGACCCTCGGGGAACTCAACCGGATCGCGAAGCGTTTCAACGTGCAGACCATGATCGAAGGCCCGGGACATGTCCCGATGCACAAGATCAAGGAGAACATCGACCTTCAGCAGGAGATCTGCGATGAAGCTCCGTTCTATACGCTCGGCCCGCTGACCACGGACGTCGCGCCGGCCTACGACCACATCACCTCCGGCATCGGCGCCGCGATGATCGCCTGGTGGGGCACGGCCATGCTCTGCTACGTCACGCCCAAGGAGCACCTCGGTCTGCCCAACCGGGACGACGTCAAGACCGGCGTCATCACCTACAAGATCGCTGCTCACGCCGCGGACCTCGCCAAGGGCCACCCCGGTGCGCAGGAGTGGGACGACGCGCTGTCCGACGCCCGCTTCGAGTTCCGCTGGGAGGACCAGTTCAACCTGGCCCTCGACCCGGACACGGCACGCGAGTTCCACGACGAGACCCTGCCGGCGGAACCGGCGAAGACGGCCCACTTCTGCTCGATGTGCGGGCCGAAGTTCTGCTCGATGAAGATCTCCCAGGATATCCGCCGTGAACACGGCGGAACCCGGGCCGAGATCGAGGAGGGCATGGCGCAGAAGTCCAAGGAGTTCGCCGCGGCGGGCAACCGCGTCTACCTCCCGCTGGCGGACTGACCCCGGCGGCGGAGCACGCCGGCGACGTCCCCGCGGGGGGTCGCCGGACGGCCGGTCGCCCGAGCCGGCCGTCCGGCGGCGCGGTCGCCTTGTCCGTGCCGCCGCTGTTCCGGTCAGTCCGGCTGGTGTTCCGGGCCTCCGAAGTCCGGGCTGGTGTAGTCCGGGCTGGAATAGCTGGGCCGGGGGCCGCGGGCCGGGCCTTCGTCGGGGCTGGTGAAGCCGGGGCGGTCGTAGCCGAGGTGCGGGATGCGGCTGGTGGGGGCGGACGGTGCCGCCGTACGGTGCAGAGTGGCCGCTCCGGGCTCGGCGAGGGCGTCCCGCAGGAACGGGAGTATGCCGCGTTCCAGCAGAGCCTCGCGCCAGGCCTCCCTGGCACGAGTCAGTTCTCCGTCGGCTTCCGAGTAGGGCCCGCCCTGCGCGGACGGCTTGTTGCGCAGGGCGGTGAGCAGCAGTCCGACCGCGGCGACGAGGATGGCGACCGCCGTCACGGCGCCGAACACCCAGCCCGTGGTGAGCATGGTCTGGGCGAACGCGGCGTTCGGGTCGAGCATCCGCAGGACGTAGCCGACGAGCAGGAAGATCGCTGCCGCGGTCCCGGCCAGCACCGGAGCCAGGACGGCGACCACGGCGACGACTCCGGCTCCGGCGGCCTCGGCCACCTCGCCCATGGCGCCGGCGAGCCCCACCGCGTTCGTGCCGTGCTCAGCCGAGGCGGAGGCGGAGCCGGAGTCACGGACGGCCGGGTCGGCCGTCACCGGCGGCCGGCGCAGTTCCTCACGGACCTTCACATAGTGCTGGTACTCGGTCGCCGCGGCCGCCGTGATGATCGCGGTGGCGCCCAGCGCCATGGTGCGCAGTTGTTCGGGGTTGAGCCGCTGTCCGACAGCGGCGAGTTCCGGGCGGTGTGGTGCGGAGCGCAGCGCCTCATCGAGAATCCGCTCGTATTCCTGGCGGTCCTCGCTCAGCAGGTGCTGCGGAACGCTGTTCATGTGCATCCCCCGATGCTCCGTAGGGCTTGGGGCTCGGCATGCTGACGAGCCGTCGGGCAGAAACGGAGGGGAGCCTGCTACGGATAAGCCGATGGTAGAGCGGCGACGGCGCGTGGTGACAGGGGGTTTACCGAAATTCGCGCCGCACAGCCATGGAACGGGGCCGTGGAAGCAGCATCCGGTGAACGTTCACATGGCGAGCGGCAGTTGCTGGACCAGCAGCTTTCCGGCCATCGTCACGCCGCCGTCCATCGCGATGGCCAGTCCGTCGGCGTAGACATGCGGTCCCTCGACCACGGGACCGGTGTCGTCCTCCCCGTCCTCGGAGCCGACCTCGCCCAGCAGATACGGAATGGGGCTGTGCCCGTGAACGACGCGGGTGCCGCCGTACGTATCGAGAAGGGAGCGCACCGCGTCGGCGCCGCCTTCGTCGCGGAAGGAGAACCGCTTGGTGAACTTGCGGAACAGGTCCCAGACTTCGTCGGCGTCGTTGCGGGTGAGCGTCTCGCGGACGGTGTCGTTGACCTCTTCGATGGACCGGCCGTAGTCGAGGTAGGCGGTGGTGTCGGAGTGCAGCAGCAGATGGCCGTCGACCTCCTCGACGGCGTCCAGGCGGGCCATCCACTGCAGGTGGTGGTCCTGGAGGCGGTCCATGTCCGTCTTCTGGCCGCCGTTGAGCAGCCAGGCCGCCTGGAAGGTGGCGGTGCCCGCGCCCGAGTTGACGGGGGTGTCGCCGAACCGCTTGGCGCCGAGCAGCAGCAGCTCGTGGTTGCCCATCAGCGCCTTGCAGTAGCCGCCGGCCGCGGCGGCCTCGGCGGACAGGCGCATCACCAGATCGATGACGCCGATGCCGTCCGGGCCGCGGTCGGTGAAGTCGCCGAGGAACCACAGCCGCGCGGTGCCCGCGCACCACTGGCCGGCGGAGTCGATGAGGCCCTTCTCCTGGAGGGCCGCCACCAGCTCGTCGAGATAGCCGTGGACGTCGCCGACCACGTAGAGCGGGCCGGGGCCGGTGGCCGGCTGCGGGGCGGGGACGGACGTGGGATCGACGGTCACCTGAACAGTGTCACCCCGATTGATGACGGGGAGGTCCCGCTGAGTGGGTGTGTATCCCTCCGGATACGTCTCCTCGGCCGGCGGGGCCACGTCGCCGGGGTGGGTGCTGTGCGCGTACGGACCGGTCTCGTGGACGTACGCGGGTACCCGGAAGTCGCGCAGCGTCGCCGTCCGCTCCACCTCGGGTCCCTGACCGGCCCCCTGAGTCATCGACCCCTCCACCATCGCGCCGCATCTGCACCGCATCGGACTGCCTGGTCGCAGCGGCCCGCGGTGTCGTGGGCCCATCATAGGAATGCGGATCGCGCCATGTGATGACCCAGGGGTGGTGAATCAGAGCAAGACTCCAGTTCACCGCGGCTTTCGCCCCGTTTGCGCCGGGCTTCGACCGCCATACGGGCATCCCTGCTCCGGTCGCTTCGCGCGGGAGCGGGCTGGTTTCTTCGGGCGTGCGTCCCGTTCCCCCGGAGGAGTGGCGCGGAAGTGTCGCCGCTTCACTCTCCGGAAGCGACGGCTCCGCCGCGGGAGGCGATCACGGGCGAAGGGCTCCGCCCCTCCGGGAGCCCGTCGCCCCTCCTCCGGAGACGTCCTCGGTCAGGCACCCTCCGGCGACCTCGGCGGGCTGACCGTCGTCCGCGGGGGACGCCGCTGGGACGACGTGCGCACGATCAGCTCGGTCGGTATCACCTGCTCCACCGGGTGGTCGGACTCGACCCCCTCGATGGCGTCGATGAGCAGCTGGACGACCGCCGTGCCGATGCGGCGCGGTTTGAGGGAGAGCGTCGTGATGGGCGGCTCGGTGTTGGCGTAGACGGTGGACTCGCTGCAGCACACGAGGAGCAGGTCGTCCGGGACGCGCAATCCGTAGCGGCGGGCGGCGGCGAGCAGGTCGGTGCCGTTCGGGTCGAACAGGCCGTAGACGGCGTCGGGGCGGTCGGGGCGGGCGAGCAGCCGGTCGGCGGCGACGGCGCCCGCGCACGGATCGTGCGCCGGATAGGACTCGTACACCGGATCCTGGCCGACGCGCTCGCACCAGCGCAGATACGCGGTCGTCGAGAGATGGGTGTACGTGTCGGTCGTGGTCCCGGTCAGCAGGCCGATGCGGCGGGCGCCGGCGTCGGCGAGATGGTCGAGGATGCCGAGGACCGCGGCCTCGTGATCGTTGTCGACCCAGGCGGTGACCGGCAGGGCGCCGGCCGGGCGCCCGTCGGAGACGACCGGTAAGCCCTGCCGGACCAGTTCGCTGACGACCGGGTCCTGGTCGGAGGGGTCGATGACGACCGTGCCGTCCAGGGCGACGTTGGACCACACGTCGTGGCGGGAGGTCGCGGGCAGGATGACGAGGGCGTAGCCGCGGGCCAGCGCGGCGGAGGTGGCGGCGCGCGCCATCTCCGCGAAGTACGCGAACTCGGTGAAGGTGAAAGGTTCATCCCCGTATGTCGTCACCGTCAGGCCGATGAGGCCCGATTTGCCGGTGCGGAGCGTACGGGCGGCGGCCGAGGGCCGGTAGCCCAGCCGGTCGGCGACCTCGCGGACGTGCCGGCGGGTGGCGTCCGGGAGCCGGCCCTTGCCGTTGAGGGCGTCGGAGACGGTTGTGATGGAGACTCCGGCGGCGGCGGCCACGTCCCTGATGCCCGCTCGACCCGGCCGGCTGCCTCGGCGTGAGGTTTCCGCGCGGCTCACCTGGTGCTTCCCTGCTGCTGTCATGGCGAGCCGATAGTAGGGCTCATGAGGTGGGGTAGGGCGGACGCATATGCAGGCGTTGACAGGCACGTTTCTGCATGATCATCGATGATGAATTCCCTTGGATAGCAAGGGTGTTGAGCGCTTCCATGCCAGGACCTGGTGTGTCGGTGCATGCGGGCCTGTCGCGGCGGCGATGTTGCGAAGAGGTCTCAACTCACCTGCACGGGTGATGCGCGCTACGGCGCGAGCCACCGGCGCGTAGATATATGTGCGACGCGCCCCCGCGGCGCACGCCTTTCATGCGCCTACGGGCGATGTTGCCCGTGTTGCCCCTGTGACGGGTGGGACCTCGCTTCCCTGTCCTCGCCGCCGCTCTACGCAGCCGCACGGAATCCTCATAAGGTGAGCAGTATTGATGTCGGCGGCGGTCATGGGCCGCCGGTCTTCTCGAGGAGGACTGCGGTGAGCGAGACGAGCCCCAGGCTGCGCGCCGAGCTGGAGGGGATCCCCACGTACAAGCCGGGCAAGCCGGCGGCGGCCGGTGGGCCGGTGGCCTACAAGCTGTCCTCCAACGAGAACCCCTATCCGCCGCTCCCGGGCGTGATGGAGAGCGTCACGGCCGCTGCCTCGTCCTTCAACCGCTACCCCGACATGGCCTGTACGGCCCTGATGGCCGAGCTCGCCGAGCGCTTCGCCGTGCCCGCGTCGCACATCGCCACGGGCACGGGGTCGGTCGGCGTCGCGCAGCAGCTGCTGCAGGCCACCTCCGGACCGGGCGACGAGGTGATCTACGCCTGGCGGTCCTTCGAGGCGTACCCGATCATCACGCAGATCAGCGGCGCCACGTCCGTACAGGTGCCGCTGACCCCGGGCGATGTGCACGACCTGGACGCCATGGCCGCGGCGATCACGGACCGGACGCGCCTGATCTTCGTTTGCAACCCCAACAACCCGACCGGCACGGTGGTGCGGCGGGCCGAGCTGGAGCGCTTCCTCGACCGGGTGCCCGGCGATGTCCTCGTGGTCCTCGACGAGGCCTACCGCGAGTTCATCCGGGACCCCGAGGTGCCGGACGGTGTGGAGATCTACCGGGAGCGGCCCAACGTCTGTGTGCTGCGGACCTTCTCCAAGGCCTACGGCCTGGCGGGGCTGCGCGTCGGATTCGCGATCGCCCATGAGCCGGTGGCGGCGGCGCTGCGCAAGACGGCGGTGCCGTTCGGCGTGAGCCAGATCGCCCAGGACGCGGCGATCGCCTCGCTGCGGGCCGAGGACGAGCTCATCGGCCGGGTCGGCTCGCTGGTGTGCGAGCGCAACCGCGTGATGGACGGGCTGCGGGCCCAGGGGTGGACGGTGCCCGAGACCCAGGCCAACTTCGTGTGGCTGCGCCTGGGGGAGCGGACGGTGGCGTTCGCGCAGGCGTGTGAGCAGGCGGGCGTGGTGATCCGGCCGTTCCCCGGCGAGGGTGTGCGGGTCACGGTCGGAGAGGCCGAGGCGAACGACATCTTCCTGAAGGTGGCGGAAGACTTCCGCAAGGAGTTCTAGTCCGTCGGTCCGACGGAGAGAGCGGAGCCGGTCGGCGACTCAGTCGTCGGCCGGCTCCACGCGTATGGGGTCGCCGTCGCGGACGGTCGCGAGCAGGCGGGGGTCGTCGTCGATCCGGCCCAGGACGTTGCACGGGCTCGCCAGGCGGCATTCGTCGCCGCGGGAGATCGGTGTGGGCCCGTAGGGGAGCGCGAGGGCGTCGCCGTCGGTCCAGAAGGCGACCGTGCCGGGCTCGACGACCTGCTGTGCGTCCGTTTCACGTGAAACAGCCACACCGGTGTCGAAGTACACCTCCTCGCCCCAGGTCCGGGCGGTGGAGGCGAGCGGCAGTGCCTTCGCAAGGGCCTGTGTGGTGGGAGTGTCGGAGAGCGTCGCGGTGAGGTGCCCTGCGGGCCATGAGATGCGGATGCGTGTGCTCATGGCCGTGAATTCAACATTCTGTTGAAGTTTTTGCCAAGGGATTGACGTCACAAGGGACCCCCCTTCCTGGTGCGAAAAGCGGTAGGTCATAATTGCTTGTGAATGTGAACGCGTTCACAAGCGCGGGTAAGGAGTGACGACGTGGACCTGGCTCTGGCGCCGGAAACCCTGGCGCGATGGCAGTTCGGCATCACGACCGTCTACCACTTCCTCTTCGTTCCCCTGACGATCTCGCTGGCCGCCCTCACCGCCGGACTGCAGACCGCGTGGGTGCGCACGGAGAAGGAGAAGTACCTCAGGGCGACCAAGTTCTGGGGCAAGCTTTTCCTGATCAACATCGCGATGGGTGTGGTCACCGGCATCGTGCAGGAGTTCCAGTTCGGCATGAACTGGTCCGACTACTCGCGGTTCGTCGGTGACGTCTTCGGCGCTCCGCTCGCCTTCGAGGCGCTGATCGCCTTCTTCTTCGAGTCCACCTTCATCGGCCTGTGGATCTTCGGATGGGACAAGCTGCCCAAGAAGATCCACCTGGCCTGCATCTGGATGGTCTCGATCGGCACCCTGCTCTCGGCGTACTTCATCCTCGCGGCCAACTCCTGGATGCAGCACCCTGTCGGCTACCGGATCAACGAGGAGAAGGGCCGCGCCGAGCTCACGGACTTCTGGCTGGTGCTCACCCAGAACACCACCCTCAACCAGGTCTTCCACAGCTTCTCGGCGGCCTTCCTCACCGGCGGCGCCTTCATGGTCGGCATCGCCGCCTTCCACCTGATGCGCAAGAAGCACATCCCGGTGATGCGGACCTCGCTGCGGCTCGGCCTGGTCACCCTTGCGGTGGGCGGCCTGTTCACCGCCATCAGCGGCGACACCCTCGGCAAGGTCATGTACGAGCAGCAGCCGATGAAGATGGCCGCCGCCGAGGCGCTGTGGGACGGCGAGAAGCCCGCGCCCTTCTCCGTGTTCGCGTACGGGGACGTCGACAAGGGGCACAACAAGGTCGCCCTGGAGATCCCGGGTCTGCTGTCCTTCCTCGCCCACAGCGACTTCGAGTCGTACGTGCCCGGCATCAACGACACCAATGAGGCCCTCCAGGAGAAGTTCGGCCCCGGCGACTACAAGCCCATCGTGCCCGTCGCCTACTGGGGCTTCCGCTGGATGATCGGCTTCGGCATGGCGTCCCTCTCCCTCGGCCTGCTGGGACTGTGGCTCACCAGGAAGAAGTTCCTGCTGCCGGCCGCCTACCGCACCGGCGAGGACGAGGTGCCGCATCTGGTGCTGCTGAAGAAGCCGCTCGGTACCAGGCTGAGCCGGCTGTACTGGCTGCTGGCGCTGTGGACGATGGGCTTCCCACTGATCGCCAACTCATGGGGCTGGATCTTCACCGAGATGGGCCGGCAGCCCTGGGTCGTCTACGGCGTGATGCAGACCCGGGACGCCGTCTCCCCCGGTGTCTCCACGGCCGAGGTCATCACCTCCATGTCCGTCTTCACCGCGCTGTACGCCGCGTTGGCCGTCATCGAGGTCAAGCTGCTCGCCAAGTACGTCAAGGCGGGCCCGCCCGAGCTCACCGAGAACGACCTCAACCCGCCCACGAAGCTCGGCGGCGATCTCCGTGACGCCGACAAGCCGATGGCCTTCTCGTACTAGGCCGAGGGAGCTGCACCGTCATGGAACTGCACGACGTCTGGTTCGTCCTGATCGCGGTCCTGTGGACCGGTTACTTCTTCCTGGAGGGCTTCGACTTCGGAGTCGGGATCCTCACCCGGCTGCTGGCCCGCGACCGCGCCGAGAAGCGGGTGCTCATCAACACCATCGGACCGGTCTGGGACGGCAACGAGGTGTGGCTGCTCACCGCCGGCGGGGCGACCTTCGCCGCCTTCCCCGAGTGGTACGCCACGCTGTTCTCCGGCTTCTATCTGCCGCTGCTCGCCATCCTGATCTGCCTGATCATCCGGGGCGTCGCCTTCGAGTACCGGGCCAAGCGGCCGGAGGAGAGCTGGCAGCGCAGGTGGGAGACCGCGATCTTCTGGACCTCGCTGATCCCGGCGTTCCTGTGGGGCGTGGCCTTCGGGAACATCGTGCGCGGAGTGAAGATCGACGCGGACTTCGAGTACGTGGGGAGCGTCTGGGAGCTGCTCAACCCGTACGCACTGCTGGGCGGTCTGGTCACCCTGACGCTGTTCACGTTCCACGGGGCGGTGTTCACGGCGCTGAAGACGGTCGGGGAGATCCGGGAGCGGGCGCGGACGACGGCCGGCCGCGTCGGGCTCGTCACCGCCGTTCTGGCAGCGGTCTTCCTGCTCTGGACCCAGGCCGACAAGGGGGACGGCACAAGCCTGGTGGCGCTGGTGGTCGCCGTGGCGGCGCTCGTGGCGGCCCTGGTGGCGAACCGGGCGGGGCGCGAGGGATGGTCGTTCACGTTCTCCGGCGTCACCATCGTGGCCGCCGTGGCGATGCTCTTCCTGACGCTGTTCCCGAACGTCATGCCGTCCACCCTGAACGCGGACTGGAGCCTGACCGTCACCAACGCCTCCTCCAGCCCCTACACCCTGAAGATCATGACCTGGCTGGCCGTGATCGCCACTCCGGTCGTCCTGCTCTACCAGGGCTGGACGTACTGGATCTTCCGCAAGCGGATCGGCACCCAGCACATCGCCGATCCCGTGCACTGAGGTGTGTTTCACGTGAAACCGATCGACCCGCGCCTGCTCCGTTACGCCCGAGCCACCCGTCTCTTCCTTGTCGCGGTGGTCGGTCTGGGCGCCGTAGGCGCGGGGCTGGTCATCGCCCAGGCCATGCTCATCGCCGAGGTGGTGGTGGGCGCGTTCCAGCACGGCAGGTCCGCCGGTGACCTCGGCACTCCCCTGGTGCTGCTGGCCGTCGTGGCGGTCGGCCGGGCGCTCGTCGGCTGGCTGACCGAGCTGGCCGCGCACCGGGCGAGCGCCGCGGTGAAGTCCGAGCTGCGCGGGCGGCTGCTGGAGCGGGCGACGGCGCTGGGACCCGGGTGGCTGGCCGGACAGCGGACCGGTTCGCTGGTCGCCCTGGCGACCCGGGGGGTCGACGCTCTCGACGGCTACTTCTCCCGCTATCTCCCGCAGTTGGGCCTTGCGGTGGTCGTGCCGGTGGCCGTGCTGGCGCGGATCGTCACCGAGGACTGGGTGTCGGCCGCCATCATCGTCGGCACCCTGCCGCTCATCCCGGTCTTCATGGTGCTGATCGGCTGGGCCACCCAGTCCCGGATGGACCGTCAGTGGCAGCTGCTGTCCCGGCTGTCGGGGCACTTCCTGGACGTCGTCGCCGGGCTGCCGACGCTCAAGGTCTTCGGGCGGGCCAAGGCCCAGGCGGAGTCGATCCGCCGGATCACCGCCGAGTACCGGCGGGCGACCATGCGAACGCTGCGGATCGCCTTCCTCTCCTCCTTCGCGCTGGAACTCCTCGCCACGCTGTCCGTGGCGCTGGTGGCCGTGACGATCGGCATGCGGCTCGTCCACGGCGACATGGACCTGTACATCGGTCTGGTCATCCTGATCCTGGCGCCCGAGGCGTATCTGCCGCTGCGGCAGGTCGGCGCCCAGTACCACGCGGCGGCGGAAGGGCTCGCCGCCGCCGAGGAGATCTTCGCCGTCCTGGAGACACCCGCCCCGGCGCCCGGGGGCGGGCCGGTGCCGGCCGGTGCCGTGTCCTTCGACGGCGTGACGGTCCGCTACCCGGGGCGCTCCTCGGACGCCGTGACGGACGTGTCGTTCTCCGTGGAGCCGGGTGAGACGGTCGCGCTGGTCGGGCCGAGCGGGGCGGGCAAGTCGACGCTGCTGAACGTGCTGCTGGGGTTCGTGCGGCCCGACGAGGGCCGCGTACGGATCGGGAGCGCCGAACTCGCGGGCCTCGACCTGGCCGAGTGGCACCGCCGGATCGCCTGGGTGCCGCAGCGACCGCACCTGTTCGCAGGGACGGTCGCCGACAACGTGCGGCTGGCCCGGCCCGACGCCGACGCCGACGACGACGCCGTACGGCGGGCCCTGCGGGACGCGGGGGCACTGGACTTCGTGTCCGCGCTGCCCGAGGGCATCAACACGCCGCTCGGTGAGGACGGGGCGGGACTGTCCGCGGGGCAGCGGCAACGCCTCGCGCTGGCCCGGGCGTTTCTCGCCGACCGGCCCGTGCTGCTGCTCGACGAGCCGACGGCCGCGCTGGACGGTGCCACCGAGGCCGAGATCGTGGCGGCGGTGCGACGGCTGGCGGCCGGCCGGACCGTGCTGCTGGTGGTGCACCGGCCGGCGCTGCTCGCGGTCGCCGACCGGGTGGTACGACTGCCGGAGCCGGAGCCGGAGCCGGAGCCGGAGCCGGAGCCGGAGCCGGAGCCGGAGCCGGGGCACGAGGGCCGTGCCGTCCTGGTGCAGGGGGAGGCGGGGGCGCTTGCGAGCGCCGT